>NZ_JAWLFK010000011.1:0-54576 GCF_041685615.1 Thioalkalivibrio sp.
GGTGAACTGCTGGGGTTGCAGGCGTTCGATCTCTTCGCGGTCGATGATGGTCACCGAAGCGAGCGTCTCGTCCACCGTCTGCGCGATGCGCGCGGCGGTGACCTGGACGGTCTCCAGCGTCTGGGTATCGTCGGTATTCGGTGTGTCCGCCAGGGCGGGACTGGTGGCCAGCAGGATGGCCGCGGAAAGTGCTTTGCGTTTCATGTTGTAGAGTCTCCCGGCGAGCCGCCCGCACGCCGTTGATTCGTCGGGATCGCGCAGAAGGGGGGAGACAGACACGAGGGGGATCGGCCGAGACCGGCGAGCGGCTTGGCACGATCATCCGCCTCGCATGCCCGCCGCATGCCGCGCGATCATTCCCTGGCCGGTCTCCGGGCTGACGAGCGTTCCGGCGCGGCGCCTTCCCGAACCTGGGGTTCAGTGGCACTGGCCGCGACCATCAGAGACCGACTGGCAGTCTCTCGCTCAATCACCGTTGCGGGGGCAGCGTCGGAATCGTCTCCGGGCCTTGCGGCCGCTGGAGGCTCACCGATCTTCCCGTTTAACCCGCCAAGCCAAGCCTGGCCGGGCACCGAGGAACGGAGCGAACCCTACACAATTGGGCGCAAAATTACCAGCCGGGCCCGCCATGCGCGGACGATCCTGACGGGCGCCGTTATGCCCGCGTACACCCCCTATCGCCGGCGGCGACGTTCTTCGGCGTACAGGTAGCGAGCCCCACGCTTGAGCAGCAGGCCCCAGGTCTTGTCCTGCAGCATGGCGTCGAACTCGGGGGAGCGTTCGGCACGCAACGCCACCGGGTGTGACTCGTCTCCGGCATGTGTCGCCAGCATCTCCAGGCGCTCGCGGTTGGCACCGTAGTGATCGACCAGGAAATCGCGCATCGAATCGCTCAGCGGCAGGTGATAGATCCGCGTGAGCCGCAGCGCCAGCCATTCGGCCATGCGCCCGAGGTCCTGCCGCACCTTGCGCACCATCGCCGAGCCCAGACCCGCCTTCGCATCCGCGCTCATGCCCACGTAGAGCCCGCCCAGATAGGCGGCCGGGTTGGCGTAGATCGCGCGCTGGATGCTCGGGTTGGTGAGGTCCACCAGTGGCTCCATGATCAGGGCCAGCTGGATGCCGATGCGCTTCGCCGTCTCGGCGTCCAGTGCCGAGCCGCCAAAGTAGAACAAGTCACCCTCGCGCTGGATCTTCAGTTCCTTGAGGAAGTTGCAGAAATCATTGGCCAGCTTGAGTTTCTGATCGTCGGTCAACTCGATCAGTTCTTCGCTGACACGGATGCCACGCACACTTCGCTTGAACCAGCGCTTCTCGCCCCGCTTCTCCACCTGGGCCCGGCGCAGGGCCTCCCAGCGCTCCACCGCGTTGGCATAGCGGCTTTGCGCCTGCATCAACTGATCGCGGGCCTCGCGCAGATCCTCCACCCGGCGCAGCGCGAGGCCGAGGAGCTGCCCATCCGGCGAGTTTTCCGACGGCGCGTGATCCTCCAGCTGGCGCAGCGCGTCCAGAACCTGGCGGCCCAGGCTGGCGACCGGCTCGCGCAGGGCCTGCGGGTCCAACCCCGAGGCCTCGCTCTGGGAGAGCAGAATGCCGAGCGAACGCAGACGGCTGACCACGCCCGCCTGGGCCACACGAAAGCGGTTGCCCTGGGATTCCAGCCGGTCCAGCGCGGCCCCGAGCTGCCAGCCACCGGACCACTCGAAGCTCAGGCGCTTGATCTGGCGCCCGTTCACCAGCTCGAAGGCGAGCACGAAGATCGCCTGCACATCGTCGAGGGTGCAGCGCGCCAGATCGTCGGCGTCGGCGGCCGAGAACAACCGGTCAAGGAACTGGTCCACGCGCCGCACACCATCCTCCTGGGTGGGCGCCATGCCGCGCAGGCGATCGCGCAACAGGTCGGCGACCTCCGGAGCCTCATGGTGCAGCTTCTCCAGGGCCGCCAACCGGGCATCCTCGGTCGCATCCACCAAGTCACCCACGCGCGAACGCAGCCCCAGGCGACGGTAGATCTCGATCTGCTCCGCTGCGGTCGCCAGGCTGGTGTCCCCGGTCATCTCGCGCACCGCGACCGCGACGCCCTCGGGCGAGATATCCACCTCGTGCAACAGCACTTCGGCGGCCTTGCGCCGACGCATGTCCGGAGCCAGTTGGCCCATGGCCAGGTCGCGGGTCACGAACAGCAGGTCCGGCAGCAGGTCGATGGTGTTGCGCAGCTGGTCGCGCGACTGTTCCTGGCGCTTGCCGCGCGTGGCATCCGCCACGAAGCGCGCCACCAGGCCGATCACCCCGAACAGCAGGGTGTAGACGGCAAAGAAGATGAAATTCTGCGCCGGGGCGGCATGGCCGAACCCGAGGAAGTACCCGCCCTGCATTGCCAGGAACGTGACGGGCCCCGCTGCCCACAATAGCTGCAGGAAGTTCAGCGACCAGGGGACCCGCCGCGCGGTGGCCGCCACCTCGGTGATGCGGCTGCGGCCGGCCGCCTCGATCAGGACGTTTTCCTGCGACGGACCGACGGCCTGCGGGCCTTCCTGGCCCTGTGCCTCCCTGCGTTTACGAAAGCGACCGAACACGCGCCCCTGCTCCGGAATGGACGGTTACCACCGGCATGGCGGAAACGTGCCCATTAGTGTAGGGAAACCGTGTTCGGTTCGCGCGCGCCGGGCGGTATTTTCGCGACCGGTCGCCGCGCGCCTGGTACGCCCTCAGGCGGCGTCGCTGCGCTGTGCCCGCGCGTCGCCGGGCGGGGTGGAAACCACTTCGGGGGCATCGTCACGATAGAGGTAGTCGCGGGTCAGCGGCACCGCGTCCTGCTGCTTGGCCATCTGCACGTGGAAGACCACCTGGCCCCACCAGCGGAAGGTGCCCTCGCAGCTGGCCAGGTAGAACTCCCACATGCGACAGAAGCGCTCGTCGAAGCGTTCCACCGCCTCGGAACGAATCTTCTGGAAGCGTCGATACCACTCGGCCAGGGTCTCGGCGTAGTGCAGGCGCCAGAACTCGATATCGGTGGTGTATAGCGCGGTGGGCTCCAGCGCACTCATCACCTCGGACAAGGCCGGGGTGTAACCGCCGGGGAAGATGTACTTGTTCAGCCAGGGGCTGGATGTACCCGGCGGCCCCTGGCGGCCGATGGTATGCAGCACGGCAATGCCGTCCGGCTTCAGCAGGTCGTGCACCCGCTGGAAGAACGTACCGTAGTTGGGCGTACCGACATGCTCGAACATGCCAACGCTGACGACCCGGTCGTACTGGTCGTCGTGCTCGCGGTAGTCCTGGTAGAGGAATCGCACCCGGTCCTCCAGTCCCCGGCGTCTGGCCTCGTCCCGGGCGACGCGCAACTGCTCCTTCGACAGCGTCACGCCGTCCACCTGCGCACCGGCGTGCTCCGCGAGATGAAAGGCCAGACCGCCCCAGCCGCAGCCAATGTCCAGTACGCGCATGCCGGGTTCCAGCAGGAGCTTCTTGCGCAGCATCGCGCACTTGGCCTGCTGCGCCTCTTCCAGTGTCATGTCCGGGCGCTCGAAGTAGGCACAGCTGTAGAACATGCCCTCGTCCAGGAACTGGCGGTACAGCCACTCGTCGACGTCGTAGTGATGGGCGATATTCTGGTAGGAGCGCGCGACCTTGTTGCCCTGTTCGATCAGGGCACGCAGCATCCGCACGGCCGGGTTGACCCGCTGCTTGAACATCGGCGCGAAATTGCGCATGGCCACGTCGAGAAAGACCTGCAGGCCCTCGGGCCCAGGTGTCCAGAGGCCCTCCATGTAGGTCTCGCCCAGCTGGTACCCCGGGTCGCGGCCGATCTTGCGCAGAGCACTGGAGTCGTGCAGCTGCATCGTGATCTCCGGCGCGCCCTGCCCGAAACGCTGCTCTCGCCCATCCGGGTGCCGGAGCACGAACGTTCCATACCGGATGTACTGCTCGAGTAATCGCTCGACCATCTCTACCCCTGTCCCTGTACTGGTGGTCGGGTCTCGCAGCTCTGTGATGCAATCCCGGCCTGAAATTCGTTATCCCGGATGTAGAATTAGTCTAAAAAGTGGATGGTGGCGTTGTCCACTTGGCCAGAGATGCGGCGTTGTCCGCTCAGCCAGCCCGGCGGCGGCGATTGCACACCCACGAAAAACCCTCTACAGAAAGGGACAGTATCGTATTCCCGACGCGGATGGCAGACCCCCGAAATCCCTTTCCCCAACCTCGAGAAACCGGCTACCCTGCACCCATGACGCTACGACCCACCCAAGCCTGCCAGCACTGCACCCTGCGCCAGCTCTGTCTGCCCGTAGGTCTGCCCCAGGACGAACTCTGGCAGCTCGACGAAATCGTCCAGCAGCGCCGGCCGATCGCCAAGGGTGCGGCCTTGTTCACCATGGGGAGCCAGTTTCTCGCCCTGTACGCAGTCCGCACCGGCGCCCTGAAGACGGTACTGATCTCCGACGACGGCACCGAGCAGATCACGGGATTTGCCCTGGCGGGTGACCTTCTGGGACTGGACGCGATCCATTCCGGCAAGCACCCGGTCAGCGCCATCGCTCTGGAATCCACCAGCGTTTGTGCCGTGCCCTACGGGCACGTGGATGACCTCGCCGGACGCCTGCCGACATTCCGCCAGCACATGATGAGCGTGATGAGCCAGGAACTGGCGCAGGACGACAGCCTGCACGCCCTGCTCGCCCAGCGCACTGCGGAACAGCGCCTGGCGACGTTCCTGATCACACTGTCGGAACGCCATCGAGCCCGTGGCCTCTCCCCCGAACGCTTTTACCTTCCGATGTCACGGGCGGAGATCGCCAACCACCTGGGTCTGACCCAGGAGACCATCAGTCGCCTGTTCACCCAGCTGCGCAACCAGCGCGTGATCAGCCTCCACACCCGCGATCTCGAGATCCTCGAGCCCGACACCCTGCGCAACACCGCCGGGGTCAGTTTCACCCCTGCCGCGAGCAGTGCCTGAACCCGGGGACACTGCGGAGCCGGCCACGGACTTCAACGCCTTCTGGGCATTCGCCAGCGCCCTATGGGCCGATCCCGCCGCCCGCGGACGCCTGATGCACTGGCAGGACAGCTTCGACGTGGACGTGATGCTGGCGCTGTTCGCGCTGTGGTATCCGCACCCCCTGGGCGCGTTGCAATGGCGGGCACTGCGACAAACAGCCCGCCAAGAGGCTACATCCAGGACCGCACGCATCCGCGCACTGCGCCGGCGCCTCCACACCCCCGACCGGAACCCTCTTTACCGCGCGGTGCTGGGACTGGAGTTGCAAAGCGAGCGCCTGGCCGGGCTCCAACTACTCGCACACGCCGGCCGCCTGCCGGGCCCGGCGCACCGAGCCGCGGTGATCAATTCCAAACGCCGGCTGCACAGTCTGTTCCCCGACCTGCCGGCAGCCGAGATCCGCGACGGGCTGCGCGAGTTCAGCTTTGCGTGATCGCCACGTGCTGCATGCAAGGGCGCATTCCGGCTATCCTCTCGGGGAACACTCGTCCATGTACACGCTCGCGTGTTTTCCCCAACCCATTGACCGAACACGGCAGGATTCATGTCGGATGATCTGCGCAGCCAACTCCTGAAGACGGGGCTGGTGGACGAAAAACAGGTTCGCAAGGCCAAGGCACAAAAGCACAAGGCCCAGAAAGGCAACGCGAAAAAGAAGAAGGACCGCAGCAGCGGGCCCGAGCCGGGCGTGGCCGAGGCACGCAAGGCCGAACAGGCCGAGCGTTCGCGACAGAAGAACCGCGAACAGCAGGAGCGCGCCGAGCGCCGGGCCCGCCACGCACAGATCCGCGAGCTGGTCAGCACCCACCTGGCGCCGATCCCCACCGGCGAGGCCGCGCTGGATTATCACTTTCAGCAGGGCGGGCAGATCCGCCACCTCCCGGTGACGGCCGATCTGCAAAAGCGCCTGGCCGATGGCCGGGCCGCGATTGCCGGGCTGGATATCCGGCCCGAGAAGGGGTTCCGGGTCATCCCGCGGGAAACCGCGGACCGCATCCGCGAACGCGACCCCGAGTGGCCACTGGTGATCCCGGACGAAGTCGACGCCGCATCGGCGCCCGACCCGGACGATCCGTACAGGGACTACGTGATACCCGACGACCTCATGTGGTGAAGCCGATCCGGTCGAACCGGAGAACCGCGACGGTTTTCAGTCCGTCGCGCGCTTCACATCCGCGGCGGGCATCCCGCCTTGCTGCGGGCGCCGCGCCTCGTCGCCGGACATGTCCTGCGGTGTGATGCCGCCCTGTTCCAGGCCCTGGACAGGCTCCGCCGACTGCTCCTCGGGGCCGCCGTTTCCGCAACCCAGTGCCAGCAAGCCGACGGCCGTCAGGGCAATCACCAGGGGGGTAGCTCGCTGAATCTCTCGCATCGTCGTCACTCCTGGTCCATACGCAGTGAAAGCCTGCGACCTCCGCGCCCGCGGTGCAAGCTCCGCCCTCCGTGCCGCGGGCTTCAGGCCGCCCCCGTCGGCAGGATCCGGGTCCCGGCCTGGCCGCCAAGGATGGCGGTGGCATCACCCAGCGCACCGATTCCAACCCGGATCCCTTCGCCCGCCGCGCGGCGTGCCGCCTCCATCTTCGGCCCCATGGAGCCGGCCGGGTACGCCGCCGGGTCCACCGCCGTGACGAGGAGCACCTTGAGACGCCGGGCCTCCGCTGTGCCCCAGCCCATGTAGACCCCGTCGACATCGGTCAGCATCAGCAGCCAGTCGGCCTCGACGTGCGCGGCCAGGCGCGCGGCCGTCAGGTCCTTGTCGACCACGGCCTCGATGCCCTGGAGGCGCCCGGCCGCGTCGCGCGCGACCGGCACGCCCCCGCCCCCGGCGCAGATCGCGACCGATCCGCCATTCACGAGACTGCGCACGGCGTCCATGCCCAGCAGCCGCTGCGGCTCGGGCGAGGCCACCACGCGTCGCCAGCCCTCGCCATCCGGCGCCACTTCCCAGCCGCGCTCGTCAGCCAGCGCCCGGGCACGGGCCTCGTCCCAGGTCGGGCCGATGAATTTCTCCGGATGGTCGAAGGCGGGATCGTTGGGGTCGACCTCGGTCTGGGTGAGCAGGCTTGCCACCCCGTCGTGCCCCAGCGCGTTGTGCAGCTCCCGCGCCAGGACATAGCCGATCATGCCGTGACTCTCGGCGCCCACCACGTCCAGTGGCCAGACGATGCGATCGCATTCCGCCTGGTTCGCAAGCAGACCTACCTGGGGGCCGTTCCCGTGGGTGACAACCACCTCGTGCCCGCGGGCCACGGCCGCGATGGCCGCGGCCGCCTGTCGTGCGTTGCGTTGCTGGGCCTCGGCCGACAGGGTCTCGCCGCGTTGCAGCAGGGCGTTTCCGCCCAGTGCGATCACGATGCGCATGGCGGGGCCTCCTCCCGGGGAACGATCAGGTACGGGGCAGTGTGACGCCGCGCTGGCCCTGGTACTTGCCGCCACGATCCTTGTAGGAGGTCTCGCAGACCTCGTCGGACTGCAGGAACAGCATCTGCGCCACACCCTCGTTGGCGTAGATCTTGGCCGGCAGCGGCGTGGTGTTGGAAAACTCCAGGGTCACGTGGCCCTCCCATTCGGGCTCCAGCGGGGTCACATTGACGATGATGCCGCAGCGCGCGTAGGTCGACTTGCCGAGGCAGATGGTCAGCACGTCGCGCGGGATGCGGAAGTACTCGACCGTGTGCGCCAGGGCAAAGGAGTTCGGCGGGATGATACAGACGTCGGACTGCACATCCACGAAACTGCCCTCGTCGAACCCCTTGGGGTCGACGATGCTGGAATTGATGTTGGTGAAGATCTTGAAGTGATCCGAGCAGCGCACGTCGTAGCCGTAGCTCGATGTGCCATAGGACACGATGCGCTGCTCGTCGCGATAGCGGATCTGGCCGGGCTCGAAGGGCTCGATCATGCCCTTCGTCTCGGCCATCTCCCGGATCCAGCGGTCCGCCTTGATGCTCATTGGCCCTGTCCCTGGTGCCCCATGGATCAGCTGTCCTGGATCACGATGTTGGGGAACTTGCTGCTGTAGTCCTTGGACTGCTCGGCCAGCTTGGCCCCGGTGCGCCGCGCAATCTCGCGGTAGATCTCGGTGATGCGGCTGTCGGGATCGGCGATCACGGTCGGCTCGCCACCATCCGCCTGCTCGCGGATGCGGATATCCAGCGGAAGGGCTCCCAGCATGTCCACGCCGTATTCTTCCGCCATGTTCTCCGCGCCACCCTGGCCGAAGATGTATTCCTCGTTCCCGCACTTCGAGCAGATGTGGATGCTCATGTTCTCGATGATCCCGAGCACCGGCACCTCGACCTTCTCGAACATGCGCAGGCCCTTGCGCGCGTCCAGCAGCGCGATGTCCTGCGGCGTGGTCACGATGACCGCGCCGGACACCGGAATCTTCTGCGACAGGGTCAGCTGGATATCGCCGGTGCCCGGCGGCAGGTCGATGATCAGGTAATCGAGCTCCTTCCAGTTGGTCTCGTTCAGGAGTTGCTCCAGCGCCTGGGTGACCATCGGGCCCCGCCAGATCATCGGGGTATCCTCCTCGATCAGGAAGCCGATCGACATGGCCTGCACGCCGTGACGTTCGAGCGGCTCCATGCTCTTGCCATCCTTGGACTCCGGATTGCCCTTGATGCCCAGCATGCGCGGCTGGCTGGGGCCATAGATATCCGCGTCCAGGATACCGACCTGGGCGCCTTCAGCCGCCAGGCCCAGCGCCAGGTTCACCGCGGTGGTGGACTTGCCCACACCGCCCTTGCCCGAAGCGACGGCGATGATGTTCTTGATACCGGCCATCGGCTTCAGGCTCTTCTGCACCGCGTGGGTGGTGACCTTGGTGCCGATCATGACCTCGGACGATTCGAGGCCGGGCACCGCAGCCAGCGCACCCTGGATCGCGGCGCGCAGTTCATCGTGATAGCCGTTCGCAGAATATCCCATCTCGATCGTGATGGAGGCGCGGGCGCCTTCCACCTGGATATCCTTGACCGCGCCGGCGGCCACCAAATCCTGCTCCAGGTACTTGTCCTGAACAGTCTTCAGGGCGTTTTCGATCTGCTCGCGCGAGAGTTCGGCCATGGTGTTCCTTCCATCCAGCAATTGTGGGGTGACCGCGCGATTCTACTGGCCCCGCTGGACCACGCCAATGGCACCACGCACCGCCAGTCCTTTTCCGGACACCTCGGCGCCGGCCGAAGGGGCCGCTATCGGACAGGTGTCAACCCCCTGGCACCATTTTTATGCACAAAGGGCGTGCAGATGGGGCAAACGAGCGGAGATAGGCGCAAAAGCACCCAAGATACTGCACAATAGTTATGTATCCATTTGTTATTTTTACTTTTTTTATAGTTGGACGATTTTTAACCAATCTGTCACGAACCCTTGTGTGGCAAGGCCTGGCAATGGATTCCACCGGGTTTCCCACAGAGTTATCCACAGGTTCTGTGGACAACACGCCGAGGCCCACGGCACGCCTCGACAACCCGCCAGCCAAATCCGACAATAGCGCCCCTGCACCCGCTCCCGGTGCCCCCCCAAACGAGCCAAGCAATGACCGATACCCCGCGCAAGATCCTCGTCACCAGCGCCCTGCCCTACGCCAACGGCCCGATCCACCTGGGCCATCTGGTGGAATACATCCAGACCGATATCTGGGTGCGGTTCCAGCGTTCGCGCGGTCACGAGGTCATCTATGTCTGCGCGGACGACGCCCACGGCACCCCGATCATGCTCAAGGCACGCGCCGAGGGCATCGAGCCGGAGGAGCTGATCGCACGCGTGCGCCAGGAACACGAGGCCGACTTCGGCGAGTTCCTGATCGGCTTCGATCACTATCACTCGACCCATTCGGACGAGAATCGCGATCTGGCCGGCCAGATCTACACCGCCCTGCGCGACGCCGGACATATCGAGACCCGCACCATCGACCAGGCCTATGACCCCGAGGCCGGGATGTTCCTGCCGGACCGGTTCATCAAGGGCACCTGCCCCAAGTGCGGGGCACAAGAACAGTACGGCGACTCCTGCGAGGCCTGCGGCGCCACCTACAGCCCGCTGGACCTGAAGGATCCGGCCTCGGCCATCAGCGGCGCGCGGCCGGAGTCGCGCGCCTCCGAGCACTACTTCTTCAAGCTCGGCGACTTCGAGGCCTTCCTGCGCGACTGGACCCGCTCCGGGCGCCTCCAGGACGCGATCCGCAACAAGCTGGAGGAGTGGTTCGACACCGGCCTGAGCGACTGGGATATCTCGCGCGACGCCCCCTACTTCGGCTTCGAGATCCCCGATGCGCCGGGCAAGTACTTCTACGTCTGGCTGGATGCGCCGATTGGATACATGGCGAGCTTCCGCGCCTATGCCGAGCAGCAGGGCCTGGATTTCGACACCTGGTGGGCGGCGGACTCCGACGCCGAGCTGTATCACTTCATCGGCAAGGACATCGCCTACTTCCACACGCTGTTCTGGCCGGCCATGCTGCACGGCGCGGGCTTCCGCACCCCGTCGGCGGTGTTCTGCCACGGCTTCCTGACCGTTAACGGCCAGAAGATGTCCAAGTCCCGCGGCACGTTCATCCGCGCCCGCGACTACCTGGAGCACCTGAATCCCGAATCTCTGCGCTACTACCTGGCCGCCAAGCTGGGTGACGGAGTGGACGACCTGGACCTGAACCTGGACGACTTCGTGCAGCGGGTGAACTCGGACCTCGTCGGCAAGGTGGTCAACATCGCCAGCCGGTGCGCGGGCTTCATCAACAAGCGTTTCAACGGCGAACTGGCCGCTGCGCTCCCGCGCCCGGACCTGCACGAGACCTTCGTCGCCGAGGGCGAGGCGATCGCACAGGCCTTCGAGCAGCGCGAGTTCGCCCAGGCCATGCGCCGCATCATGGCCCTGGCCGATCAGGCCAACCAGTACATCGACGAGGCCCAGCCCTGGGTCCTGGCGAAACAGGAAGGGCGCGAGGCCGAGGTCCAGGCGATCAACACCCAGGGCCTGGATCTGTTCCGCATTCTGATCGTCTATCTCGCTCCGGTGCTGCCGAGGCTGGCGGCCGATGCCGCCGCATTCCTGAACCTGGACGACACCCACTGGGCGAGCCGCGAGCCGCTGGTCGGGTATTCCATCCAGAAGTTCAAGCCACTGATGACCCGCATCGAGCCGGAGACCATCGACCGACTGCTGGAGGCCTCGAAGGCCACCCTGGCCGCCACCGAGGCATCCAGCGCCCCCGGCGACGCCACCCCCGAAGCGAACGTGGACCCGATCGCCGCGACCATCGACTTCGACACCTTCGCCCAGGTGGACCTGCGCATCGCGCGCATCGCCAACGCCGAGCACGTCGAGGGCGCCGACAAGCTGCTGAAACTGACGCTGGATATCGGTTCCGAGACCCGTCAGGTGTTCGCCGGCATCAAGTCCGCCTATGCGCCCGACGACCTCATCGGCCGGCACACCGTAATGGTGGCCAACCTGGCCCCGCGCAAGATGCGCTTCGGCGTCTCGGAAGGCATGGTGCTGGCCGCCGGGCCGGGCGGTTCGGAACTCTACCTTCTGAGCCCGGACGACGGCGCCCGCCCCGGCATGCGCGTCAAGTAATGCCCGCTCCCGATCGCGTGTTTTGCGCCGAACCGTGACGGCCCATGGATTTGCACCCGAGCCTCGCGTAAGCTGCCGCTCTTTTGTCGACTCCCGGACGCATGGAACAAAGCCCCGAATTCAAAGCGCAGGTCCGCCTGCTGGCCGAAGCCGGACGCGAGCTCGCGAACCGCGGCTGGCTCCCCGCGCGCACCGGGCACTTCTCCGCGCGCCTGGACGACCAGCACATCGCCATTACCGCACCGGGCCGTAGCAAGGACCTGCTGGACGCGCACGACTTCATGGTCGTCGACCTCGAGGGGCAGATGGTCTCCGGCAGCGGCGAGCCCGGCCCCGAGACCTTTCTCCACATCATCATGTATCGCCGCGACGCCAACCTCGGGGCCGTGCTCCACACCCACAGCATTCACGGAACGGTGCTGTCGCGCCAGGTCGCGGGTTCCCTGCTGCTGCGCGACTACGAGGCCCTGCGGGAACTCCCCGGTTGCGAGCACCCCGCGCGCGGTGTCCAGATCCCGGTCTTCGCCAATCACCCGAACATGCAGCAGCTGGCCGCCCGGGTCGATGCCGCCATGGACCGCGATCCGGGGCTCGCCGGCTACCTGATCAGCGGCCACGGCCTCTATACCTGGGGCCAGACCGTCGAACGGGCGATGCAGCGCACCGAGGCCTTCGAGTTCATGTTCGAATGCGAGTCGCTGGCGCGCCAACTGCCCCAATGAACCGCGCCGATACACACCCCGCCCCGCAGGCCGTCATCCTGGCCTTCGAGGGCATCCTCGCCCCGTCCGGCGTGCTGCGCGAGACCCTAGACCCGCATGCCCTGGAGGCGCTGCCGGACTTCCTCGAGCGCCACGCCGACTCCACCGCCGTGCAGCGCACCCTGACGGACATCCTGGCGTATTCCGGGCGCGAACTGGACGTCGACGGGCTGCTCGCCCAGATCGCCGCCTGGATCCGCGGCGGCCAGGACATCACACCGGTGCGCCAGCTCCAGGGGATGGTCTGGGCCGACGCGCTTGAATCCGGGGCCCTGCAGCCCCAGCTCGACGACACCACGGCGGCCATACTGGGCCGGCTCCACCAGTCCGGCGTCACGTTGTACAGCTTCGGCGCGACCCCGGCACCGGTGCAGCGCGACTGGCTGCGCCACGGCCCGCACCCGGAGGTCGAGCAACGCCTTGCCGGATGGTTTGACACCCGCATCGGCGGGCGCCGCGATGCCGGAAGCTACCGCCGCCTGGCGGAGGAGATCGGCCTGACGCCGGAGGCCGTGCTGGTACTGTCCACCCGCGGCGACGAGCTGGACGCCGCCCACCAGGCCTGGCTGCCGACCGCGCGCCCGGCGGCGGACCCGCAGGTCGAGGATGACCATCCGGTCCGATCCTTGGCCTCGCTCATCCCCGACGGCCCCGGCGACCGGTAATCTGTTTCGACGAGCCGGCCCTCATCCGGCTCCCGGACGGGCATTCGCGCCCGGGAAAGGCAATCGCCCCGTAAAGGGCAGGGTTGAGTGCGCCCTGCCCGTCGCCGATACTGTGTCGTTGGCCTGACGACTCGGATTTTTCGTGGAATACGTCCTGATCCTCATCAGTACGATCCTCGTGAACAACTTCGTACTGGTGAAGTTTCTGGGCCTGTGCCCGTTCATGGGGGTCTCGCGCAAGGTCGAGACGGCCACCGGCATGGGCCTGGCCACAACCTTCGTGCTCACGTTGTCCGCGGTCAGTTCCTATGTGATCAATGAATACCTGCTGATCCCGCTCGGGCTCGAGTACCTGCGCACCATCGCCTTCATCCTGGTGATCGCCGCCGTGGTGCAGTTCACCGAGCTGGTCGTGCGCAAGACCTCGCCGCTTCTCTACAACGTGCTGGGCATCTTCCTGCCGCTGATCACCACCAACTGCGCAGTGCTGGGCGTGGCCCTGCTGAACGTCCAGGAGTCGCACAACTTCGTCGAGTCGGCACTGTACGGCTTCGGCGCCGCCGTGGGCTTCTCGCTGGTGCTGATCCTGTTCTCCGCCATACGCGAACGCATCGCTGTGGCCGACGTGCCGGTGATGTTCCGCGGCAGCGCCATCGCCATGGTCACCGCCGGGCTGATGTCACTGGCATTCATGGGCTTCTCCGGGCTGGTGCGGCTGTGAGCGTGCTCTACGCCATCCTTGCGATCGGTGGCCTCGCGGCCGCCTTCGGGATCATTCTGGGCTTCGCCGCCCAGCGTTTCCGGGTGGAGTCCGACCCGGTCGTGGATCAGATCGACGCATTGCTGCCGCAGACCCAGTGCGGGCAGTGCTCCTACCCCGGCTGCCGCCCGTACGCCGAGGCCATCGCCGCCGGCGAGGCGGACATCAACCGTTGCCCGCCCGGCGGCCAGGCAACCGTCCAGGCCCTGGCGGACCTGCTCGACCGCGAACCCACGCCGCTGGAGGAGGAAGAGCAGGAGAAGGCCGTCGCCATCATCGACGAGAACATCTGCATCGGCTGCACCCTGTGCATCCAGGCCTGCCCGGTGGACGCGATCCTCGGGGCCGCCAAGCAGATGCATACCGTGATCGAGGAGGAATGCACCGGCTGCGAGCTGTGCATCGAGCCTTGCCCGGTGGACTGCATCACCATGGTCCCGGTCGGCACCGACATCACCGAATGGCGCTGGTCGGAGCCGGAACCCTCGCCCATCGAGCGGCCCATCCACGCCATCGCGAACGGTTCGCGGCAGTCCGGCTAGACCGGATACACGCGAACCGGAACCGTTAGAATATCCTTATGCAGCTGCATCGCTTCCACGGTGGCCTGAAACTGGCCGACGAGACCGAAGTCAGCACCCGGGATCCGGTGCTGGTGATGGGCGTGCCGTCGCAGCTGACTGTCCCGCTGGGGCAGCACATCGGCGAGGCCGCGGAACCCTGCGTGGCGGTCGGCGACCACGTCACCAAGGGCCAGCGTATCGGCCAGTCGAAGGGCTACATCGCGGCCCACGTGCACGCGCCCAGTTCCGGCGAGGTGATCGAGATCGCCCCGCATGCCGTGCCCCACCCCTCCGGGCTCAGCGCGCCCTGCGTGGTGATCCAGACCGACGGCCGCGACGCCTGGGGCGACACCCGCATGGAGCCCTGGCTGGACTGGGATACCCGCGACCCGCGCAAGCTGCGCCAGCGCATCCGTGACGCCGGTATCGTCGGGCTGGGCGGGGCGGCCTTCCCCACCGCGGTCAAGCTCAACCCGCGGGCGGGGCAGCGCATCCACACGCTGATCGTGAACGGGGCGGAGTGCGAGCCGTACATCAGCGCCGACGACATGCTGCTGCGCACGGCCCCGGAGGCGGTGTTCGAGGGGATCCGCATCGTCGCCCACCTGCTCGGCGTGGATCGTGTCCTGTTCGCGGTCGAGGACAACATGCCGGAGGCCATGCGGGCACTCACCGAAACCCTCCCTGGAGAGCTGCGCGAGCTGATCCAGCTCGTCTCGGTCCCGGCGCTGTATCCCACCGGCGGCGAGCGCCAGATGATCAAGGTCCTGACCGGCCAGGAGGTGCCGAGCGGCGGCCTGCCGGCGGACATCGGCATGGTTTGCAACAACCCCGGCACCTTGAAGGCGGTCTGCGATGCGGTCATCCAGGGGCGCCCCCTACTGTCGCGCATCGTCACCGTCACCGGTCCGGGCGTGCGGCACCCGCGCAATGTCGAGGCCCTTCTGGGGACCCCGTTCGCCGACGTGATCGCCGCAACCGGCGGCTATGCCAAGGGCGTGGACCGGCTGGTGATGGGCGGCCCGATGATGGGCTTCGCGGTCCACGATGACGCCATCCCGGTGATCAAGGGCACCAATTGCCTGCTCGCCACCCGGCCGCAGGACACCCCGCCCCCGGGCCCGGTCATGCCCTGCATCCGCTGCGGCGAGTGCGCGGCCGTCTGCCCCGCCCAGCTGCTTCCACAGCAGCTCTACTGGCAGGCGAAGGCCAAGGATTTCGATGCGATCCAGGACTACGGCCTGTTCGACTGCATCGAATGCGGCTGCTGCGCTCATGTCTGCCCCAGCAACATCCCGCTGGTGCAGTACTACCGCTACGCCAAGAACGAGATCTGGGCACGGGAGAAGGAGCGCCAGAAGTCGGACATCGCGCGCGAACGCTACGAGTTCCGGCAGGAACGCATCGAGCGCGAGGAACGCGAGAAGGCCGAGCGCATGGCCAGAAAGAAGGCGGCAGTCAAGAAGAAGGAAGGCGGCGACAGCGACCAGCAGGCCGCCATCCAGGCCGCACTCGAGCGCGCCCGCGCGCGCAAGGCCGCAAAGGCCGGCGCGAGCGACGAGGGTAACCATACCGAGAAGACCGGCACGGACCGGGATGGAACCGGGGACCCCGCCGGGTCCGGCGAATCCGATCCCACGGACACGGGCCACCGCTGATGCGCTTTCGCACCGAATCCTCGCCGCACATGATTCCGTCGCACTCGGTGGGCGGGGTGATGCAGCAGGTCCTGATGGCGCTGGTGCCGGGCACCCTGGCGATGGCCTGGTTCTTCGGCTGGGGCGTGCTGGTCAACGTGGTCCTGGCGGTCCTGTTTGCCGTGGCCTTCGAGGCCGCGATCGTCGCTGCCCGCAAGCGCCCGGTCATGGCCACCCTGGGCGACAACTCGGCCATCGTGACCGGCTGGCTGTTTGCCCTGGCCATTCCACCCCTCACCCCGATCTGGGTCACCCTGATCGGCATCGCCTTCGCCATCATCGTGGCCAAGCACCTCTATGGAGGCCTGGGTTACAACCCGTTCAATCCCGCCATGGTCGGCTACGTGGTCGCGCTCGTCTCGTTCCCGAGGGAGATGGCCCTGTGGCCGGCACCAGAGACCCTGGCCGACATGTCGCTGGATCTGGGCCAGACGCTGCAGACGGTCGTCACCGGCAGCCTCCCGGGGGGCCACGACTGGGACGCGATCACCCGTGCCACGCCACTGGATACCATGCGCGAGGGCCTGGCCTCCGGGCGCACGGTCAGCGAGATCACCGCGACACCGCTGTTCGGCAGCTTCAGCGAGACCAGCTGGGAGTGGATCGGCAACTTGTTCCTGCTCGGCGGGCTGTACCTGCTGTTCCGGCGCATCATCCACTGGCATATCCCGGTGGCAGTCGTCCTGGGCGTGGCGATCCCCGCCGGCTTCTTCTGGATGCTGGACCCGGACTCCTTCGCGTCGCCCGCATTCCACGTTTTCAGTGGCGCCGTGATCATCGGAGCCTTCTTCATCGCGACCGACCCGGTGTCCGCCTCCACTACCCCGCTGGGGCGGATCCTTTACGGGGCCGGCATCGGCCTGCTGATCTTTGTGATCCGTACCTGGGGTGGCTACCCCGACGCGGTCGCCTTCGCCGTGCTGTTGATGAACATGGTCGCCCCGACGCTGGACCACCTCACACGACCACGCATCTTCGGTCGCTCGCGGCGCGGGCCGCCCCCGGGGGACGGTCATGCTTGACCTGAAGCCCCGCGACATCCTGCTGGCCACGGCCCTGCTCGCCGGCTTCGCCGCGCTCGGGGCCGGGGTCGTCGCCCTGGTACAGGACGCCACCGAGGCGCGCGTCGAAGAAAATCGCATGGCGGTCAACCGCGACCGCATTGCGGAGCTGACCGGCGACCTCGATTACCACAATGACCCGGTGCATGACACCGTCAACCTGGGCCACGAACTGCTCGGCGGCGATCACCTGCCCGCCTGGTTCGCACGCGACGACGATGACGAAGTGGTTGGTATCGTCTTTTCCGCAGTCGCCCCGGACGGCTACAGTGGCGAGATTCACCTGCTGATTGGTGTGGATCGCCACGGCGAGCTCCAGGGGGTGCGCGTCGCAACGCATCGCGAGACACCGGGCCTGGGTGACGCCATCGAGGCCGAGCGCTCCGACTGGATCCACGACTTTGACGGCCGCTCGCTGGGCGACCCGCCAGCGGACGACTGGCGGGTGCGCAAGGACGGCGGCGTCTTCGACCAGTTCACCGGGGCCACCATCACCCCGCGCGCGGTGGTTCGCGCCGTCCACCGCGCGCTGGAATACTTCGACGAACACCGCGAGGAACTGCTGGCCACCCGACCCGACGACACCGGTTCGGTGGCGGAACCGCTCCCGCAATCCGAACCCAACGGGGACGACGAGGCAGACCCATGAATCCGACCCTGACCGACATCATTCGCGACGGCCTGTGGCACAACAACCCCGGGCTGGTGCAGCTGCTGGGCCTGTGCCCGCTACTGGCGATCTCCGCGACCATGGTCAACGCGATTGGCCTAGGCATCGCGACCACCCTGACCCTGTTGCTGTCGAACGTGCTCGTCTCGCTGATCCGCGACCACGCGCGCCCGGAAATCCGCATCCCGGTGTACGTGCTGATCATCGCTTCCATCGTCACCGCGATCGAACTGGCGATGAATGCCTGGTTCCATGGGCTGTACCTGATTCTCGGCATTTTCATCCCGCTGATCGTGACCAACTGCGCCATCATCGGACGCGCCGAGGCCTTCGCCTCGCGCAACTCGGTCCCGCGCGCAGCGCTGGACGGACTCATGATGGGGCTGGGCTTCACCGGCGTGCTGATTGCCCTGGGTGCCCTGCGCGAGGTGCTCGGCCAGGGCACGCTGATGGCCAACGCCCACCTGCTGTTCGGCGAGTGGGGGCGTGGGCTGACCCTGCAGATCTATCCGTCCGAGAACGGCTTCCTGCTGGCCCTTCTGCCCCCCGGCGCCTTCATGGCCATGGGCCTGTTGATCGCCGCGAAGAACTGGATCGACAGCCAGTTCGAGGCGGAACCGGCCGCCACCGGTGACGAGACCGCGGCCGCAACCGAGACCAGCCCCGACAGCGCCTGATGGGGTCCGGCCTTGATTATTGGGTGTCAGCCGGTAAACTTCCGGCGCCACGAATTCGTTCTACCGGGGCCGCACGCCCCGGACACTCAAACGTCCCAGGAGATTGGCATGGCTGGACATTTCCCGTTTGCTGGCAAGCGCGGTACGCGCTACGGCCTCGCCCCGCGCGGCACCATCGCCGCCTTTTTCGAGAACCACGGGTTCAACGACGACCTGCAGGAGAAGTACTACAAGTGGTGGTACGACTGGGCCAAGGACTTCGTCGAGAAGGACAGCGACCTGTCCTACACCATGATCCGCAAATTCGACAGCTACCCAATGGGCACCCATGCCCATCACTCGTTCCATCTGAACGACAAGTACTGGCCGAGCTGCCTGGACGAGCTGGGCTCGTTTATCCGTGACGTCATCTTCCCGAAGCTGGACGAGAAGGCGATGCACGATCTCGAAGACAAGCACGCCAAGCTGATCAAGGACCTGGAGAAGGAAGCCGAGTCCAATCCGCGCGATGCCGCGCCGGATGTCGGCATGTTCCGCCACGTCTGACCGCGATCCTCGCCGCAGCAACCGGCCCCGCCCTGCGGGGCCGGTTTGTTTGGAGCCCCCCTCATGAACGCCGCGAAGCGTGAAGCCATCTTCGAGCGCCTGAAGGCGGCCAACCCCGAGCCCACCACCGAGCTCGAATACGACACTCCGTTCGAACTCCTGATCGCGGTCATCCTGTCGGCCCAGGCCACGGATGTCGGCGTCAACAAGGCCACGCGCCGCCTGTTCCCGGTGGCGAATACCCCCGAGGCGATCCTCGAGCTGGGCCTGGACGGCCTCAGGGAGCACATCAAGACCATCGGCCTGTACAACGCCAAGGCCGAGAACGTAATGAAAACCTGCCGCATGCTGGTCGAACGCCACGGCGGCGAAGTCCCGCGGGACCGGGAGTCGCTGGAGGCCCTGCCCGGGGTCGGCCGCAAGACCGCGAACGTCATCCTCAACACGGCCTTCGGCGTCCCCACCATCGCGGTGGACACCCACATCTTCCGGGTCGCCAACCGCACCGGCCTGGCCCCCGGCAAGACCGTGCTGGAGGTGGAGAAGCGCCTGATGCGCCTGACCCCGAAGGCCTACTTGCAGGACGCCCATCACTGGCTGATCCTGCACGGGCGCTACGTCTGCAAGGCGCGCAAGCCGGAGTGCTGGCGCTGTCCGATCGCGGACCTGTGCGAATACAAGGCAAAGACACCGCCCCCAGTCGGCGCCTGAACGAACCTACCCCCTTCAAGGAACATCCCATGTACGGCAACCGCGACCAGATCCGCACCCAGTTCGTCGACGCCTGGCAGAAGGCGCAGGCCGGCGAGGCCCTGACCGATCTGGAGCAGCAACTGGTGGACGTGATCTCGGAACACCCCGAGTACCACGACTACCTGAAGGACCGCGAGACCGCGCTGACCGGCGAGTTCCCGCCGGAGCTCGGCACCTCCAACCCGTTCCTGCACATGGCGATGCACCTGAGCCTGCGCGACCAGGCCCGCACCGACCGCCCGGCCGGTATCCGCGCACTGCACCAGGGCCTGTGTGGGCGCTTCGGCGTCATGGACGCCGAGCACCGGATGATGGAATGCCTCGGCCAGACCCTGTGGGAGGCCCAGCGCAGCAACGCCGCGCCGGACGAGAACGCCTACCTCGAGTGCCTCAAGCGCCTGGCGAGCCGCTAGCCACCCGTTTGGCGGTCACCGGCGGCCGATCCAGACCCCAGCGATCCAGCAGCACCAGCGCCGACGGCGTGAACAGCAGCGTCAGTGGGGTCGCGAACAGCAGGCCGCCCGCAATCGCGGTCGCCAGCTGGACCCAGAACCCGGTCACCGGCGCCCCCACATAGAAGTCGCGCCCGGCGAAGTCCACGGTCCAGGCCAGGACCATCGGCAGCAACCCGAGGATGGTGGTGATCGCCGTCAGGAGCACCGGCCGCATGCGCTGTGACGCCGCCCGCAGGACCGCCTCCATCGTATCCAGCCCCCGCCCGCGCTGTTCGTTGTAGGTATCGATCAGCACGATATTGTTGTTCACCACGATCCCGGCCAGCGCCAGCACGCCAATCCCGCTCATCACGATACCGAAAGGCTCCCCGCGCACGATCAGGGCCAGCAGCACCCCGGCGGTGGAAAACACGATCGCCGACAGCACCAGCAGGGCCTGGGAGAAGCGATTGAACTGGGTCACCATCATCGCCAGCATCAAGAACAGCGACAGCCCGAACGCCCCCAGCAGGAAGCTTGTCGCCTCGGCCTGTTCCTCGGCCTGACCGCGAAAGTGCAACTGCACCTCGGGGTCCAGCTCCATGTCGGCCATCCGGCTTTCGAGCGTGCGCTGGCGCTCGTCGACCAGATAGCCAGGGGCGGCGTCTGCCTCCAGCGTGTAGGCCCGATCACCATCCCGACGCTTGATCAGGCCGGTCGCCGGTACCGGCACCAGTTCGGCGAAATGCGCAATCGGTACCAGGCCCGCGGCCCCGGGCAGACTGAGCCCGGCCAGTTGCTGCAGATGCCGCTGTTCCGCCGGCAGGCGCAGGCGGATATCGACCTCCTCGTCGCTGTAGTCCGGGCGATAGGTCCCCAGCAGGATGCCGCTGGTGAGCAGCTGCACCCCATCGCCCAGCAGTGGGACGTCCACGCCGAAGCGGGCTGCCTGCTCCCGGTTGAAGCGCACCTCCAGTTCCACCCCGGGCAGGGGGAGATCGTCGGTCACGTCCTCGAACCCGCCGAGCCGATCCATCTCGGCGCGCAGCTGCCGGATTACCGGCACGATTCGGTCGGGATCGGCGCCGGACGCCTCGACGACGATCGGGCGGCCCTCGCTGGGCCCGCGTTCCTGCGCGCGGAACTGCAGGCGAAGCCCCGGGAGATCCCCGGTGCGTCGGCGCAGATCCTCGACAATCTCCCGCGCCGACGGCCGCTGCCGCCAGTTAACGAGTTCCAGCTGGATCAGCCCGATCACGTCCTCGGCGTGGTCGCCCTGCAAACGCCCCAGCTGGGTACCGATGGTCCGCGCGTAGACGTGCCGGATCTCGGGTACATCCTGCAACCTACCCTCCACCCGCCGCATCAGGGCATCCGACTCCCAGACGGAGAGATCGCCGCGCGCCTGCACCTGAACCTGAACAAAATCGGGTTCCACCTGCGGAAAGAACTCCACGCCCCGCCCCTGGCTGGCGTACAGCGCGTAGGCAGCGAAGACCACCGCCAGGGTCCCGAGGAGCGTCCATCCGGGACTGCGCACCAGTGGCTGCAACAGGTGGATATAGGCCCGCGTAACGCCCTGCAGTTCGTCGTAGCGCCCCTCCTCCGCCGCGCGAACGTAGCGCGTCTGGGTCGCATTGATCGGCCGGGTCTGACCGATCATCGATCCGAGCGCCGGGATAAAGACCAGGGCCATCGCCAGCGAGGCGGTCAGGGTCACCATCACGGTGGCCGGCAGGTAGACGATGAACTCGCCCACCATCCCGGGCCACAGCAGCATTGGCGCGAACACCGCCAGCGTCGTGCCGATGGCCGTGGTGATCGGCCAGGCCATGCGCTGGGCGGCGGCGCGGAATGCGTCCGCCCGCGCCATTCCCTCGGCCACATAGCGATCCGCCAGCTCCACCACCACGACCGCGCCATCTACCAGCATTCCGACCACGAGGATCAGGCCGAACAGCACCACCACATTCAGTGTGAAGCCCATCAGGTAGATTGCCAGGATACCGCCCAGGAAAGCGCCCGGGATCGCCAGCCCCACCAGCAGCGCCGCGCGCGCACCCATCATGGCCAGGATCACCAGCGCCACGATCAGCATGGCCGTGATCACGCTGTTCTCCAGGTCCCCCAGCAGGTCGCCGACATCCCGCGCCATATCCTGGAGGTAGGTCACCTCCACCGAGTCCGGCCAGTCGTCGCGCTCCGCCTCGATGGTCGCACGGGCGGCCGCAACCACCTCCAGGATATTGGCCTCCGAGGCCTTGCGGATCTCCAGTGACACCGACGGCTGGCCATCGATCCGGGTGAAGCCCTCGGGGTCGCGGTAGCTCTGGCGCACCTCGGCGACATCGCGCACACGGACCACCGCATCGCCCTCCACCCGGATCGCGGTGTCCAGCACATCGTTGACATCGTCGATGGTGCCCGGCACGCGCAGCGGGATGCGGCCCGCCCCGGTATCCAGCGCACCGGCAGCGACCAGTCGGTTATTACGCTCGATCGCCCGGGTCAGTTCGTTGAAGGACAGCTCGAAGGTCTCCAGTACCAGGGGGTCAACCAGGACCTCCATCTGCTCCTCGCGGTCACCGCCGACATCCGCCTCCAGCACCCCGGGGATCGCCTCGATACGGTCGCGCAGGTCGCGCGCCAGGCGCACCAGCGTGCGCTCGTCCAGAGGGCCCGAAAGGTTCAGCGTCAGTACCGGGAACATCGACAGATCGACCTCGGAAACGCTGGGGGCCTCCGCGCCCGCCGGCAGCTCCGGGCGCACCTGGTCGACCTCCTCGCGCAGATCCGAGAGCGCGCGCCGGTTGTCCCAGCCCGGCTCGAAGTCCAGCCGCACCAGGGCGAAGCCCTCGCCCGCCCAGGAGTGCATCTCGTCCACCCCCGGCAGGGACTGCAGCTCGCGCTCCAGCGGCCGCAGCATCAGCCGCTCGGCATCCTCAGGGCTGACACCGGGATACGGCACCGAGACGAAGAAGATGGGTACGTCGATCTCCGGCGCAGCCTCCTTGGGCACGATGCTGTAGGCCGTCGCACCCAGCACCAGAATCAGCAGCAGGAAAAGCAGCACCGTCCGGGCGTGCGCGACGGCCCAGGCGATCAGGGATTTCACGGCAATGCCCCGTCCACCGCATCCGGCTCCGTCGCGCCCGAGGCTTCGGTCTCCCGGTCCACCGGCTGCGGCTGCACCCGTTCCCCGGTGGTCACGAAACCCTGACCGATGGTGATCACGCGAACGTGTTCCGGCAGACCGGTTACCCAGACGCCGTCGGCCGCGGCCCGGATCACCTCCACCCCGTGGAACACCACCCGGTCATCGTCGTCGACCGTCTTGGCGCCCACTCGGCCATCGTCATCCAGCCCCATCCACGCCGGCGAAAGCTTGTGCGCCAGCACGGTCTCGGTCGGGATCTCCACCCCCGCGCTGATCCCCGAGGGCAGCGCCGCCTCCGGGTTCGGCACGGCGATCTCGACGCGGAAGGTCTGTGTGCCCGGCTCGGCCAGGCGCGCGACAAACCGCACCACGCCATCGGCCCGGCGACCGTCGAGAAACCGGATACGTGCCCGCTGCCCCATCTCGACTCGGCCAATCTGGTGCTGGGCCACATGCACCACCGCCAGCAGCGGGTCGTTGTCCACCACCTCCGCCACTGGATCTCCCCGGCCGACGAATTCACCACGATCCGCCAGGCGTTGATTGACGATACCCGCCACCGGGGCCGTGATTCGCGTATTGCGGATATCCAGCTCGATCGCCTCCAGTTCCGCCCCGGCGGCCTCGCGCTCGGCCTTGCGCGCCTCCAACTGAGTGCGCGACACATGGCCCTGCTCGCGCAGACGCTGCGCGGCCTCGTACTCGCTCTCCGCCCCGCGAAGGCGGGCGATCGCCTGGCGCCGACGTGCCTCGCGGTCGTCCATGCGCAGCTGTGCCAGCAGGTCCTCCGCCGCGACCGTCGCGCCCCGCGCCACGGTCCATTCCGCCACTTGGCCGGCGGTCTCGGCCCGGACCATTACCCGCAGGTCCGGTTCCACCCGACCCTGGAGCACCAGCAGCCGCTCCACCGGTTCGGCATCCAGCTCCGTGACCGCCACGGTCATCGGCCCCGCCTCCGCGGCCTCGCGGGGTTCGTCCGTCTCGCGCCCGACCATCCCGGACGCAATCCAGGCCACCACCAGCACCACCACCCCGAGTGCGACCAGCAACCGGGCCTGCCCGCGCAGGCGGGGCCACAGGGGGCGTGTCATTGCGCGTTCCCCAACAGCCGCTGCCACCAGCGCCGGCGACTGCCGGTCGGGGGTACCGCGACTTCCAGATCTACCGGCGGGACACGCGACACGACCCATCCCGGCAGCACGCGCAGCCCGGAGGAGCCGCAGCTCGAGCCGAGGTTGTTGGGATCGAAGATCTTCACGAACTCCGGGTGTTCGCGGTCGTCGACATAGACGATCCCGCAGTAGTCCTCGTCGTGGTCGCGCCGCAGCAGGGCATCGACCTCGTCGACAAAGCGCAGGAAGGTCTCCTGCGGCGCCGGATCCTCCGGCACAGCGTCTCCCACCGCGTAGACAAACCAGCCGGCGTCCGCGCGCTCGCGTAGCCGCTGCCACAGTTCGTCCAGCTGTTCCCAGTAGAGAATACCGGTGGAGCCGGCCTCGAAACGTTGCAGGAACTCGGACTCGGGGTGTTTTTGCGCGGTGGGCATGCAGGGGTTCCGGGGGTCGCCAGGGTATCGCGCCATCGTAGGGGAAACACCGACCAATGTGCACCTGCGGACCGGTGGAGGACCCCTGCCTCCGGACAACGTGCATCGCCCTTGCACGGAACCCCGGAACAAGGCGAGGCTCTCAGGAAGACACGGACGCCCCGTCACCATCTGCCAGCGAAGACGACCCGATATGCGAACCATCAGCCACGCCACCTGCCTGCGCGCCGAACCGGACCGCGTCTTCGAACTGCTGAGCCACGTCCCCAATTTCGTAGACCTGTGCGACCACGTGGAGCACATCGAGTGTCTCGGGAACGATTGCTATCGCTGGACCGTTCGCGCCGCCGGCATGCGGATGGACTTCGACGTCGAGGTCTGCAGCGCCATCGCCCCCGAGCATTTTGCCTGGCGCTCCATTCGCGGCGTTTATAACCGCGGAAGCTACCGGTTGAGCCCCGACGGCGAGGGCCACACCCGGGTCGAATTCGAGCTGGAGTACAAGCTGAACCCGTTCCTCGACGCCGCGGTGCGGCGCGCGGCCCAATCCCTGGTGGAGCGGATATCGGACCAACTGATGGCCCGCGCCCAGCAGCGGCTGGACGCCGAGGCGGCCCGCCCCTGACGTCCCGTCAGGCCGGACCGGCCACCGCGGCGGGATCGGCGTCGAGATCCAGCAGGTCGCGCAGCGTGCGCCCGTCCAGCCGCTCGCGGCGAGCCGCATCGACCTCCTTCAGGGTCGTCTCGACCGCGGCGCTGCCGCGCAGGCGGCGGATGGCGTGATCGTCGGTGTCCTCGCGCAGGGCCTCCAGGATCGCGTCCACGCGAATGGCATCGAGATCCCGGGCCGGGACCAGCAGCTGCCCGTCTTCGCCCGCCTGCAACAGCAGCCCCGCCTCTTCCAGCCGCCGCGCCGCATCGCCCAGGGCGTTGCCCGGAACCGCCAGCGCGCCGGCGACCTCGTCCAGCGTTGGCGCCGGATGCCCGTCATGGAAATGCTGCGCGACCTGCTGCATCAGGTGCAGCCCCACTCGCTCGCGGGCCGCACCGGACAGGCGCAGGCGGATACCGCGCACGTTCATGTATTCCGGGTGCTGCACGAAGAAGGCGACGTTTGCCCCGATCAGCAGGATCAGCCAGGCGAGGTAGATCCAGATCAGCAGCATGATCATGATCGCGAAGCTGGAGTAGATCGCCGCATAGCGGGTGGACCCCGCCACCATGTTGGCGAACACCCAGCCCACGCTCTGCCACAGCAAACCCGCCACAACGGCCCCGATCAGCGCCGGAATTACCTTCACCCGGGTGTTCGGTACGAACACATAGATGAAGGCGAACGCGGCAATGATCAGGAAATACGGCACCAGCCGCGAGATCTCGGTGATCAGTATGCCCAAGGGCTGGACCCCGGCAATCGCCTGCATGGCCGCGGATGACATCACCGTGGCGGTAATCCCCAGCGCCGAGACCACCAGCACCGGGCCGATCAGAATGACCGAGAGGTAGTTGGAGAAACGTTGCGCCAGGCTGCGGCTGTTCTCCACCCGCCAGATGGTGTTGAAGGCCAGCTCGATCTTCTGCACCAGCGCGATGACCGTGTACAACAGGATCAGCAGGCCCACGAACCCGAGTACGCCCACGCGCATGTTGTCGACAAACTCGAGCACATTGTGAGCGATCTCGACCCCCTGCTCGCCCAGGGGCTCGAGCACGCCCAGCAGGAACGGCTCCACCGCGTTGTGGGCACCGAACGCCTTGAGTACCGAAAACGACAACGCCACCAGCGGCACCATTGACAGCAGCGTGGTATAGACCAGGCTCATCGCGCGCAGCGTCAACTGCCCGTCGGAGACCTCTCGCACCAGAGCGAAAAGACCGCGCACCACCCCGAGCGGAACGGCCTTCCAGCGCGGCAGCGCCGACAGGTCCGTGTCATTGACCAGTTCGGTCAGCTGGCGACGCCGGGCGTCCAGGCGCTCGGCCCAGGCTACACTCGCCACCCATCACTCCCGTGGTTGGGGGTTCCCTTCACGTGGCCCTACTTCTGCTGCCACTGGCCGTTGGGGTCCTGGTACCAGTAGCCCGAGGGGGCCTCTTCCACCCAGACGCGGGCGAAGGTCTCGCGGATCTGGCGTTCCCAGTCCGGGCGGTCGTTGGCGCGGGCGATCTCGCGGTAAAGCGAATCCCGGTCCGAGTTCTCCTCGCTGACCAGGCGCTGTACCGTGCTGCGATCCCGCAGCGGGACCTCGGAGAGGTCGCGAATCACCACATCGGCATTGCTGCCGAAGCCGATCGCCCCGCTACGGTAGTGCGGGGCCAGCTGCGGCGCGCGCTCGCGCATCGACGCCCGGATGCGGTTGATCGCGGGGGTCTCGATCTCCAGGTCCGGGCTTTGCGCCGCGGCCGGGCTCACCAGGCGTTCCAGCACCCACGCCAAAACCGGTGTGGCACCCGCCCTGCCCGCATGCCTTGGCTGTTCCGCCGGCCGCCGGGCCCCCGATTCGGACTCGGACCCAGGCTCGGACTCGGACCCAGACTCGGGATCCGGAACAGCCTCGCCGTCCGGCACCTGCAGCGCGTCGCGTACGATGGCGCGGGCCGCCTCCTCGGCCGCGGCCGTCGGGAAATAGATATTGATCGTCACGCAACCCGCCAGCAGCGCAAACAGAAGCGTCAGTCCCGGAACACTCCACAAAGCCTTCATGCCTGTCTTCCCTTGTTCGGACGGGTTCAACCCGCGTGACACCAATCTACACCATCACCCTGAACCGCACCCAAACGGCGGGGGCCATCATCACTGCACTACCGGGCCCTCCCCCGCCTGGATGGTCGCCAGGCGGTCGATCAGTTCCGGCCAGTCGACCCGGCGGTTGTAGCCGATCACCTCGATTTGCGGCAAACCTCCGCCCTGCACCAGGACAAATCCACCGTCCGGGCGATCCGCAACACCCGAGGCGGTGCAGACGTCCCCACGCAGCTCGCAGCGAAAGCCCAGGCGGCGATAGCCGAAGTTCTCGAAAAAACGCAGGAAGATCGACGAAGCTGCCGCCTGCAGCCCGCCGCCCAGTTCGGTGATGTTTTCTACCGCCCGCTGGCTGATCCGGCGACGTCCCGGATCGTCCGTCGGCGTCATCAGTTCCAGATCCATCTGCACCGGGGACCACTCCACCATGACCAGCTCGTTCACGTGTCCCGACAGTCGGCCCTGAATGCGACCAAAGGCGAAGGCCCGCGTGACCAGCTCCAGGTCCAGGCGCTGGATCTGCGCCGACAGCCCCAGCTCCGGCGCATACCCGAGCAGGTCATGGATGTAGACGTCGCGCAGAACCACGTCGCCATCGAACACCTGTACCAGCAAGCGTCCGTCCATGTTCAGATCGCCGTCGTCCAGACGCACCCGCGGGATCATCCCGGCGACCTGCCCGGAAAACCGGGGCCACCCCAGCACCCCGGTCAGCGACTCCAGGCTGATCGCCCGGATTCCGCCCTGGAACTGCACATCCGGCCCCGTATCCGTCTGCTCCACGCTGAAGGCCCTGACCCGCAGACCACCATCGAAGATTGGAATCTCGGTCGCCTCCAGCAGCTCCAGCCCCTGCGGTCGGGTGCGCACGCGGGCGGTGAAGGCATCGAACGGGAGTCCGTACAGGTGGGCGGCCTCGAAGCCGACCTGACCCGGCCCACCCGGCACCGTGTCCGACCAGTCCAGCTCGCCCTGTGCACCGCTCACACCGAAGCGTCCGCGGCGATCCCGGGCCTCCACCCCGGACCATGCCACCCGGGCGGAGCGCGGCGCGGAGCCCTCCAGCTCGATCTCTCCGTCCAGTCGGCCCGCCGCATCCAGTTCCCCCAGGGCGGTCCCCACCAGCCAGGGGGACAGCAGGCTATCGTAGATCACGCCGAGCGCAGCGACCTCGCCCCGGAACTGTCCGTCGAGACCCCGCCCGGGCGAAAACGCCAGGCCCTGCCCGGTCAACGACGCGGCCTCGCCGTACTCCATCGCCAGCGAACGGGCCCGCAACGCCATGCCGTCGACATCCACCACGACACCCCGGGCCTCCAGATTCACCGGACCCTCGGCATCCAGGTCCACGAACCAGGGATCGACGAAGGCCACGCCATTGGTTACGGTCACATCCACGTCCCAGCCAGCGGCATCCCCCGCGATCCGGAGCTGCCCATCGAGTTCCTCGCCCGCCTGGAGCCCGAGATCGTCGTTGAAGGCGAGATCGTGGACCACGAGTGTGGCCGTCGAGTGCCCGTGCTGGCGCCAGCGCAGCGCGAGATTCCCCGCGCCCTCACCCAGCTGTACGGGCAGCTCCAGCGGCAGGCGGGGGGCAGCAGCCAGGGCCGCCAGGTCGATGCCTTCCAGATCCGCCCGCACGTCCCAGCCTCGCTCGGGATCACGGTGCACGTGAAAGTCGCCCCTCGCTCCGTACCAGCCGGGCCACGCGCCCACGAGCGCAAACTCGCCCGTCTCGCGCCCCCAGCGCAGGCCCACCGTCGCCCCGTGCAGGTGCAGATCCCCCGCATCACCCCACAGTCGCGCCGCGTCGCAGCGGATCTCGGCACGGCCAATCCGCAGATCACCGCATTCCACGCGAAGCTGCCTCAGCGTCCCCAGCGGCTCGGGGAATTCCACGTGCTCCGCGCGCATCTCCAGCGACAACCCGGCAGGCGTCCACTGCAGCCGCGTGCTCAACCCGCTCGCTTCGAGATCCTCACGCAACAGGGATTCGATCTGAAGATCAAGCTCGACACCGCCGGATGCATTCGCGGGATCCGAGGCCGCAGCGACACCCACCAGCAGGATGAGCACCAGCCCGGCCCCCGCGGCAACCCCACCCGGTGGACCGCGCAGCACGTCCATCAGGCCGGACCGTCCCGCTCCGGCAGGCGATCGCGAAGCGGGCGCGCAAGGCGGGCCAGCCACTCGCCCAGGGCAAAGCGGGAGGTCGCGAGGGCCTCCAGGCGCGGCAGGAAGTCCTCGATCCGGAACGGGTCACCGGTGGGGCCACGAAATCCGGCGGGGGCAGGGTCGGCGGCCAGTCCAGCGCGCTCGAAGCAGGCCAGCGCGCGAGGCAGATGCAGCGCCTGGGTCACCACCAGCACCCGCTGCACGTCGCTGTGCTGGAGACGCTGGCGGGTGTGGGTCGCATTCTCGCAGGTGTTGCGCGAGGTGCTCTCCAGCCAGCGCACCGGCACCCCCAGATCCGTCTGTAACGATGCCGCCATCAGCTCGGCCTCGGAACGCCGGCCAGGCAATGCACCTGGACGCCCGCCCGAGACCAGGATCGGCAGGCTGGTATCGCGGTGAAGCCGGGCGGCATGGCGCAGACGCTCGTGGGTCCGCGGGTTCAGGGCGTCGCGTCCGCCGTCCTCCCCCCGTCCGGGCCAGCGTCCCCCGCCCAGCACCACGATGGCATCGGCCCGGCCCACCGCCATCACCGTGTCGCGCAGGTCGCGCTCGATGCTGTGGGCCAGCGGCTGGGCCACGACGTTCAGGCTCGGCAGCACCAGCGCCAGCAGTCCCACGGCCAGCAACGGGCGCCCCCCGCGCCAGTCGGCGCGCCAGAATGCGACCCCGACCAGGGTCAGCGCGATGCCCAGCCCGGGCGGCAGCAACAGGTGCTCGGCGATCGTCTGCAGGGTGGCGAGCACGACGGTCTCCGCCCGCAGTCGGCCCTACTTCTTGCCCGGGGCATAGAGATAGTGGGCGTAAGTGGCCACGTCCTCGGAGACCCGGCGGATCAGGTGATCCAGGCTGATGATGGCGAACTCGAGCAGGTTCACCGCGATGTACGGCTGCTCGACGCGCAGGCGGTCGTACATGGAGCGCGACAGCCGCAGCAGACGGGTATTGTCGCTCAGGGCGCGCATGCGCACGCCCCGCGGCACGCGGTCGAAGAACGACATGGAACCCGCCAGTTCGCCGGTCTGCATGCGACCGACCTCGATCTCCTGGCTGCCGTCGTCATGATAAAGCGCGGCGGTCCCGCTGACCACGAAGAACAGCGACTCCCCGACCTCGCCAATATCGGCGATCACCTGCTTGTGGTGGGTCTCCACCACCTCCAGGTACTCGAGCAGGACCTCGACCTCGGCCGGCGTCAGTGACGCGGAGATCGGGTGCTTGGAGAGGAATTCGGTCAGCAGTTCCTTGGACATGGAGAGGGTTCCTTCTGACGGGTCCGCAATGGCTGTGAAAGTCCTCTAGAGTATAACGAACGCGGCTCCATCCCGGGGCTAGCGGCAATCCCTGGAGAAACACCGATGAATGCACACAGTCGGGTTGGACCCCCGGGGTTTCCGAGGCCCCGCGCAGTCCGTGGCCGGTAGTGGCTCGACCGGCCAGGGCCGTACCGCAGGAGGGTGTAACCCGGCGTCCCGACGCCGCAAGATGCTGAAAGCAGGGGATGCGCCGCTTTTGCGCGGGCACGGCGTTGCCGTTCTCTTGTGGAGGTCGGCTACACTGCCCTCATCGCGCCTTGTTCGCACGCATGAGCGACTCGAACGCGAGTGTGCAGATTCATCCGTGTTTCCCAGAGGTACAACTTGATCGATATCGAGGCCCTGAGGCGCCACCTGCCCCGGCGCCTGCGCGGCGGACGCGCCGTCCTGCTGGTGGCTGACGCCGCGACCACCCAAAGCCCTCCGGGCGCGGAGCTCGAGACCGTGGACGCGTTTCTGCGGGACCCGCCCGGGACGCGCGTACCGCTAGTCCTGCTGCCGGACACGCTCACTGCGCTGGACATCACGACCGGCCAGCAACTGCTGGGCGGGCTGCGCGATCGCTGGGCCGACGAAGTGCTGATCCTGCACCGGCGGGACGATGAGCGCTGGGGCCTGAACGACTTCCTCGCCCTGGGCTTTCGTCACGACCCGGAAGCCGAGTCGGCCGCACCGGACCACGCCGTCTATCGCACCAGCCTGTACGACTACAAGCTGACTCCCGACTGGCTCAACGCCCGCTTCTGGGCCAACCCGGAGATGTGGGACAAGGCGCGCTGGTAGTAGCCGCCTGCGGCGCGCCCGGGCCGGAACACGACCTGTTCAGTCGTCCGGGTTCAGGCGCGGATGGGTCTCCTCCCCCCACCACCAGACCAGGGCACCGGAGAGAAACATCGCGATCACCACGAACCAGAATCCCCAGATCACCGAGCCGCCCAGGTGGGCCACGATGCCCAGCCCAAGCGCACCAACGCCGTATCCGAGATCCCGCCAGAAGCGATATGTGCCGATTGCCGATCCACGCCAGTTCGGGTGGGCAATGTCCGCCACCGCGGCGCTCAGGTTCGGGTACAGCAGCGCCATGCCGAGGCCGGTGACCGCCGCCGCGAACGACCACCACAGTACGCCTTCGCCCAGCAGCGTCAGGGCCACGCCACCGCCGCAGATCCACATCCCCCAGATGATCGGCTGACGGCGCCCGACGTGGTCCGACAGGCGCCCGGTGATGAACTGGGAGCCGCCCCAGACGAAGCCGTAGATCCCGACCACCCAGCCAATCGCCGCCAGGCTGAGCCCCTGCTGGTACAGGAAAACAGGATAGAACACCCACACCAGGGCATCCACGAACTTCTCCACCAGTCCCGCCTGGCTGAATGCGGCCATTCGCCGGTCACGCCACGACATCAGCGTGAACACCTCCCACGTGGTGGGCGTGTCGGGGATGTTCTTCGGATAGCGCGGCACCGGGCCGGTGGACTGCCCGGCCGCATGCCGGGCGCCCTCGGCCTTTGCCCACTCCAGTGTCTCGCGCACGAACACCGCGGTCATCACGATCGCCAGCGCGATCACCACCAGGCCAAAGATCAACAGCCCCATCCGGGGCCCGAAGGCGGCCGCCATGTAGCCCGTCACGATCCCGGCCACGGCGACCCCGACATAGCCGGAGAACTCGTTCATGCCCATGGTGAAGCCACGCTCGTCGGCGCGGGTGATGTCCATCTTGGCGGTCTGGGTCATCGACCACGCCAGGCCCTGATTCACGCCCAGCAGGACCGTCGCGGCCACGATCCAGCTCCAGGATGGCGCATAGAGGATCATGAACGGGATCGGGATCGCCGCCACCCAGCCGAGCATCAGGACGGTCTTGCGGCCCAGTCGTTCCGAGAGGCGCCCGGCGACAAAGTTGAGCGCCCCCTTGACCACGCCGAAAGCGACCACGAAGGCAGTCAGCAGCATGAACGAGCCCTCGGCCACGCCGAACTCGCTCTCCGCCAGCGCCGGCACGACCGTGCGCATCATCCCGATCGTCAGGCCGACGAAGAAGACCTGGATCAGCTGCTGACCGAACTGCCCGAGGTTCTCCCGGATCCCGTGTGTCAGGTGGGCATAGGCCTCCGCGGCCTTGTGATGGTCCGTCATGGCAACTCCCCCTTGTTTCCGGTCAGGCCGCGATGTTCGCGGCAACGTAGGCATCCATTCCCGAAGGGCGCGGCGGGATGTTCTCGGTCAGAAAATCGACGAACGCCTCGCGGTCGCGGATCGCAAGCCCCGGGTTGAAGCGCTTTTCAAAGCCCAGCGTGGACGACGGCTTGCCGGACAGGCCTGCGCCACAGACGCTCCCGGCATAATGGCCCGGATAGATCTCCAGTTCGTCCGGCAGATCCAGCAGGCGCTCATGCAGACTGTCGAACAGGCGCCCGGCCATCTCGCGTTCTCGCCCGGCCAGGTCCGGACGTCCGATGCTGCCGATGAACAACGTATCGCCGGTCAGCACGAACCAGGGCTGATCGCCGCGCCTCTTGTCCGTCACCAGCAGGCACACGCTGTCCTCGGTATGGCCCGGGTATGGATCACCTCGGCCTCGACATTTCCGGCCACGATGCGATCGCCATCCTCCAGCGCGTGGAAGTCGAACTCGACCACCGAGCGATCCGATGCGTGCAGGCAGTACTCCGCACCGGCACGCCTCGCCAGGTCACGGCCGCCGGAATAGTGGTCGGCATGGACGTGCGTGTCGATCACATGGGTGATTGCCACACCCGCCTCACGGGCACGCTCAAGGAACCAGTCCTGGTCCCCGTCCACGACATCCACGGCGATCGCCTTTCCCAGCGAGCCACAGCCGAACAGATAGGACAGCGACGATTCCCGCGTGGGCAACTGATGGAAAAACATGACACGCCTCCTGGACCTTTTTCCGGCCTCTACATGGGTTACTTGGGTTACCTGGATTCCGAGTCCTGGGTAATGGGCAGGCCCTGATAGCGCCACTCGGCCACGCCATCCTCCAGCCGGCTGGCGCGAATACCGTGCGTACCCAGGATCTCGACGGCCTCGCTGGCCATCAGGCAGTACGGACCACGGCAATACGCCACCACCGGGCGATCCGTCGGCAGCTCGCCCAGTCGGTTGCGCAGCTCGTTGATGGGGATGGACCGGGCATACGGCAGATGGGCGTTCGCGTATTCCATGCCCGGACGGACATCCAGGACGATGAGATCGCCGCGTCGGGCTTGCTCGAGAAGCTCCGGCCCGGCCATCGGGGCCAACTCGCCGGGACCCTCGGCCATCTCGCGGGTGGCAGCCTGAAGCTCCAGAAGACGTTCTTCCGCCAGACTGCGCAGCATCACCCAGAAATCGGCGACATGCCGGTCCACCAGGCGATAGAACATGCGCCGACCCTCGCGCCGCGCCTCGACCAGCCGCGCCTGGCGCAACTCCTTCAGATGGGCACTGGCGAGCTTCACGCTGATCTCGGCATCCGCCGCCAGCTGCTCGACGCTCTTCTCGCCCTGCACCAGCACCTCGATCAACTCCAGCCGCTTCGGGCTGGCCGCGGCCCGGGCAATACGGGCCACTTGCTCGTACAGCAGATCCTTGAGTTCTCGTCCGGACACGGCTTACATTCCAATATTCGTTAGAATATAAGTTATAAGATCCAAACCGCTCGCGCAACCCCCGGGTCCGCGCGAGGCCTTCGCGGAGCCACGCCCCTTCCCCGAGGGTCGCCATCGGTCCGTCCCTCCGGTTTTTGGGTGATCCTGGCAGGCAGGTTAATTCCCGAGTACGTTACTCAGGAACTTCGATTAGAAGTTGCTTACTAACTGAATGAGTACCCCGTGCCACCCGGCACCCTTCCCCTGCAAAAGGAGGACGTCATGAGCCAACTGATCAACAACTTCCCGGCCGACGGCGTGGTCACCATCAACCGCGTGATCCTCAAGCCGGAATACACCATCGACGACCTGCAGGAGCGTGTCGCCGTCCTCTGCGAGAACGTAAAGACCTATCACTCGGATACCGGGTTCGTGGGCGGCTTTGTGGCGCTGAACTCCGGGTCCGTCTCCAACGAGGGATCCACCATCGGTCAGGCGGTCGAGAGCCCGATGAAGGACAAGGAAGCGCTGATCATCACGTTCTGGAACAGCTTCGAGGAGCACGAGGCCTCGCACCAGAGCGAGACCTTCCAGCCCCTGTTCCAGCAGGTTCTCGACCTGTGCGAGAACGGGAACGAGGAGATCGCCTACGAGATGCTCTGGTCCGGTGCGGCCTATGATCCGGACCAGGCGAAGGCCGCTCGCGAGGCGAAGGAAACCCACGCGGCCTGAGGGCCGTTCAAGGACTGTCGTCTCTCCAACGACTGTACCCATTGCCGGGGCCTTGCGCCCCGGCTTTTTTGTGGGCTGCGCCCCGGATGCGGTGCGAGCGCAGACTCGGACGCCGCCTCAGGTGCGCGGCGTACCGTCCTCGGAGCGCTCCTGCATCTCCGGAGGCGACTCCAGGGTGTGGGTCTTCTGGTCGTAACGACCCTTCAGTTCGTCGATCTTGCTGCGCTTCCACAGCGGCACACCGACGAAGTAGCCGGCACGTCCGATCGCATGGGCAGCCACCGGCGCGGTCAGCAGCAGGAAGCCAATCACCGCGACCGCGCGGGTGGTCACGCCGCCATCACCGAAGTAGACGGCGACCCCGACCATCATCAGGCCGGCTCCCAGCACCCCCGCCTTGGTCGTCGAGTGCAGGCGCATCGGCAGGTCCGGCATGCGCACAAGGCCCAGCGCCGCCACCATCATGAAGGCCGCACCCGCCACCAGAAACAGTCCAGTGAAGAACTCAGTCATCGTCGCGATGCCCCCCTTTCTCCAGGTAGCGGGCAAAGCCGACCGCCGCAAGGAACGCAGTCAGCGCGAGCACCATGGCCACGTCGATGAATGGCGTCCGCCCGCTGGAGACGACGTAGACCGAGATGAAGCCGATGGTCAGTGACGCGATCAGCTCCAGTGCCACGACGCGGTCCGGCAGCGTCGGCCCCAGGTACAGCCGCCAGAACCCCAGCAGCAGCGCGATACTCAGCAGCCCGTTGGCAGCAATGATGGCGATATCGAACATCGAACCTCCCCGCGACTAGCGCAGGACCTCCAGGGCGCGGTGTTCCAGGTACTTGATCGAACGAATCACCTCTTCCCGGTCCTCGATGTACATCACGTGGATATAGAGCACCTTCTTGTCGGTGGATACGTCCAGGCTCAGCGTCCCCGGGGTCAACGAGATCAGGTTGGCGACAATGGTAATCTCGCCATCGGTCTCGGCATCCAGCGGAAAGGCGATCACGCCCGGCACCATGTGGTGGGTCGGTGTCATCACGTCATACGCCACCTTCAGGTTGGAGACGAACAGCTCCTTGAGGAAGAAGCCCACAAAGCCGATGAACCTCGGCACCCGCTGCGCATAGGTGGCGAATGCCGGTTTATCGCGCAGCGCGAAGGCCAGCAGCACGTAACCGAGAAAGAACCCCGCCAGCAGGTTGCCGGTCGTAAACGTCCCGGTCAGGAAGACCCAGATCAGGGCCAGCGCGATGTTCCAGGTCAAGGCGATCATTCCTGCACCCCCAGCACCGCCTCGATGTACTGCGACGGATCCAGCAGCTGTTCGGCCGACATCGCCGCCATCTGGTAGATCGGCTCGCCGTACAGGCCGATGGCCACGGTCATCAGTGCGAGCATAATGACCGGGATCCACATCCAGATCATCGGGCCGGAGGTCACGTCATCCGTCTCCACGCCTTCCGGCTGCGTCTTCCAGAACACCTCGGCCCAGATCTTGACCATCGAGTACAGGGTCAGCAGGCCCACCACCAGCGCGACGGCCACCACCCAGTACGCCTCGGCCTCGATGCCCGCCCGGATAATGATGAACTTGGCGAAGAAACCCGACAGTGGCGGCAGCCCGGCCAGCGACAGCGCCGGGATCAGAAACAGCACGCCCAGTATCGGATGACTGCGGTAGATGCCACCCATCTGCTTCAGATCGTGGGTGCCCTTCATCACGAAGGTGATCCCGCTGATCAGGAACAGATTCGCCTTCACGATGATGTGGTGCATGATGTAGAACACCCCGCCGACCAGCGCCAGCGGCGTGAACAGCGCGAGCCCCATGATCATGTAGCCGATCTGGCTGATGATGTGGAACGACAGGATGCGCCGGAATTCGTAATGCGCCGCTGCCCCGAGCACGCCGGTCAGCATGGTCGCGGCCGCGACCCACAGCAGGATCTCGTGGGTATAATCCACCTCCTGGTTGAAGAACAGGGTGAACACCCGGAACAGCGCGTACACGCCGACCTTGGTCAGCAGGCCCGCGAACAGCGCGGAGACCGCGACCTTGGGCGTGTGATAGGAGGCCGGCAACCAGAAAAAGAACGGGAAGGCCGCCGCCTTCACCCCGAACGCCACCAGGTACAGCATGGCGATCACGGTGATCAGCCCGGTGTCCTCCACCGTAGACAGCTTGTCGCCGATGTCCGCCATGTTCAGCGTGCCGGTCAGCCCATAGGTCAGGCCGATCGCGGTCAGGAAGATCATCGACGAGAACAGGTTCAGGGTGACGTACTTGATCGCCCCCTCCATCTGCGCCCGCTCACCGCCCAGGATCAGCAGGGCGAACGACGCGACCAGCATCACCTCGAACCACACGTAGAGGTTGAAGATGTCGCCGGTCAGGAAGGCGCCGTTCACCCCCGCCAGCAGCAGGTGCAGCAACGGGTAATAGCCGAATTTCTCCGACATCTTCCCGATGCCCGAAAGCGAATACATCGCCGTGGCAAAACCGATGATGCCCGTCAGCACCACCATGATCGCGGCCAGCATGTCGGAGACCAGCACAATACCGAACGGAGCGGGCCAGGAACCCACTTCCATCACCACATGCCCGTGCTCCCAGGTATCGGCCAGCAGCCAGACGCTGACCGCCAGCATCGCGCCGGTGCCCAGCACACCCAGCGCGCGCTGGGCGAAATGCGAACGCCAGAAAACCACCGACAGCGCGCCGAACAACAGCGGCAGCAGGACCGGCAGGACCACGGACATCATCATCGATCGGTGTCCTTCATCTGGTCCATATCGTCGGCCTGCACCACCTCGTAGGCGCGGTGGATCAGCACCACGGCAAACGCCAGCACGCCGAAGCCGATCACGATCGCGGTCAGGATCAACGCCTGGGCCAGCGGATCGGCGGAGACCCCCTCGGGCACGGTGTCGCCGGGCGAGATCAACGGCGGCGCGCCCGGCATCATCCCGGCCACGGTGAAGATCAGCAGGTTGGCGGCATTCGACAGCAGCACCAGCCCGATCACCAGCTTCACGATCGAGCGGCGCAGCATCATGTACGTGGCCGCAGCGTAGAGGCCGCCGACCACAAAGGCCATGACGACTTCCATTACTCCTCCGCCTCCGCGAGATTCAGCATGATGGTCAGCACCGAGCCGATCACCACCAGGTACACCCCGATATCGAAGATCAGCACGGTGGAGAGCTTCATCTCGCCGAACAGCGGCGCGGTAAACTCCCACCACTGAGCGGTAAAGAAGGCCTGTCCCCGAAACATCCCCGGGATGGCGCTGATCACGGCCAGCAGCATGCCCGTGCCCAGTACGTCACGCGGATCCACCCGCAGCACCTGGCGCGCCGCCTGGACATCCATCGAGAACAGGTACAGCACGATGGCCGCGGCCGCGACCAGCCCGCCGATGAATCCACCGCCCGGCTCGTCATGGCCACGCAGCAGCAGGAACACGGAGAACAGCAGCAGCAGCGGCAGCAGGAAATGTCCCGCCGTGCGCAGGATCAGGGAATGCATGTTCATCGGCGGTCCTCCGCGCGGAAATGCAGCATGGCATACACCCCGATGGCCGCCAGCGCCAGCACGAAGATCTCGCCCAGGGTATCCAGCGCACGGAAATCGACCAGCACGACATTGACGATGTTGCGGCCGTAACCGGAAGGCATCGACTCGTCGATGAAGTACTGCGAAATGGAGTCGAACAGCCGCGCGTCCAGGGTGCTCAGGATCAGCAGCGTGATCATGCCCCCCATCACCAGCGCGATGCCGGCGTCCCGTATGTGCAGCCCGGTGGACGACAGGTTCAGGAAGCCCGGCAGGCGGAACAGCACCAGCACCAGAAGGATCACGGTCAGGGTCTCGACCAGCACCTGGGTGATGCCGACATCCGCCGCGCTGTAGAGCACGTAGATCAGCGCCACGGTAAAGCCCATTGAACCGAGGGCCACCACCGCCCCCAGGCGCGACCGGGTGAGCACCGCGAAGAGCATGGAGGACACCAGGATCGTCAGGATCGCGATCTCGTGGATCTGCAGCGCGGCCCAGTCGATCTGCCCGACGGCAACGTCGAACAGCTGCGCCGTCACCCCGACCAGGCCCGCGGTCATCGTGACAATCACGATCACGTAGTAGCGCAGATAACCATTCTGCAGCACGCGCGTCTGCCATTCGGACAGCGCCACCAGGCCATCCATCATCTTGAAGTAACCCTTCTCCGGGCCGTACTCGGCCGCGCGGTCCACCCAGGCCAGCGCATGCCGCGCCTGTTCCCAGCGCCAGAACAGAACACCACCGGCGACCAGGCTGAACGCGGAGATCGCCAGTGGCCAGTTGAGCCCGTGCCACAGCGCCAGATAGCCGTCTACCGGCGCACCCTGCACGCTGGCTGCCGCGGCGTTGATCAGGCCCTCGTCCGCCAGCCCCGGCCCGAGACCGAAGATCAGGCCCAGGCTCGCGAGCACGGCCGGGCCGGCCAGCATGGCCACCGGTGCCTCGTGATGCGGTGTCCTGGGCGTGTCGACCTTGGCCCCGAACCAGGGGCGGATCCCCACGATTGCGGCCACCGCGACCCCGAGGATCGCCGTCAATACCGCCAGCAGGCCAAGGATGCCGCCCAGGCTCGGGGCGTCGAGTACCGCCTCCAGCATCAACTCCTTGGCGACGAAGCCGAACAGCGGGATCACACCACCGAGCGAAAGCGCAGCGAGGATAGTGAACGCGGCGGTGACGGGCAGCGCGCTGCGAAGCCCCCCGGTTTGCAGGAAGTCCTTGGCCCCGGCCTCGTGATCCAGGATGCCGGCGACCAGGAACAGCGCGCCCTTGTACAGCGAATGCGCCAGAAGGAAGGCCATCGCCGCCATCAAGGCGGTTTCGGTGCCAATCCCGATCAACATGGTCAGCGTACCCAGCGCCATCACGGTGGAATACGCCAGAACCTTCTTCACGCCGGTCGAGCGGAAGGCCAGGAAGACGCCGGTGAACATGGTCACCGCGCCGAACAGTGCCAGTAGGGTGAACCAGATGTCGGTGCCCCCCAGCGAGGGATTCAGGCGCGCCATCAGGTACACGCCCGCCTTCACCATGGTGGCCGAGTGGAGGTAGGCGGAGACCGGGGTCGGCGCCGCCATCGCGTTGGGCAGCCAGAAATGGAACGGGACCTGGGCCGACTTGGTGAACGCCCCCAGCAGGATCAGGATCAGCAATGGCAAGTACAGCGCGTGCTCGCGAACCGCGTCGCCATTGTTGAGGATCTCGGACAGCTCCCAGGAGCCGCCGGCCAGCGCCAGCATGACGATCCCGGCCAGCAGCGCCAGTCCGCCGCCCGCCGTGACAAAGAGCCCCTGCAACGCGTACTTCCGCGCGTCCGCGCTCTCGTGGTTATAGCCGATCAGCAGGTAGGACGTGATGCTGGTCAGCTCCCAGAACACGAACATCGCGACCAGGTTGTCCGCCAGCACCAGCCCCAGCATGGAGCCCATGAAGGCAAGGATGATCACATAGAAGCGCCCGAGGTCCCGGTCTCCCTCAAGGTAACGCCCGGCATAGGTGACGATGAAAAAGCCGATGCCCGAGATCAGCAGCGCGAACAACAGCGACAGCCCATCCACCAGGAACGAAAGCTGAATATCCAGCCCGGGCAGCCACGGCCAGGCGAGCACGATGGACTCGCCGCTGGAGACCGCCGGCAGGAAGCTGAGGAAATAAACGAACAACGCCGCCGGCAAAAGGCCCAGCACCCAGCCACTGGCGCGACCGGTCCGGCGGTGGACCACGGGGGCAAATCCCGCGACCAGGAACGTTGAGAGAATCGCGTAGAGCATCCGGCCAGCTCAGTCCTTTTGGTTCCGGGCCAAGGACGCGGCCAGGGGCCACGCTTAAAGGGTCCTTCCGTCGCGAGCGAGACAGGCCGGACGGGACCTGCACCCGCCCTTCTCGAACGGTCGCGGAAGCCTACTGACTTGGGTGGGACCGCGCAAGAAACTTGATGTTCCTCGCAACGATCCTTATCCGGAGGGCGAAATGCCGGTCAGACCCAGTCGCTGCGGCGCCGGCGTGTCGGGATCCGGGTCAGGATGATGCCCAGGATCACGGAACCCACCGTCACGAGCGCCCCGGTCATGAACCACTTGCGCTGGCTGTCTGCCTGCATCACCTCGACCTGACGACGGTACTCGTCGGCGGAATCACGCGCCTCGATCAACTCCTGCTCCAGCCGCCGGTTCTCGCGCTGGATCTCCTGCGGGCGCTCGGCAATGTCGCGTAACTCCTCCAGTTCCGATTCCATGTCCGTGATCTGTGCCTGAAGTTCATCGCGCTCGGTCGTCAGCTCGTTGCGCTGATCCAGCAGTTCCGCGATCCGGCCCTCCTGGTCATCCGCGCCCGAGCGGATCTCGGCGAGTTCGGCCTCGACCTCCGCCAGGCGTTCGCGGGAATGCGGCTCGTCCTGCAGGTAGCGGGTCAGGATCCAGGCCTCGTTCCCGCTGGGCAGGCGCACCCGGCTCCAGCCGTCATCGGATTGTTCCATCACGGTGACCGGCTGCCCGGAACGCACGGAACTCACAATGCGGTTCTGATTCGACGGACCACCGCGCACCCCGATCTCGAGTTCCTCGCTGACGTATCGTGTCTCCTGCGCGGTCGCGCCGGTCCAGGCCACCATCAGCAACCCGCCCAGGATCAGCACCATCGCACGCATCGGCCACCCATTCATCGTCATGTCTGTTGCCATCTCTTGATTCGTCAGGGAACAATGGCGCTGCATTCTACAGCGGTACAGGTCGGGCGCGCGCCGGGGGGTTGATGCAGTTCACATAACGCCCGGCGAATCCCTCACATGAACTGCTCGCGCACCGCGCGCGCCGGGAACGTGACCAGGTCAAAGGCCACCGGCAACAGCCTGCGGATCTGGACCGCGGCCACCGCCAGCAGGTACAGGATGCCGGCCAGCACAGCAAGAAACAGGCTGACAAGCCCGCCCAGCATCACGCGCGTCGCCTGCATGACACCCACCAGCCAGACAGGGGCCAGCGCTACGATCAGGGGGATAACCAGCCCCAGAAGTGCCCCCACCGACTGCTCGAACAAATCCAGCGTCGCCGGCGGCGCCGGATCACCTGCCAGCAGGGTATCGACCAGCTCCTGACGATAGGCCACCCATTCCAGGTGAAAACCGCCCAGCCCCGACACCAGCGCGACTGTGGCCAGCACGGCCGCAGCCACCACCACCAGGGCACGCCGCACCCCCTCGCTCCCGTCCATCAGGGCCTGCGGCAGGAGCCGCGAGACACCGCGGGCCTCGGCCAGCAACCAGCCACAGACCGCCGCGGCCCCGAGCAGGAGTGCGATCACCAGGCCCGGGAAGGCCACGCCAGCGGTCTCCATCGACTCTGGAAACTGCGTCCCCAGGGCCGGGTCAAACAAGCGCTGGTACACGATCACTGCGACCCCGGTCAGGACCAGTCCGGCCGCGCCCTGCAACCACTGGCTGCCCGCCTGGGCATACGCCGGCAACTGACGCCGCGCCGGATGGTACCCGTTCTCGCAACGGGACAGGCCGTTGTCCAGTCGTTCACCCTGGCGTTGCAAGTCCGCCAGACGGCGGTGCACCTGCTCCAGGCGTCCGGTCAACTCGTGCAGCGGGGCCTCCAGACGCCGACGGGCCGACAACAAGCCCTGCGCCATCTGCCGGTGCTCCTCCATGCCCAGCCGGGCGATCCGCAGGACCGTCTCCTGCATGTCCTGCACCAGGCGCTGCCCCTGCGGGCTGTCGCTGACCGGCGTACGGACCAGGGCCTCCAGCCGGCTGACCCAGCCCGGCTCGGCGGAAAGCCGCCCCTCGTCGCGGGCGTAGGCGTCCTCCAGTTGCCGCAACGTCTCGTGAACCTGCTGGCGCAAATCGGGAATCTCGGCGAGGTCGTGGCCGACCAGGCGGGCATAACGACGTTCCAAGGCATGGACCGCGACATGGACGCGTTCGGCTTCCAGCCGCGCCAGATGGGCATGGTGCCAGCGCAGGGTCGCATCGCGCAGGTGCAGCACCTGGCGGCGCAGGGCACAGACCAGACGGGTCAGTCCGCCCGTTACGCCGACCAGCAAACGGCGCAATGGCCGTCGCGCCAGATCCAGCACCACGATCGCGACAACAACCCCCAGTATCCACAGCAATACAGTGACGGCCACGACTACCCCTTGCTTGTTGTTCTTTGAGGCATGGTCCGTGCCCGCCGCGTCCGGCGCAACTCCGGGCCCGAAAAACCGGCTGCACAATTTTGTCCTATCGTTCCGGTCCCTCCCGCCGAATGCACGGACCGCTCTCAAGTTTGGGCAGCCCACGCCGATACCCCGGTTAAATCCCCGGAGACCCCGCGATGCTCAGCCTCGACCTCCTGCCGGCCCCCGTACCGGCCCGCACAGAGAACCCCGCCTGGCTGGACGCCGGCTTTACGGCCGGCTGGCTCCCGGCCTTCCGCCACCGTCGCACCGGCGAGGTCCACGCCAGCCATCTGGAAGACGGGCGCCTCGCCTGCACCCACATCCTGGACACGGTCCCCGCGTCCTGGGTCGCCGAGCGCGACGCCCAGGGTCGCGCCGGGGCCCTGATTGCCGACATCCAGGCCGGCTACCTGCGCGGCGATCGCTTCTTCACCCTCGCGGAACTGCTAAGGTATCCGTCCGACGCCTGATCCAGTAGACGCTGATCGAATCACGCGTTCGCGGCGGCGCAACGCAGGATCGGAGAACAGGGGGCACCAACCCCACAAGTCATTGTAAGCAGGGGCTCGGCCGCTTTGTCGCGCACACAGTGTTGCGGCTCCCTTGTGCAGAATGACTGCACGGCGGTCACCGCGCCCTGTCCGCACGCCAAAGCGACTCGAGCGCGAACGCGCGATTCGATCAGCGTCTCCCTAGGGTCATCAGCGCGCCGCCGAACCCCGCCGCAATTGCTTTTGCCTGCGGGTTTCGGTCCAATACCGGCCTTTTCCCCGAGCGGCGCTCCCATGCAGAAGAACCAGTACGATCGCGACGAACTCCTGGCCTGTGGCTACGGCAACATGTTCGGCCCGGGCAACGCCCAGCTGCCGGTCCCCAACATGCTGATGATGGACCGTGTCCTCGAAATCAACGGCGACGGCGGCCAGTACGGCAAGGGCGAGATGATCGCCGAACTGGATATCAACCCCGACCTCTGGTTCTTCGCCTGCCACTTCCCCGGTGACCCGGTGATGCCCGGCTGCCTCGGCCTCGACGCGATGTGGCAGCTGGTCGGCTTCTATCTGGCCTGGCTCGGCAACCCGGGCCGAGGGCGCGCCCTCGGCGTGGGCGAGGTCAAGTTCACCGGCCAGGTCCTGCCGACCGCCAAGAAGGTCACCTACCATATCGACATGAAGCGCGTGATCGCGCGCAAGCTGGTCCTCGGCATCGGAGACGGCATCGTCAAGGTCGACGGACGCCCGATCTACGAGGCCCACGACCTCCGCGTCGGCCTGTTCACCTCCACCGAAAACTTCTAGACCCCGCCGGCTTCCGCCACCGCCTGCCTGGTGGAGGCTGGGGCCGAACGAAGGCCCGTAAACACCGGATGGTGAACCCGGACCCACCATCCCGCCGGCCAGAAACCGGGCCGACCAGTCAATCCGGCCCAACAGGCGGGCCGAAGGCCTCGCGCAGCCAGAGGCGCAGGGCATCGAAGCCGTGGTCCGCCTGCTCCGAAGGCGGCTGCATCCCTGGCACGAAACCGCGCGCCCGGAACGGCTCCAGCAACTCCGGATCACCCGAAATCACGTGGACCGGTACCGCCCAACTGGTGTCCTGACCGGTAATCAGCGCGGCCGCCGGGTGATCGCCCAGCATGAAGAACAGCGTTTCCTCGTCGGCAAACCGGGCGGCGTAGGCCCCGGTGGCCTCCAGCGAGTAGCGCACCGACTCCGCGTAGTACTCGCGCACACGATCAAAGTCCCGCCACAGCGTCTCCGGCGCGGGCCTCAGGTCGGCCCACTGGTCAAAGATCGCGCCATCCCCGATCGCATCCCAGTCCTCCAGAACCGGCAGGATCGGCGTCCAGGGTGCATGCGAACTGACCAGCGCCAGCATCGCGAAAACCGGGTCTTCCGAGGCCGGACGCACCTCGCGGTCGAAGAACGACCACGTGTACTGGTCCGGCACCGTGACCCAGAAAAATGGCGGCCCGACGTAGTCGAAGTCGTGCTTGTCCACGATCCGGTCCCAGCCGAACCACCGGCCCTCCGGCCAGTCGAGCTGGATCGCCGGCGCGAGCATGACCGTGCGGTGCCCGGTCGTCTGGAAATCCTGCACCAGGGTATCGCGGGGCTCGGCCTGCAACGCGTCGTAGTGCCCGGCGTAGCGGACCTGCAGGCCCGACAGCAACGATGCCTGCGCCAGCCACGACTGGCCGCCGGCAATCGGCGCCTCCAGCACGCCGGTCACCACGTGCAGGCCGGCCGCGTCGAGTTCCTCGCCAATGGACTCGAGCCCTGGCACGATCACGGGCGCATAGCGCTCGTCGAAAGCAGCGGAGACGCCATAGGACTCCACCAGGCCCAGGATCACATCGACCCCGGCGAGTCCCGGTAGCGGCTGTGCCCCGGCCTGCTTACGGCTTTGCTGCAGCCGCGCCCGAAAGGCGCGATTCTCCGCGAGGGCCGCCTGCCCCGCCGCGATCTGCTGCTGCACCATCCCAGCCGCCGGCGCGACCGTTCCGGCGGGCGCCACGTCGCGCATGCCGACGACCGTACCCACCAGGCCAAGCGCCAGCAGCCCGAGGGCAAGGGGCAGCGGCACCCGCCGCACGCCTGCGAAGCGGCTGCCCAGCGCATACAGCCCCCGAGCCGCTCCCCAGATCACCACGATCAGCCCGGCGATCAGGACGATGGCCAGCAACACCGTGGCCAGCGTACCGAGATTCCCGGTCACCAACTGGTACACCGCATCCAGCAGTATCCAGTCCTGGATCAGGTTGAGCGGCCGGGTGAGACTGGCCCGGGTCAGGGCATCGAACAACGCCAACACCACCAGTGCCAGCAGGAGCCCGCCCGCCAGCCACGCCAACCCCCGCGCCAGCCGGCCCGACGGCAGAAGCGCGAACAGGCCTACCAGCAGCACGGCCTCCCAGGCGAGCCAGTACGGTGCAAGCCCCGCAAAGCGCGGGATTTCCAGACCCAGCAGCACCGTATTCAGCGCAACAAGGGTCAGCAGCAATCGCAGCATCGGTGCCCCGGAATCAGCGCCGGGCCGAACCGAAGGTCATTCGCTGCATCACGCCATCCCGACGCACGCGCCAGTGGAACAGCGCCACCGCAATATGGCCGAGCGCCAGGATCAGGATGGCTATCCCCAGCGCCTGGTGCCAACCGAACAGGTTCTCCGAAAGGGCTTCGTTTTCCGGGAACAAGCCCGGCAGGATCAACGGCCCCAGCTGGACCGGATAGCCGCCGGCCGCGGTCGCCCACCATCCGATCACCGGCATCACGATCAGCAGGACATAGAGCAGCCCGTGCACCGCCTCCGAGCCGATCCGCTGCCACCGGGCGAGCGCCACCGCGTAGGCCGGCTTGCCGTGACGCAGCCGCAGCCTGATGCGCACCAGCATCAGCGCCAGAATCAGCACCCCGAAGCTCTTGTGCCAGGTGTAAATGGTGTTGGTCGCATCCTCACCGAAGCGCGCCTGCAACCCCTCGAAACCGAACCAGCCGATGGTCCCGCCCAGACCCAGCGCGCCCAGCACCAATACCGCCACCAGCCAGTGCACCACCCGCTGGCCCCGGCTGTAGCGCGGCCAGACACCGGAATCGTTGGTCGTTTGCATGTCAAAGACCTCCTCGTCGCTTCCTTCCCAGCCTAGGGAATCCCTGATCAATGTACACGCTCGCGTTGGTACCCCAGGTTTCCCGAGACTAGGCGCGTCGCGCAGCGGGTAGTGGTTCTACCCACAAGCGGCGCAACGCAGGATCGGGGAACCTGGGGTGCCAACCCCACAATTCAATAAACGAAGGGGCTCGGCCGCTTTCGCATGCGCACGGCGTTGCGGCTCCCTTGTGCAGAATGACTGCATGGCGGTCACCGCGCGCAGTGGAGTGCGTCACCCGATGGGGTGCTTATAGCGAGTGCCTCGGGGGTCAGATGCAAGGCGCGGTGGCGCCGGCGTAGTGGTGCTACGTCAAGCAAGCGCAACGCCGCAGCTGGCCCCCGAGACTCTCGCCCGAAAAGGGAGCCTCGTACCGCCGCGATCGCGGCGTTGGCGCTCTTGGAAAGGGCTACGGCCATTCCCGGCGAGCGCCGCCTTGCGCTCGAGGCGGTACGAGGCTCTATAAGCACCCCATCGGGTGACGCACTCCACTCCTTCGCACGCGAAAGCGACTCGAGCGTGTACATTGATCAGGGATTCCCTAGCAGTCCACTCCGACGGCCGAACGCCGCGAGTACCCCCAAGGGGGTTATCCGAATGGTCGCGCCGTCGTGGTTCCACGCTACCCTTGTACGGATGAACCACACACCCCGTCGCGAGCCTGTTCGACCTCGAGCGTTCGAACCCGGCCGTATCCGCTGTCTGACCTTCGACCTCGACGATACCCTGTGGCCGGTGATGCCGGTCATCCACCACGCCGAGGCGCGCTTCTACGCCTGGCTGCGCGAGCATGCCCCTGCGATCTGCGAACGCTTTGATGCCGACTCCCTGATCCAGGCGCGCACGGCCTTCATGCGCGCGGCCCCTGACCACGAACGCCACGACCTGACCCGCCTGCGCAAGCGCTGGCTGCGCGAGCTGGCCGAGACCTGTGGCTGCTGCCCGGACCACCTTTCGAGCGAAGGCTTCCACGTGTTCTGGGAGGCACGCAACGAGGTCACGCCCTATCCCGAAGCCGAAAGTATGCTGACGACGCTGTCGCGTCACTTCCGCCTGGGCGCGATCAGCAACGGTAACGCGGATGTCTTTCGCACGCCCCTCGGCCGACACTTCGATTTCGCCATCGCCGCCGGTGAGGCCGGGGCCGCCAAGCCCGATCCACGCATCTTCCACCAGGCCCGCGAACAGGCGGGCGTAACGCCGGACGCCATCCTGCACGTCGGGGACGACAGCACCGCGGACGTCCTGGGAGCACTACAGGCCGGATTCCGCGCCGCCTGGTTCAACCCCGACTCGCTCCCCTGGGAACACGGTCACCCCCGCCCCTGCCTGACGCTCGGCCGCCTCGGCCAGCTGCCCCGGCAACTCGGCATGGAAGCCTGAGCCAACCCGGCCACGGTCCGGGATTGGCTTTGGTCCGCGATTCTTCCAAACTGCGCCCATGATCCCGACCGCCTCCCCGCGTCCATGAAGCTCCTGTGCGTGGGCGACATCCATCTGGGCCGACAGCCGTCGCGCATCCCGCCCGCGGTGGACGAGGCGCTCGGCACCGCAAACCTCGGCCCAGCCGCTGCGTGGCGCCGCAGCGTCGACTACGCCGTGGAACAGGGCATCGACGCGGTGCTGCTGGCCGGCGACGTGGTCGAACAGGAGGACGACTTCTACGAGGCCTACCGCGACCTGAGGGCGGGTGTCGAGCGCCTGACCGAGGCGGGCATCCGGGTACTCGGCGTCGCTGGCAACCATGACGTCCAGGTCCTGCCACGGCTGGCCGAATCCCTGCCGGCCTTCGAGCTGCTGGGGGCCGGCGGGCAGTGGGAAACCCGCGAGCTGCGCGGCCATGATGATCAGCGTCTACGGATTGCGGGCTGGTCGTTCCCCGACGCGCGCGTCACCACCAGTCCGCTGGAAGGCGATTTTCCCGCCCCCACAGACTGCCCCACCCTCGGGCTCCTGCACTGCGATCGTGACCAGTCCCGCAGCCCGCACGCCCCGGTGCGCAGCAGCGACCTCGAGGCCGCCCCGGTCGAGGCCTGGCTACTGGGCCACATCCACCGCCCCGATCCGCTCGCCGCGCCCCGACCGATGGGCTATCTGGGCTCCCTGAGCGGCATGGATCCGGGCGAGCCCGGCCGCCATGGCCCCTGGTGTCTCGAGATCACCCCGGGCGGCGACCTTGCGATCGAGCAGATTCCCCTGGCACCGCTGTACTGGCATACCCTCGAGATCGCCGTGGATGGCCTGCAGCAAGCGGCCGATATCCACCGCCGGGTGACCGAGGCACTGGGAGCCCTCCATGCCGAACTGGAGACCTGGAGCCACAGGCCTGCGGCCGTCGGCTGCCGCCTGCGCTTGACCGGACGCAGCGATCAGCGCCACGCGCTGGAGCGCAGCCTGTACGCCGACGACCCGCGCGCCACACCGCAGGACCTCGGCGGCCGTTTGTATTTCGTCCATGACTGGCGCCTGGAGGCCCTGCCCGCCCGGGACCTGGCGGAACTCGCCGCGGGCAGCGATCCCGCCGCATTGCTGGCCCGCAAGCTCCAGTTGCTGCAAGGTCCGGACAACGCGGCCCGCCGCGAACTCCTGGAGAAGGCCCGGGGCCCGCTCGCCCAGGTGATTCATGACCCGCGTTATCGCGCCCTCGCCCCGGAGGGCCCCGATGACGAGGCGATCGCCCGCCACCTGGAAGCGGCCGCCCTGCACGCCCTTGACCGGCTGCTGCTCCAGCGCGAGAGCGAGACGTGAGGGCCGCATGAGACTGGACTCACTGGATATCGTCCGACTGCCGGGCATCCATCCTGGGTTCCGCCTGGACGCCCTGGGGCCGGGTGTGAACGTGGCCATCGGGCCCAACGCGTCCGGAAAATCGAGCCTCGTGCGCGCCTTGCGAGCCGCCCTGTATACCCAGGAACTGCGCCAGACCGGAGTCCACATCGAGGCGACCTTCGTCGATGCCCAGGGCCCGTTACAGGCCCATCGGCTGGGGACCGACTTGTCCTGGTCCCGCAATGGCGAACGCGTCGAGGCGCCCCCACTGCCGGATCATCGCTTCATCGACTGCTACACCTTGCGCATCGAGGACCTGCTGAACGCCGACCACGGGACCGAGCAGGAGATCGGCCTGCGCCTGGCCCGCGAACTGGCCGGTGGCTACGACCTCCCCGCCCTGCGCGACGATCCCGCGTTGGCCCTGAAGACGACCCACGCCCGTAGCGAGTCCCAGGCGCTGACGGCCGCGGAACAGGAACTGCGCGAACGCCGTCAGCAGCAACGCGGCCTGCAGCACGACGAACAGCGCCTGACCGCCCTGAATGCGCAACGCCAGCAGGCCCAGCGCGCCGCCCACGAGGCCGATCAGTACGAACGCGCCCTGGACCTGCTGGGGGCCCGACGCGAACACCGGGATCTGGAGACCCGGATGGCGTCCTTGCCTCCCGGTCTGGAAAGGCTCCGCGGCGACGAACTGCAACGCCTCGCCCCACTCCAGGACGAGTTGCGGCGCCTGGGACTCGAACAACAACAGGCCCGTGAACGCCTGGAGGACGCCCGCCAGCGCCGCGAGGAAGCCGGACTGGCGGATCCCGAGCTGGATGCGGATCGCGTGGACGATCAACGCCCCGTGGTTCGCAGGCTGCTGGAGCTGGAGAGGGGGCTGGAGCAGACGACAAGGGAGCTGCACGCGGTCCAGGCGACACTGCGCCAGGCAACCGAAGAACTGGGGGGCACGCCAGAGGCGATTCCCGACCTGGACCCCGCCACGCTCCACTCGGTGGAACAGTCCCTGGAGACCCTGCGTGGGCTGCAGGCCGGCATCGCGCAACGAGAAGACGAACTCGCCTCCCTGCCTCCGACTGAGGACACCCTGCCCACCCCCGACACACTGCGACGCGGCCGCGACGAGTTGCTGCACTGGCTGGGGTCCCCGCGCCCCACCCCCTGGACCGGCCTGCGCCGGGTCGCCGCCGGGATCGCCCTGCTCGCGGCGGGCGGCGCCATCGGCACAGCGACGTTGCTGGTACACCCCGCCTTCGCCGTACTCGCGCTCCCGGTCGCCTGGGGCACCTACATCGCCGCTCGCCCGGCGACCGACAACATACCCCGCGAGGCTGCGAAGGCACGCTTCCGCGATACCGGCCTGGCGCTGCCCACGGACTGGGCGGCCGACGCGGTCCGCGAGCGCCTGGCCCATTTGGAGCGCGAATTGGAAACTGCGGAGGGCGCGCGGCGAACGGCGGAGCGCCGCGCTCAACTCGAACGGGAACTGCAAGAGCGGCGCGCCGCCCGCGACCGGGAAGAGGGGCGCCTGAAGGACATTGCCCGGCAGGTCGGCTTCGACCCCGGCTGCATGGATGCCTCGCTGCAGCGCTGGATCCACCTGACCGCGAACCATGACCGGGCCCGCCAGGCCGTGAACGCGGCCCGGGCGGAGCAGGAACGTCTGACAGCCGATCGGGAGGCGACCCGGGAACCCGTCATGGCCTTTCTCGCCCGGTATGCCGTGGCCCCTCCGGACCCCGACCCTTCGGCGGATACCCTGGCCCAACACCTGGACCGTCTCGCCGCCCGGCTGCAGACGCGGGACACCGCGCAGCGGGAGGAGAAGGCCGCCCAGCGCGAACTCGAACGCCTGCAAGCCGACGCGAACCGCACGCGGGAGCAGATCGCCGCCCTGTACGCGGCGACCGGCCTGGAGGATGACGATGAATCGACCCTGCGCGAGAGGCTGCGCCTGTGGCCCGACTGGCAGGAGCTAAGCGAGCAACTGGGTAATGTGCGCGAACGTGAACGCGAACGCCGCCGCCACCTCGAGGACCGCCCGGACCTGCTCGAGGCGGTCGAGGTCGATGCCGCGGAACCCCTGGAATCGCAGCTTCAGACCCTGCGCGACCAGGCGGCGGAACGCGACCGGCTGAGCGAGGAGATCGCCCGCATCGAAGCGGCCATCGACCGCGCCGGCCATGAACGCCAGCTGGAAACCGCCCGCGCCCGCCGCGAATTCGCCCGCGACGCCCTGACGCAGCGACTCGACCAGGCCCTGTTCGCCACGGCCGGAAACTTCCTGCTCGACCAGGTCGAGATGGAACACGAACAGGCGGTGCAGCCCGCCGCCCTGCGCCAGGCCCGCGAATGGTTCCGGCGCTTCACACGGCATCACTACGAACTTCAGTTCTCACCTCATGCCTCGGCCCGGTTCAGCGCCCGCGAGACCGCCAGCGGGGCCACCCGCTCGCTCACCGAACTCTCCAGCGGGACGCGGATGCAGCTTCTGCTCGCCGTACGCATCGCCTTTGCGCTGGAGGCCGAACGCGGGCGCAGCGCGCTCCCGCTCATCCTCGACGAGGCGCTGGGCACGGCGGACCCGGACCGCTTCCGGGCAGTGGCCGAAAGCCTGCAGGCACTGGCCCACGAGGCCGGCCGCCAGGTCTTCTACCTGACCGCCCAGCCCGAAGACGCGCGTTACTGGCAGGCACAGGAGTCCAGCGTCGAGATCATCGACCTGGCCGCACGCCGCTGGGGACAGCAAGCGCTCGGTAGCCACGAGCAGCTGGGCCTTCCGGAACCCGAAGCGGTACCCGCCCCCGGCAGCGACGCACCCGAGGACTACGCGCAGCGGATTGGGGGCATTCCCCTGATCGACCCCTGGCAGGATCCGGCCGGTATCCATCTGTTTCACCTGCTGCGGGACCGTCTGGAACTGTTGCAGCGCCTGCTGGAGCTGGGGGTGGATCGCCTGGGCGCGCTGGAATCCCTGCTACAAGGCCCCGCCGACTCCCTGCTGGAACCCCCGGAATGCCAGACGCTGCAGGCCCGTAGTGACGCCGCGCGCGCCTGGACTCGCGCCTGGCGCCAGGGTCGCGGCCGCCCGGTAGACCGCGAGGCCCTGGAGGCCTCCGAAGCCGTCAGTGCGACCTTCATCGACGCCGTCTCCGACCTGGCGACCCAGCTGAATGGCAACGGCGAACAGCTCCTGCGCGAACTGGAGAACGGTACGGTCAAGCGCTTCCAGAGCAGTGCCCGCGAACGGCTGTCCGAATGGCTCACCGACAACGGCTATATCGATCCGAACACAATCCTGACCGAGACCGAGCTCGAACACCGCGTGATCGCGACCCTCAAACCGCACCACTCCACACCGGAGCGGGCCATCACCGAAGGCCAGGCCCTGGCCCGCGCCCTGCAAGCCGGCTTGCGCCCGCCCGCCTGAACGGCACAGGGAAGGAAACTCCGGGCACCCCCTTGCCCTGCTTCGTGCGCTCGCCCCCACGACAGTGTTTCGGTGCTATTGTGGAGAGACGACGCTTCGTGAACCCGCCTCGCTGGCGACACCCCGATGGAGACCCTGCTGCCCTATGGCCAAACCGAACTACCAATACGAAAAGCGCCAGCGCGAGCTGAAAAAAGCCGCCAAGCAGGAAGAAAAACGCCAGCAGAAACGGGCACGCAATCAGCCGGATGACCCATCCGACGCCCCAGAGGACCCACCCCATGAAGACCATGGATCGTAAGCGCGACAGCAAGAAGAAGGCCGAAAAGACACTGATGGAGAAACGCGCCGCCCAGGCGGAGAAGCGCAAGCCCAAGGTCTTTCTGCCCTGACCCAACCGTTTTGGAACGCAGACGCCGGCCTCCGGGGTTCTCCCCAGGTCGGCGTCTTTCGTTTCGCCAACCCCGTACGCGCTTATGAAAATCCCCAAGATCCTCCAGCCGCTGGTCGAAGACGGCGTCATTGATACCGTCCTCGGGCAGCTGCAAAGCGGCAAGGAGGCCAACATCTACCTCGTCCGCAGCGGCGGTGCGACACGCTGTGCCAAGGCGTACAAGGAAGCCAAGCATCGCGGCTTCCACAAACTGGCCGAGTATCAGGAAGGCCGCAAGGTCCGCGGCAGCCGCGATGCGCGGGCCATGGCCCGACGTGGGCGTCACGGCCGCGAGGTCGAGGAGACGCAGTGGAAGAACGCGGAAGTCGAGGCGCTCTACCGCCTTGCCGACGCGGGCGTTCGAGTGCCCGTCCCCTACGGCGTATTCGACCGCGTCCTGTTGATGGAACTGGTGCTGGACGCCGAAGGCAACACCGCACCCCAGCTGCACGAAGTCGAACTGGACCTCGAGACGGCTCGCGCGTGGTTCGCATTCATGATCCGCCAGATCCAGCGCATGCTGTGCGCCGGCCTGATCCATGGGGACCTGTCCGAGTACAACGTGCTGGTGGACGCGCACGGGCCCGTCATCATCGACCTCCCCCAGGCTGTCAACGCCGCCGGCAACAACA
>NZ_JAWLFK010000011.1:54676-57071 GCF_041685615.1 Thioalkalivibrio sp.
CGCCCGACCTGGATCCAGGCACCCATGTCCAGGGCGCGTAATTGTTCCAGTTGTTCCAGCCGCTCCAGCGCCGACGGCGGCTCGGCACTCATGCGCCGAAGGAAACCGGCACGGTAGGCATACAGCCCCAGGTGGCGGGTGGCCTGCTCCAGCGCCGGCGCCTGCCCGGCACGCCGGGCCTCGCGGTCCCAGGGAATGGGGGCACGGGAGAAGTACAGGGCCCGCCCGTTGCGGTCCGTCACCAGCTTGACCTGGTTGGGGTCGGTCAGGTCCTGCGCGCAGCGGATCGGCACACCCAGCGTGGCCATGTCCGCCTGCGGGTTCTGCCCCAGCAGGGCCGCCAGGTCGTTCAGCAGCGGCCCCGGGGTCAGCGGCTCGTCGCCCTGCAGGTTGACCACGATGGATTCGTCGCCCCAGCCTTCGGCCGCGGCGACCGTGGCGATGCGATCGGTACCCGAGGGCAGCGCAGGGTCGGTAAGGAAGGCCTCGGCCCCGCACTGGCGCGCCACGTCGAGGATACGCTCGTCATCCCCGGCCACGATCACGCGCCGCGCGGCGCTCTCCTGGGCACGGCTGATTACGTGCGCGATCAGCGGGCGCCCGGCCACCGCGGCCAGCGGCTTGTCCGGCAGCCGGCTCGAGGCCATGCGGGCCGGGATGACCACGACAAAGCCTGTCATGCGGACGCTCAGGCCTCGCGCCAGCGTTCCTTCTCGTCCTCGGAGAGGACCCGCGCCTCGTCCTCGAGCATCACCGGGATGTCATCGCGGATCGGGTAGGCGAGACCGGCGGAGACCGAAATCAGCTCCTGATTCTCGCGGTCGTACTTGAGCGGCCCCTTGGTGACCGGGCAGACCAGAATATCGAGCAGACGCTTGTCCATGCATTACCCCAGGTGTTTGAGCCGGCTGACGGTTTCCAGACGCGCGAGCAGCGCCGGCTCGAAAGTGGTTGGCAACCGGGCCGCGATCGGCCAGTACCAGTGATTGTCCTGCGCGAACGCCCGGCATTTTACGGCATCCTTCTCCGTCATCAGAACCGGCAGTCCGTCGTCGAACCGGATCTGGTGCGGCAGGAAGCGGTGATGATCGGGAAACGGATGCCGGATAATACCGATCTTCGCCTCCTCCAGGGTACGGAAGAAGCGTTCCGGGTCGGCGATTCCGGCAATGGCATGGGCGTCGCGCCGGGCAAAACGGTGGGGCTTGCGCCCCTCCTCCGCCCCGTCGACCCGCTGCAGGCGGCTCGACGGGACCAGTTCCATCGGGATCTCGCCGGGTTCCGGCTCGCCATCGGTCACGACAACGAAGTCGGCCCGCTCGCGGGCCCGCCTGGGCTCCCGCAGCGGGCCCGCGGGCAGGCAAAGCCCGTTGCCGAACCGGCGTTTCCCGTCGACCATCAGGATGGTGATGTCGCGTGGCAGCCGATGGTGCTGCATGCCATCGTCGGCGATCACCACATCGACGCCCTGATCGGTCAGGGCCCGCGCGCCGCGCACCCGGTCACGATCCACCTGCACCGGCACGCCCGTACGCCGCGCGATCAGCAGCGGCTCGTCCCCCACCAGGACCGGGTCCGAATCGGCCGTCACCGCGATCCCGGCGACGTCCCCGCGCCCCCCGTAGCCGCGGCTGACAATCCCCGGCCGATAGCCGGCCGCGCGCAGACGCTTCGCCAGCCAGATCGTCATCGGGGTCTTCCCGCTACCGCCCAGTGTCAGGTTGCCCACCACGATCACGGCCTTCGCCGGAATGGCGATCTCGCGCCGCAACTGCTCCTGGCGCTGGCGATTCCACTCGGCCAGGCCGGCATAGATCAGCGACAGGGGAAACATCGCGGCCGCGAACGGTCCGCGATGGCTCCACTGGTCCCAGAGCCGGGCACCGAGCCATGCCTGTACCGAACCCATGGCTACCAGTCCCAGACCTGCTGCAGAACGGCATCGAAGTTCGCGTCCACCTGCCGCCGCTCGCCCCAGAAACGCCGGCGGGCCGCATCGCCCTGCCGGCGCCGTGCCGCCGGGTCGTCGCGCAGCCCCTGCCAGGCCTCCAGTACCGCGGCGGGTTCGCCCAGCACCGCACAGGGCACCGCGGACGCCGGCGTCTCGCCAAGGCTCACCGCGGCCCCGCCGGCCATACCCTGCCACAGGGCCTGGCGATTCGGCGCAGCCAGATGCACCGCGTGGGCCGCGCTGGCCGCGGCCGCAAACCAGCGCCGGTCATCGAGGTGCAGGATTGTCCCCGGTTCCAGCGCCGAGCGATCCCAGATCGAGACTGCGAGATCCGCGCCCGGCAGTTCGGCCGCCCCCGCATCCTCGCGCAGGCTCGCCAGCAGGATGTCACTCCGCCCGAATCCGGAGGCCTCCCAGGCCGCACGCCATGCGGGCCACTGGCCC
>NZ_JAWLFK010000012.1:0-55863 GCF_041685615.1 Thioalkalivibrio sp.
CCACGACTACAACTGGCACCGCCCACACGGTAGCCTGAGCCAACAGCCACCCATCAGCGTCCTCGGTCTACCTGAGGACAACCTTGTGAGACTCCACACCTAGGGCCCTCGTACCGGACCCGCATCCTCATCGCGGACCGGTGCACTGTCGCGGCGGGGGCGGGCTGCTACACTATCGGGTCTGTCTCTCTATGCCCGACTGAAGGAGGCCCCATGGCCCGCGGCGTCAACAAAGTCATCCTGCTCGGAAACCTCGGGGCCGACCCGGAAAAGCGCGAGACCCCGAATGGGGTTACCGTCACCAATCTGCGTCTGGCGACCTCGGAGCAGTGGACCGACAAGAACTCCGGCGAGAAGCGCGAGAACACCGAATGGCACCGGGTGGTGATGTTCGGGCGCCTGGCGGATATCGCTGCGCAGTACCTGTCCAAGGGCTCGCAGGTCTACATCGAAGGCAAGATCCAGACCCGCAAGTGGCAGGACCAGTCCGGCAATGACCGCTACAGCACCGAGGTGGTCGCCAACGACATGCAGTTGATCGGCGGTCGCGGTGGCAGCGGCGGAGGCGGGTTCGACCAGGACTCGGGCTACGGCGGCGGCAATGCCTACGGAGGTAGCGGCCAGCAGGGCGGTAATCGCAGCAGCGCGCCGGCCTCCGGTGGCGGCTTCGACGATGATGACGTCCCGTTCTGAGTCCGGCGATTCCTGAGCTCCCCAACCAGCGAAGTACCCATAGCATGATCCGCAAGGTCTACATCCAGACGCACGGTTGCCAGATGAACGAGTACGACTCCGATCGCATGCTCGACGCGCTGCGCGAGCTGCACGGGGCGGAGCGCACCGATGATCCGGAGCAGGCCGACGTCCTGCTGATGAATACCTGCTCCATCCGCGAGAAGGCGCAGGAGAAGGTCTTTTCGCTGCTGGGCCGCTGGCGGCAGATCAAGGAGCGCCGGCCGGAGGTGATCATCGGCGTGGGCGGTTGTGTCGCCAGCCAGGAGGGCGACGCCCTGCGCGAGCGCGCCCCGTACGTGGATCTGGTATTCGGGCCGCAGACCCTGCACCGGCTGCCGGCCATGATCCAGTCGGTGCGCCGCGAGCGCGCCCCGGTGGTGGATATCTCCTTCCCCGAGATCGAGAAGTTCGATCGTCTTCCGGAGCCGAAGGCCGAAGGGCCGACCGCATTCGTCTCGGTGATGGAGGGCTGCTCCAAGTACTGCAGCTTCTGCGTGGTGCCCTATACCCGCGGCGACGAGATCAGCCGCCCGTTCGACGATGTGATCGCCGAGGTGGTCGCGCTCGCCGCGCAGGGGGTCAAGGAGATCAACCTGTTGGGACAGAACGTGAACGCCTATCAGGGGCCGATGGAGGATGGCGACACCGCCGACCTGGCGTTGCTGATCCACTACGTGGCGGCCGTCGAGGGCATCGAGCGCATCCGCTTCACCACCTCGCACCCGGTGGAGTTCTCCGACTCGCTCATCCAGGCCTTCGCCGACGAACCGAAGCTGGTCAGCCACCTGCACCTGCCGGTGCAGAGCGGTTCGGATCGCATCCTGGCGCAGATGAAGCGTGGCCACACGATCCTGGAGTACAAGTCCAAGATCCGCCGCCTGCGCGAGGCGCGCCCGGATCTGGATCTCTCATCGGACTTCATCGTCGGCTTCCCCGGCGAGACCGACGCCGACCACACCGCCACAATGAAGCTGATCGAGGAGCTGCACTTCGATTTCTCCTTCAGCTTCATCTACAGCGCGCGTCCGGGCACCCCCGCGGCCTCGCTGCCGGATGACGTACCGCTGGCGACCAAGAAGGCCCGCCTGGCCGAACTCCAGGCCCTGATCGAGCAGCACGGGCGCGCACGCAACCAGGCCATGGTCGGCAACATCGAGCCGGTGCTGGTGGAGGGTCCGGCCAAGCGCAACCCCGGCGAACTGGCCGGGCGCACGGCGAACAACCGTATCGTCAACTTTGACGGGGATTCCGGCCTGATCGGGCAGCTGGTTCCGGTCGAGATCACCGAGGCACTGGCGCATTCCCTCCGTGGCCGCACGGTGGAGCGGGCGATGCCCGCCGCCGTCGGCGCCTAGGGAAACCGACGCATGGCCAATCGTCTGGACTTCACCCTGGAGCCCGGTGACCAGGAGACGCTCGCGCGGATCTCCGGGCCGCTGGATGCCCACCTGCGCCTGATCGAGTCGCGCCTGGGCGTAGCGGTGCACAATCGCGGTCCGCGCTTCAACCTGACCGGCCCGAAGTCCGCCGTGCAGGCGGCCGGCGCCCTGATCCACGATCTGCACCGCATGGCGCAGGAGGAACCGGTCAGCCTGGAGCAGGTGCACACGGCCCTGCAGACGGCGCATGTCGAGGGACTGGCCGAAGCCGACAACAACGGCGATGACCCGTCGCTGCGCCTCAAGCGTGCGGTGATCCGCGGGCGTGGCCCGCGCCAGGCGAAGTACCTGTCCGCGATCGCGCAGCATGACCTCAGTTTCGGCATCGGTCCGGCGGGAACGGGCAAGACCTTCCTCGCGGTGGCGGCGGCGGTGGCCGCGCTGGAGCAGGACCGCGTCCAGCGCCTGGTCCTCGTGCGCCCGGCGGTGGAGGCCGGCGAGCGCCTGGGCTTTCTCCCCGGCGATCTGGCGCAGAAGATCGACCCCTACCTGCGGCCGATGTACGACGCCCTGTACGAGCTGATGGGGTTCGACCAGACGGCGCGCCTGATGGAGCGCCAGGTGATCGAGGTCGCCCCGCTGGCCTACATGCGCGGACGCACCCTGAACGAGGCCTTCATCATCCTCGACGAGGCGCAGAACACCACGGTCGAGCAGATGAAGATGTTCCTGACCCGCATCGGCTTCGGCTCCACCGCCGTGGTCAATGGCGACATTACCCAGGTCGATCTGCCGCGTGGCCAGCGGTCGGGGCTCAAGCACGCGATGCAGATCCTGAACGACGTGGAGGGGGTGCATATCACCCGCTTCCAGGCTGGGGACGTGGTACGGCATCCGTTGGTGCAGCGCATTGTGGAGGCCTATGATGCCCATGACATCGCCTCCGGGAAACCGGGAGCGGCGCCCGAGTCCGATGCCGGCTGGGCCGTCGCGGACGGGCAGGACGCCGATGGCGCTTGAAGTCGCGGTGCAGTACGCCGTGCCGCGGGCCGGCCTGCCGGCCGCCACTACCCTGCATCGCGCGGCCCGGGCGGCCTGGCGCCGGGATGGCGAGGCCGCGGTCACGCTGCGGGTGGTCGACGCCGCCGAGGGGCAGTCACTGAATCACGCCTTCCGCGAACGCGATTACGCAACCAACGTGCTGTCCTTTCCCGCACCCGCTCTGCCGCCCGGTCTGCCCCCGGAGGCGAACGCCTATCTCGGCGACGTGGTGCTGTGCGCGCCGGTGCTGGCGCGCGAGGCGATGGAGCAGGGCAAGGCCCTGGCGGCGCATTACCATCACATGGTGGTACACGGGATGCTGCACCTGCAGGGTATGGACCACCAGACGCCGGACGAGGCCGCGCGGATGGAGGCAATTGAGTCCTCGATCCTGGCCGGGTTAGGCTACCCGGATCCCTACGCCGAGCATCCGGCTCGCGTCCAGTTGTCGGACACAGCCGGAAACGCCCCCGATGCCTGAACCCGAACCCGACGAGCAACCGATCTGGCGGCGCTGGCTGAGCCGTGCCGGGGAGATCCTGCGCCCGCGCCGCGAGCCGGCCACCCGCCGCGAACTGGTCGAGACCCTGCGGGACGCCCAGGACCGCGAGCTGGTCGATCCCGAGGCCCTGACCATGCTCGAGGGCGTGCTCAACGTCGCCGACATGCAGGTGCGCGACATCATGATCCCGCGGGCACAGATGGAAGTGGTGCGCCGCGATGCCGGGCTTTCCGCGTTCCTCCCCGACGTGGTCGCCTCCGCGCACTCGCGCCTGCCGGTGGTGGGGGATCATCGCGACGAGGTCGTCGGTGTCCTGCTGGCCAAGGACCTGCTGCGCTTCTTTGGCGAGCCGGACGATGCCGCCTTTGACATGCAGGAGATCCTGCGCCCGGCGGTGTTCGTCCCGGAGAGCAAGCGCCTGAATGTGTTGCTGAAGGAATTCCGCCTGAGCCGCAACCACATGGCGATCGTGGTGGACGAGTATGGCGGCGTGGCTGGACTGGTGACGATCGAGGACGTACTGGAGCAGATCGTCGGCGAGATTGAGGACGAGCACGATGTCGAGGATTACCTGACCCAGATCATGCAGCACCCGGGCGGGCGCTACACCATCAAGGCGCTGACCCCGATGGAGGAGTTCAACGCCTACTTCCAGACCGCCTATAGGGAGGACGACTTCGACACCATCGGTGGGCTGGTGCTGTCGCATTTCGGGCATGTACCGCGCCGCGGCGAGCAGATCGTCGTGGACGGCATGCAGTTCCGCGTCCTGCGCGCCGACAACCGGCGCCTGCACCTGCTGGAGATGCGCCTGCCCGAAGCGGATACCGAGGCCGCCACCGGCGCGGGATCGCAGCCGTTCGATGGCCCGGCCCCCGAGCCCGACGGCCGCCGCACCCGCTGAGCCTCATGCCGGTTCGCGTCGCACAGTTGCCGCCCTGGACCGCGGGGTTCGCGGCCCTGATGGCCGGGGCGGCCGCGACCCTGGCCTTTGCCCCGGTCAGCTGGTTCCTGGCGGCCCCGCTGGGGCTGGCGGCATGGTTCGCCCTTCTGCCCGGGGTTGCCCCGCGCCGGGCCGCCTGGATCGGCTATGCCTTCGGCCTCGGGTTCTTCGGGACCGGGGTCACCTGGATCTTCAACAGCCTGCTGGTGTTCGGCCAGGCGCCGCTGGTGATCGCTTCGCTGATTACCGTGCTGTTCGTGCTGGCCATGGCGGCCTATCCGGCACTGCTGGCCGGATTGGCGGCACGCTTTCTGCCGCTGGAGCGTCCGGCCGGGATGCTGGCGCTGGCGGCTGGCCTGGTGTTGATGGAGCTGGCACGCTCCTGGCTGTTCTCCGGGTTCCCCTGGCTGCTGTTCGGCCACACCGTGCTGGATACGCCGCTGCAGCCCTGGCTGCCGCTGGCCGGCGAGCTGGGCGCGGGGCTGGTGGTCGCGCTGTTGGCGGTGGCGCTGGTCAGCGTGTTCCGGCCCGGACAACGCGGGCTCGGAGCGGGTCTGGCGGGGGTTCTGGTGCTGGCCTCGCTGGCGTTGGGACTCGCCCGCTGGGTGGAGCCCGGCGGTGAGGCGATCTCGGTGGCCATGGTGCAGGGCAATATCGACCAGGCGCGCAAGTGGGATGCCGACGGCATCGAGTATTCGCTGGAGATCTACGAGGATCTGACGCGCGAGGCGGACGAGGTGGACCTGGTGGTCTGGCCGGAGACCGCGATCCCGGCGTTCTATGTCGAGGTGCAGCGCCCGCTCGGGCAGCTCGCGCAGTCGCTGGCGGAGCATGATAGCGAACTGCTGACTGGGGTCTTCGACCATGCGTCGGCCGGGCGCCATGTGTACAACTCGGTGGTCAACGTGACCACGGGTGCGGGGTACAACAAGCGCCAGCTGGTGCCCTTCGGCGAGTACATCCCGTTACGCGGCCAGCTCGACTGGCTGGACCGGTTGCTGGCCATCCCGATGTCCGACCTCTCTCCCGGCACCGGCGACGGGCGCATGCGAGTGGCCGGTCAGACGGCCGGGGTCAGCATCTGCTACGAGGCGGCGTACTCACGTCACATCCGCGCGGCGCTGCCGGAGGCCGGGTTCCTGGTCAATGTCTCCAACGATGCCTGGTTCGGCGACAGTCTTGCGCCGGCCCAGCACCTGCAGATTGCGCGGGTGCGGGCGGTGGAGACCGGGCGCCCGATGATCCGGGCAACCAATACCGGCATCTCCGCCATAATCGATGGCGATGGTCGGATACTCGAGCGTTCGGGGACCTTCACCCGCGAAGTGGTGACGGGCCGGCTGCAGCCAAGCCGCGGCGTTACGCCGGCGACCGCCACCGGGGCGGGGCCAGCCGTGCTGGCGGCGCTGGTGCTGGTAGTTGCCGGTGCCGCAGGCGGCCTTCGCCGCCGACGCTGACGGGTTATTCTGCCTCGGTACCGCCGGGGCCGCGGCGGAAGGTGGTGTTGTGGCAGTTGGAACACGGGGGGATGCGGCCGACCCGGGTCATGTGCAGCGGGTGGCCGCATTTCTTGCACAAGAGCTCGCCGGGGCCCGTGATCTCGCCGGTATGCCATTCGCCCATCACCTGGGCACGCGCGGTCAGTTCGGTGATCTCGATCCGGGTGCGATCGGCGATGCGCTCCAGGGCATTCTTGATGCTGGCCTCGATCAGCCCCAGGTCGATCTGCAGCCAGTCGCGCCAGTCGGAGCTGCGACTGTCGAGATAGGCGCCCAGGTCCTGCAGGTCCCGGCGCAGGTAGTCCATGACCTCGTGAGCCTCTTCGCGGGTGAGGTCGCTCGCCTTCTGCACGCGATCCCGGGCGTTCTCCAGAGCCTCGGTGATGGCCTTGCTGGTCTTGTCCTCCAGATTTTCCAGGTCCTCGGTGACCTCCTGCAGCATGCGGTGATAGGCGTCGCTCAGGCGCGATTCGCGCTCCTGATCATGGGCCTGATCCTTCTGTTCTTCGCTCATCGGCCTCTCCATTGCGGTCGCAGATCCGGTCGGCAGGATCCAACGTTAGCACGAGCGCCGGAACCGTAAAGAGCGTAGCCCCGGATTCCTGGCATAGAGGAGCGTGCGCCCGGTATCGCGCGTGGACGGGATCAGGTCGTCGCAACCAGATCCCGGTAGCCGTGCCACATCGCGAAACCCAGCCAGGGGAAGATCACGACCAGGGCGAGCAGCGCGGTCGCGACCGAGACCATGAAAAGCGCCGTGATGATCAGGCCCCACAGGATCAGCGTCCCCGGGTTGTGGTTGAACGCCTTCAGGCTGACGCCGATGGACTCGATCAGGCTCTTCTGCGTGGCCTCGTCGCGTACCCGGTGATCCAGCAGTGCCGGGATCGTTGCCAGGCTCAGCGCGAATACCACCAGACCGAAGACGATGGCAGCCACCACGACTCCGACCAGCGAGACGATGCCGGCGCCGCTGCCGAGCATCGCGCCGATCAGGTGATGCAACTGGCCCATCACCGCGAGTTCGCCGATATTGAGAACCGCGATCCACATCCACACAAAGCTGGCCCAGATTACGAACAGCAAGGCGAGCAGGGCCGCGAAGCCCCAGACCGAACCGCCCAGGGCCTCCAGCCAGCCAAGGCCGGCGCCGCCCGGTTCGCCACGTTCCCTTTGCAGGGCGAGGTAGTTCACGCCCACGGCGAGCACGGGACCCAGCAGCAGGATCCCGGCCAGAAACGAAAACGCCATCCAAGGCTGGTTCCACGACAGGCCCATCAGGACCAGGCCAGCGAGGGCGATCACCAGCCCGTGTACGAGCGCGACCGGCATCTGCCAGAGGTCGCGCCAGCCCTTGCCGAGCCATGCACCGAGATCCTCGGGCGTGACCTCGCGAATCGTCGGGGACTCGGTCTCCGGGGTGTGCTCGGGCTGCGTCTCGCCCAGATCTTCCGGGTAGGCCCGCTGTACAACGGGAATTGCGTCGCTCTCGTGCATCTCCAGCCTCCTTGGAACGTCCGATTCCAGGTTTCCAGCTGATGTACCTCATAAGGCAGTCCGGAACGGGCTTCTGTTCCTGATCCGTTGTGATGGGTATCACATCCCACCGGCGACGAGAGCGGCCGTCCGGCGCACCATGGTTTGCGGCGCAGAGGTGTCGGTGAAGGGCATTTCCCTTGGAGGGGGTGGGGGGCGCTGGTATTCTGCGCAGTTCTTTGTTTCCGGCGATGACAGGACAGGTGAGGCGCATGCAGGAGCACTATTCCCCCGAGGCGATCGAGGCGCAGGTGCAGCGTCAGTGGGAGGAGGCCGACTGCTTCCGCGCACACGAGGACGCCGCCGGCGAGCCGTTCTACTGCCTGTCGATGTTCCCGTACCCCTCGGGCAAGCTGCACATGGGCCATGTGCGCAACTACACGATCGGCGATGTGATCGCGCGCTTCCAGCGCATGCAGGGCAGGAGCGTGCTGCAGCCGATGGGCTGGGACGCCTTCGGCCTGCCGGCCGAGAACGCGGCGATGCAGAATCACGTGCCGCCGGCGGCCTGGACGCGCCAGAACATCGAGCAGATGCGCACCCAGCTCAAGCGCCTGGGGTTTGCCTACGACTGGTCCCGCGAGTTTGCCACCTGTGACGCCGAGTACTACCGCTGGGAACAGTGGCTGTTCGTGCGCCTGCTGAAGAAGGGCCTGGTCTATCGCAAGAAGGCGACCGTGAACTGGGACCCGGTGGACCAGACCGTGCTCGCCAACGAACAGGTGATCGAGGGCCGCGGCTGGCGCTCCGGGGCGGTCGTCGAGCGCCGCGAGATGCCGCAGTGGTTTCTGCGCATTACTGACTACGCCGACGAACTGCTTGAGGCCCTGGATGACCTGGACGGCTGGCCGGACCAGGTGCGCACGATGCAGCGCAACTGGATCGGGCGTTCCGAGGGTGTGGAGCTCGAGTTCGCGGTGGACGGCGGCGATCCACTGACTGTCTACACTACGCGCCCGGATACCCTGTTCGGCGTGTCCTACATGGCGCTGGCACCGGAGCACCCGCGGGTGCAGGCGCTGGCGAAACAGGACGCCGATCTGGCCGCGTTCGTTGCCGACTGCGCGCAGGGTGGGGTGGCCGAGGCGGACCTGGCGACCATGGAGAAGAAGGGCCGCTCGCTGGGCTTCACCGCGCGCCACCCGCTGACCGGCGAGGATGTCCCGGTCTGGGTCGCCAACTTCGTGCTGATGGAATACGGCACGGGCGCGGTGATGGCCGTGCCCGCGCACGACGAACGCGACCACGAGTTCGCGACGAAATATGGCCTGCCGATCCGCCAGGTCATCGCCCCGGCGGACGGCGCCTCGGTCGACGTACAGCAGGCCGCGTTCACCGAGGCCGGCGTGCTGGTGAACTCGGGCGATTTCGACGCCCAGGACTCGGAGGCGGCCATCGCCGCGATCGCCGAACACCTGGAGCAGGCCGGTCTGGGTCGGCGCCGGCGCAACTACCGTCTGCGCGACTGGGGCATCTCGCGCCAGCGCTACTGGGGCTGTCCGATCCCGGTGATCCACTGCGAGGCCTGTGGTGCAGTCCCGGTGCCGGAAGCCGACCTGCCGGTGCGCCTGCCGGAAGACGTGATCCCGGACGGGGCCGGCTCGCCGCTGGCGCGCATGCCGGAGTTCTTCGAGGCGACCTGTCCGGAATGCGGACAGGCGGCCCGGCGCGAGACCGATACCTTCGACACCTTCTTCGAATCCAGCTGGTACTTCGCCCGCTACGCCTGCGCCGACAACGACACGGCGATGCTGGATGCGCGCGCCGACCACTGGCTGCCGGTGGATCAGTACGTTGGCGGCATCGAGCACGCCGTGCTGCATCTGTTGTACGCGCGCTTCTTCCACAAGCTGCTGCGTGACGAGGGCCTGCTGGCCTCCGACGAGCCGTTCACCCGGCTGCTGACCCAGGGCATGGTGATCGCGCCGACTTTCTACCGCGAGCGCAGTGATGGCGGGAAGGACTGGATCAATCCGGCGGACGTCGAACTGGAACGTGCGGAGGACGGCTCGGTGAAGGCCGCGCGCCACCGCGAGGACGGCCAGCCGGTCATGATCGGTGGCATGGAGAAGATGTCCAAGTCGAAGAACAATGGCGTGGACCCGCAGGCCCTGATCGAGCGCTTCGGCGCGGATACCGCGCGACTGTTCACCATGTTCGCCGCCCCCCCGGACCTGTCGCTGGAGTGGTCCGACTCCGGCGTGGAGGGCGCGCATCGCTTCATCAAGCGCCTGTGGCGGGCGGTCCACGAGCACGTGGGCGACGCGGCGCCGGGGGCGCTGGAGGTCGATGCGCTGGACGATGCCGGGCGCGAACTGCGGCGCAAGCTGCACGACACCATCGCCAAGGTCACTGACGACATCGGCCGGCGCCAGACCTTCAACACCGCGGTGGCCGCGAACATGGAACTGCTGAACGACCTCGGCAAGTTCCCGCAGGACGCAGCCGGGGCCGCAGCCGTGCGCCAGGAGGCGCTGGAGGGCATCGTGCGCATGCTGGCGCCGATCATCCCGCACGTGACCGAGACGCTGTGGCGGGCTCTGGGTCACGATGACCTGGTGGCGGCAACCCCGTGGCCACAGGCCGACGACGCCGCGCGCCAGGCCGCGCAGGAGACCCTGGCGGTGCAGGTGAACGGCAAGCGCCGCGCCGAGATCGCGGTCCCGGCCGGGGCCGATAAGGACGCGATCGAGACCGTCGCGCGCAACGACGAAAACGTGAAGCGCTATATCGAGGGGCAGGATGTGATCAAGGTAATCGTCGTTCCCGGCCGTCTGGTCAACTTCGTGGTGAAGCCGCAATGACCGCCCTGCTGCGCGCGGGGCTGGTGCTGTTGCTGGCGGTTTCGCTGGCCGCCTGCGGCTTTCAGCTGCGCGGGAGCGGCGAGTGGCCGGAGGCGCTGCAGCCGGTACAGATCACCGGCATCAACGCCCGCGATTCGCTGTACCGGGAACTGGCCGTGACCCTGGGTTCCTCCGGCGTGGAGGTCGTGAATCAACGTCCGGAGGGCCAGGGCGCGATCCTGGAGATCCGCTCGGTCAACGATCAGCGCCGCACGCTGTCGGTGACCGAGGCCGCCCGGGTCTCCGAGTATGAACTGATCCGGACGGTCAACGCCCGTCTGCGCCCGGTCGAGGGCGAGGCGGTCGACCTGGGGCCGCTGCGTGCCGCGCGCATCTACCTGTTCGACGGCACGTCGGTGCTCAGTCGGAGCGAGCGCGAGGCCACCCTGCGCGAGGCGATGGACCGTGACATCATTGGCCAGCTGCAGCGCCGGATCGCCGCGCTGCTCGAGCCGGACGGCAGCCTGCGCGAAGCGGCGGAGGACCCGGCCCCCTGATGGTGCCGGATAGTGCCCGCCTGGAACAGGAGCTGGCGCGCGGGCTCGCGCCGATCTACCTGCTGCTGGCCGAGGAACCGCTGCAGGCGATCGAGGCGGCCGATGCGATCCGCGCCGCCGCCCGTCAGCAGGGCTTCCTGGAACGCACGGTGCTGGACCTGACCGCGCAATCCGACTGGGGTCCGTTCGAGGCCGCGATCCGCGACCGGTCGCTGTTCGCCGAACGCGCGGTGCTGGACGTGCGCCTGGCCACCGGCAAGCCGGGAAAGACCGGTGGCGACCACCTGAAGGCCTACGCCGGTGACCCGCAGAGCGACCTGGTCCTGCTGCTGCACCTGCCGCGCCCGGACCGTGACATGCGGCGGGCTGCCTGGTTCAAGGCCCTTGAGAACCGTGCGGTGGTCATCCATGCGCGTCCGGTGCCGCCGGCCCGGCTGGGCGACTGGATCCGTACGCGGCTGCAGAAGAACGGTCTGCGCATCACCGACCCGGCGCTGGCATTGTTGGTCGCGCGGGTGGAGGGCAACCTGCTGGCCGCGCGTCAGGAGATCGAGAAGCTGGCGCTGGCCGGCGTGACCGAGATCGACGAGACCGTGCTGGCGGAGGCCACCACGGATGCGGCCCGCTTCGAGCTGTTTGCCCTGGCCCCAACCGCGCTGCGCGGTGATGTCCGCCACGCCCTGCGCATGCTGGAGGGGCTGCTGGACGAGGGCCAGGCCGAGCCGCTGATTCTCTGGGCGCTGGCGCGCGAGTGCCGGCTGCTGGTGCAGGCGATGGAGCGCAAGGCCGCCGGTGCATCCGACCGCGAGGCGTTCCAGGGCAGCTTTGGCGACGGCCAGAAGGCCCTGCGCCAGGCGATGACGCGGCTGGATCTGAGCGCGGCGCGGGGTCTGCTGGGCGAGGCCGCGCGTGTGGATCGGGTCATCAAGGGTCAGGAAAACGGCAATGCCCGGCAGGGGTTGCTAGACTTGGTGGCCCGTATGGCGGGGCGTCCGCTGACCGTGGCCGAACCCGCGCTGAACCCGGAACGAGTCTGACTGCATGAACGCTGCCGTGAACCCCACCGAATCCCCTGCCGACGATGTGATCGCCCAGGTCGAGGTGCTCGGGCGCGCCGCGCGCGCGGCTTCCCGGCGCATGGCCGAGGCCGAGCCGGGCGCGAAGAACGCCGCTCTGCACGCGATCGCCGAGGGCATCGCCGCGCGGCGCGCCGAGTTGAGTGATGCCAACAGCCGCGACCTGGAGGCCGGGCGCGAGCGCGGCCTGGACGCCGCGATGCTGGATCGCCTGGCGCTGACCGATGCCCGTATCGACACCATGATCGAGGGCTGTCGCCAGGTGGCCGGGCTGCCCGACCCGGTGGGCACGATCTCCGACATGGCCTACCAGCCGAGCGGTATCCAGGTCGGCCAGATGCGTGTGCCGCTGGGGGTGATCGGGATCATCTACGAGTCGCGCCCGAACGTGACCATCGACGCCGCCGCGCTGTGCCTGAAGTCCGGCAATGCGGCGATCCTGCGTGGCGGCTCCGAGGCGCTGCATTCCAACCAGGCCCTGGCCGCGATCATCCAGGCCGGGCTGGAGCAGGCCGGCTTGCCGCGCGAGGCGGTGCAGGTGGTACCGACCACCGACCGCGCGGCGGTGGGCGCGCTGTTGCGCATGCCGCAGTACGTGGACGTGATCGTCCCGCGTGGCGGCAAGGGCCTGATCCAGCGGGTCAGCAACGAGTCGCGGATCCCGGTGATCAAGCACCTGGACGGCGTATGCCACGTGTACGTGGACGGCGGGGCCCACGCCGACAAGGCGCTGGCCGTCGCGGTGAACGCGAAGACCCAGCGCTATGGCACCTGCAACACCATGGAGACGCTGCTGGTACATGCGGACCAGGCCGAGGCCTTCCTGCCGCGCCTGGCGGCCGCGCTGGGCGAGCACCAGGTCAGCCTGCGTGGCTGCGCGCGTACCCGGGCCATTCTCGCCGACAGCGGGGCCGACATCGCGGAGGCCACCGAGGACGACTGGGTGGCCGAGTACCTGGGGCCGATCCTCGCGATCCGCGTGGTCGACGACCTGGACGTGGCGATCGACCACATCAACACCTACGGCTCGCACCACACCGACAGCATCGTGACCGAGGACTACAGCCGCGCCCGTCGCTTCCTGCGCGCGGTGGACTCCAGCTCGGTGATGGTGAATGCCTCCACCCGCTTCGCCGACGGCTACGAGTACGGCCTGGGCGCGGAGATCGGCATCTCCACCGACAAGCTGCATGCCCGGGGTCCGGTGGGCCTGCACGGGCTGACCACGCTCAAGTATGTCGTGTTCGGTGACGGCCATGTACGTGGCTAGGGAAACACTGATTAATGTCCACGCACGCGCTCGAGTCATTTTTGCGTGCGAACAAGGCGCGGTGACTGCCGTGCAGTCATGCTGCACAAGGGAGCCGCGACGCGGTGCGCGCGCCCGTTTTTGTCAACAACGGGCGGCCGAGCCCCTTCGGGGTTGGTCTCCCAGGTTCCCCGATCCTGCGTTGCGCCGCTTGCGGGTAGAACCACTACCCGCGGCACGGCGCGCCTTGTCTCGGAAAACCTGGGGGACCAACACGAGTGTGTATATTGATCAGCGTTTCCCTGGGGCGATCCCCACGTGATCGGGATCCTCGGCGGTACATTTGACCCGATCCACTTTGGCCACCTGCGCCCGGCGCTGGAGATCCAGCAGCACCTGGGGCTGGAACGCGTGCATTTCATCCCCTGCCACGTACCGCCGCATCGCGCGAGCCCCGGAACCGGCAGCGGCGATCGTCTGGCAATGGTGGATCAGGCGATTGCGGATGTGCCGGGATTTGTCGCCGACCGTCGCGAACTGGATCGTCAGGGGCCGTCCTACACCGTGGATACCCTGCTCAGCTTTCGCGAGGAGCTTGGGCCGGACGCGCCGCTGGTGCTGATCATGGGCATGGATGCCTTTGCCGGACTGCCATCGTGGAACCGCTGGCAGCAGATCTTCGAGCTGGCGCATATCGTGGTCTCGCACCGCCCCGGCAGCCCCGCCTCCCATGATCTGGGGGGCTGGCTGGGCAATGCCGCGACGCACGATCCGGCGGCGTTGCGCGAGGCCCCCGGGGGGCTGGTCTACTTCCAGCCGGTCACCCAGCTCGACATCTCTGCCACCGCGATCCGGGACGAGCTGCAGGCCGGACGCAGCCCGCGCTTCCTGCTCCCCGGGGCCGTTAATCGTTACATCCAGGACCACGGCCTGTACCGGGCCGGGTCGAACCGCAATCACGGGACATGACCGACACAATGAACAGCGAACAACTGCTGGAGCTGGTGACCACCGCTCTGGACGACATGAAGGCACAGAACATCCGCACCATCGACGTACGTGGCAAGACCACGCTGACGGATTTCATGGTGATTGCCTCCGGGACCTCCGGGCGTCACGTGCAGTCCACCGCCGAATCCGTTGCGGCCGAGGCCAAGCAGGCCGGCATCCAGCCGCTGGGTGTCGAGGGCCAAGAGAGCCAGGAGTGGGTGCTGGTGGACCTGAACGACGTCATCGTCCACGTGATGCTCCCGGAGACCCGCGACTTCTACAACCTGGAAAAGCTCTGGCTGGCGGAGGAAGCGGCCGACCCGGAAAAGGCCGCACCCGAGGACCCCAGCCTGGAACGCGTCCGCCGCCTGCGCGGCTGAGCGCCACACGAGTCTTCACTCGATGCGCCTGGACCTGATCGCGATCGGCAAGCGCATGCCGGACTGGGTGGCGGAGGGCTTCGCCGAATATGCCGGGCGCCTGCCGCGCGAGCTGGAGCTGAACCTGCAGGCCCTCCCGGGGCCCTCCGGTGCCAAGTCCATGGACACCACCACGCTGCTGCGCCGCGAGGGCGAGATCCTGCTGAAGGCGATCCCCGAGGGTGCGCGCGTGATCCTGCTGGATGAGCGCGGCAAGGCGGTCGACACCAAGGGCGTGGCCAAGCGCCTGGAGGCCTGGCAGACGGACGGTCGCGACGTGGCGCTGGTGATCGGCGGGGCCGCCGGGCTGGACGAGGCCGTGCGCGCCCGTGCCGAGTGGGCCTGGTCGCTGTCGCCGCTGACCTTCCCGCACATGCTGGTGCGGGTGCTGGTCGCCGAGCAGCTCTACCGCGCCTGGTCGCTGCTCAACAATCACCCCTATCACCGCGCCTGAGCCCCGCATGAGGCCGACGCCGCCGCTGTTGCTCGCCTCGGCCTCGCCGCGTCGGCGGGAGCTGCTGGAGCAGATCCAGCTCGCCTTCGAGGTGGCGCCGATGGACGTGGACGAGAGCGCGCGGCCCGGCGAGACCCCGGAGGCCCTGGTCGAGCGCCTGGCCATCGCCAAGGCGGAGGCGGCGCGCGAGCGCTTGGCGCCCGGCCAGTGGGTGCTGGCGGCCGACACCGTGGTGACCATGGACGACGACGCACTGGGCAAGCCCGCAGATTTCGCCGACGCCGCGGCGATGCTCGGGCGGCTATCCGGGCGCGAGCATCGGGTGGTCTCCGGCATGGCCCTGTGGCGCCCCGGCGAGGCCATGCGCGCCCGTCACGTGACGACCCGGGTACGCCTGCGCGAGCTGAGCCCGGCCGATATCAAGGCCTACTGGGCGACCGGCGAGCCGCGCGGCAAGGCCGGCGCCTATGCCATCCAGGGCCGCGGCGCCGCCTTCGTCGAGTGGATCGATGGCTCCTACACCAACGTGGTCGGCCTGCCCCTGTTCGAACTGGAGCAGTGGCTGCGCGAGATCGCCGACCCGCCGCCGCGCGTCTGATCCGCGTCTTCCGCAGTCCTTACTGGATGCTGTGGTGGTCCAGCGGGTAGCCGCGTTCCTTGAAGAAGCGGTAGCGGGCCCGGCCGGCCTCGCGGCCTGGCTCGTCGCCGCCGACGATGTCGGCGACCCGTTCGAAACGCCCACAGTACTCCGGGACCTCGGGGGCGAGGTTGATCAGCACGTCGCAGCGATCCGACGGGGCGTGCGCCTCGTGCAGGGAGACCGGGACGTCCGTGTCGCGCACATCGGTGCTGTGCGGCAGGAAGGCAGTGTCCTCGAAGGTCCACAGCCATTCGTCCAGGGTGCGCGTCAGCTCCGGCGAGCCGGTGTGGATGTGAACCCGGCGGCCCTGGCCGCTGGCCTTGCGGGCCAGACGGCAGGCGAAGCGCAGGCGTGCCTCCGGGGCCGGGTCCTCGAGCAGGTAGAAGCTGACGTGGGTCATGCCCGCCGGACCGCGATCAGGCCTGGTCGAGCAGGTAGCGCATCAGCATCGGCACTGGGCGCCCGGTTGCGCCCTTTTCCTTGCCGCTCTTCCAGGCCACGCCAGCGATGTCGACATGCGCCCAGGTGTAGTCCTCGGTGTAGCGCGACAGGAAGCAGGCGGCCGTGATGGTGCCGGCCGGGCGACCGCCGATATTGGCCATGTCGGCGAAGTTGCTCTTCAGTTGTTCCTGGTACTCCGGCCACAGTGGCAGCTGCCAGGCGCGATCGCCGGTCTCCTCGCCGGCGGCCAGCAGGCCCTTGGCCAGGCGCTCGTTGTTGCCGAGCACGGCCGCGCCCTGGTGCCCCAGCGCGATGATGCAGGCGCCGGTCAGGGTGGCGATGTCGATCACCGCCTTCGGCTTGTAGCGCTCGACCCAGGTCAGGGCATCGGCCAGGACCAGGCGGCCCTCGGCGTCGGTGTTCAGGATCTCCACCGTCTGCCCGGACAGGGTGGTGATGATGTCGCCGGGGCGGGTCGCGCGACCGTCGGGCATGTTCTCGGCGCTGGTCACCACGCCGACCAAGTTGATCGGCAGCTCCAGTTCGCAGCAGGCCTCGATCACGCCGAACACGCTGGCCGCGCCACACATGTCGTACTTCATCTCGTCCATCTCGGCACCCGGCTTGAGCGAGATGCCCCCGGTGTCGAAGGTGATGCCCTTGCCCACCAGGACCACCGGGGCGTCATCCTTCTTGCCGCCGGAGTATTCCATCGCGATCAGGCGCGGCGGGCGCTCGGAGCCCTTGCCCACGGCCAGGATCGCGCCGGCGCCGAGTTTCTCCAGGTCCTTCTCGTCCAGCACCGTGGCCTTCAGCTTCTTGTGCTGCTTCGCCATGTCGCGCGCGGTGTCGGCCAGGCTCTCCGGGTAGCACACGTTCGGCGGGGTATTGCCGAGGTCCTTGGCGCGGTTCACGCCGGTGGCAATCGCCGCGGCCTCGGAGCAGGCGCGCTTCGCCGCATCGGCCTCCGTGCGCTCGACGCCGAGCTGGATCTTGTCCAGCTTGACCGGCGTGGTCTTCTCCTTGCCCTTGAACGGGGTGAAGCGGTAGGCGGCATCCGAGATCGCCGCGACCAGGGTATGCACCACCCAGGCGATGTCCTTGCCACGCGGCTGGAAGTCCGCCACCGCGATCACCGCACTGGTGGCGGGGCGCTCGACCAGCGCGGCCGCCAGGGTCTGTGCCGCCTTGCGCGCCGCGCGGGCGTCAAAATCCTTCTTCGCGCCCAGACCGATCAGGAGTGCGTTACCCTTGCTCCCACCGGCGGGCAGCAACAGTCGGCTGCCGGCCTCGCCATCCATCTCGCCGGCCTTCAGCAGGGCGGTGATCTCGCCGTCGCGCGCCGCATCCAGCACCGTGGCGCCGGCGGCCGGCTTGCGCTTGTGATGGATTCCGGCGGCGCGGATGCCGGCGCGGGGTTTGTCGAGGGTCGAGGTGGTGACGGAGAATTGCATCAAATGCCTCCCGAAAATGAGTTCGATCATGGTACCAGCGCCACACGCTGCGCGACCACGCGCCGTGCGGACCGCGGGGTAATGCGCGCATGATCCTGCGCCGCGCCGAGCGTTTCATCGCCCGCGAACTGCTGGTCACGCAGACCGCGGTCACCATCGTGCTATTGCTGGTGATCGTCGGCGGCGTGCTGGCGCGAGTGCTGCGGGATGTTGCCGAGGGGACCATTCCGGTGGATTTCCTGCCCGGCATGGTTGCCTTTGGGGCCTTCAAGGGTATCGTCTTCCTCTGGCCGGTGGCGCTGTTCCTGGCCTTCATGCTGGTGCTGGGTCGGTTGCAGCGCGACAGCGAGCTGGTTGCGCTGCAGGCCAGCGGGATGTCCTTCGCTGCGCTCTACCGCGCGCTGTTCTGGGTGGCCGTGCCCGCCGCGCTGCTGCTACTGGTGCTGATGACACAGGTGCTGCCGCGCGCCGAGGCTCAGATCGACCAGTTCCGCGACCTGGCCGAGCAGCGCTCCGATCTGGTCGGCATCACGCCCGGGCGCTTCTTGCGCTCGCGGGTGGGCGAGCAGGTCTTCTTTGCCGAGCGCATGAGTGAGGACCGCGAGGCCCTGCTGGAGGTCTTCATCTACCGCGAGGTCGACGGCGAGGCGCAGGTGACCGTGGCCGAGCGGGCGATACCCGATCCCGGTGCCGAGGACAGCGGCTTCCTGATCCTCGAGAACGGATATCGCCACGTCGGCGTGCCGGGCGAGGGCCGCTTTCGGATGCTCGAGTTCGAGCGTCTGCGCATTCAGGTCACCGAACCGGATGCCGGGGCCGGAAAGCCCTCGTTGAACGCGATGTCGGCACTGGAGCTCTGGGAACAGCGGCATCGATCCGAGTACCGTGCGGAACTAGAATGGCGCCTCGCCATGCCACTGTCCATTCTGGTGCTGAGCCTGATCGCGCTCCCGCTGGCGCAGGTGCCGCCGCGTACCGGACGCTATGCCCGCATTCCGGCGGCGATCGGGGTCTATGTGCTGTACGCCAACCTGCTGATCCTGGGTCAGGGACAGCTGGCCGACGGGCGTACGCCACTGGCCCTGGGGCTGTGGTGGACGCATGGCGGGATGCTGGTGCTGTGGTTGGTCCTGGCCTGGCGCAAGGGCATGTTGCGACTCGGACGGGGAACCGCCCGTGGCGCGCGTGAGTCGGGCACGGACGAGGTGACACCGTGACGACCGTTCTGGGGCGCTACATCATGCGCCAGGTCCTGATCGGGACCGCGCTGGCCGTGGTCCTGCTGGTGGCGCTGGATGCGGTGTTCGCGCTGATTGAGGAGTTGCGCGATACCGGACGCGGCGACTACGGGCTCAGCGAGGCCCTGCTGTACGTGGCGCTGACGCTGCCGCGGCGGATGTACGACATGCTGCCATCGGCGGCGCTGCTGGGCGGACTCCTGTGGCTGGGCAACCTGGCCGCGAACAGCGAGCTGATCGCGATGCGCGCCGCCGGGATGACGCTGGGGCGCTTCATCGCCTGGGTGATGCAGGCCGGCCTGGTGGTCGTGGTGGCGATGGTGGTGGTCGGCGAGTTCTTCGCCCCGGCCGCCGAAAGCCGGGCCCAGAATCTCAAGGCCACGGCCTTCGACGAACAACTGAGCGTGAGTTCGATTGGCCTGTGGGCGCGCGACGGGCGGCGCATGGTGCAGGCGGATACGGTCCTGCCGGGGAATCGCCTGATCGGCGTCCGGATCATCGAGGTGGACGAGAACCGCGAGCCGCGGGAGATCACGCGGGCGCAGAGCGCCCAGTACGAGGGCGGGGCCTGGCGGCTGGAAGACGTGGAGCGTTCGCGGCTGTCACTGGAGCGCGTAGAGTCCGAGCGGCTGGAGACGGAGACCATCGACCGCCTGATCGAGCCGGAGTATTTCGACGTGCTGGTGGTCGAGCCCAGCCAGATGGCGGCCCGGGCCCTGGCGCGCTATATCGACTACCTGCAGGAAAACCGGCTGGATTCGGCGCCCTACGAGGTCGCGTTCTGGCAGCGCCTGACCCTGCCGGCCAGCACCTTCGTGATGCTGCTCCTGGCGATTCCTTTTCTGTTCGGCTCGCAGCGCGAGGGCGGCGCTGGCCAGCGCCTCTTTATCGGGATCGCTATCGGCGTGTCGTTCGCCATCGTGATGCGCGCGATGACCCATCTGGGGCTGGTCTACAACCTGCCGCCGGTGGTTGCCGCGAGCCTGCCGGTGGTGCTGTTTCTGATCCTAGCCCTGGCGGCGCTGCAGCGCATGGGGCGTTAGACATGAGGGCCAGTTTGCGTGCGGTGTTCCTGACCGTGCTGGTGGCCTTGGTGGCCGCCTGTGGTGGTTCCGGGCCTGGTGACTTCGATCCGCTCCCGCGGCAGGCGACGGTGCTCGCCTTCGGCGACAGCGTGACGCATGGGACCGGGGCCGGGGACGGCGAGGATTTTCCGGCACGCCTGGGGGCGATCACCGGGTGGACGATCATCAACGACGGGGTGCCGGGCGATGACGCGAACAGCGCTCGCGAGCGTCTGGCCCCGGGCCTGCGCGAACATGAACCCGACCTGGTACTGATCTGGCTGGGCGGCAACGATTTCCTGAGCCAGCGCGAGCCGGCCTCGGTCAAGGAGGATCTGCGCGTCCTTGTGGGCATCGTCCGCGACCACGGGGCCCGGCCGGTCCTGCTGGGCGTGCCACGGGCCTCCGCCCTGGGGGCCGCCACTGGTCGGCTGCAGGACGACCCGATCTATCGCGAACTGGCCCGCGAGGAGCAGGTGGCCCTGATCGAGGGCGTGCTCTCCGGCGTCCTGTCCGAACGTGAGTTGCGCGCCGACCCGGTCCACCCCAACGCCCGCGGCTACCGCCGCATCGCCTCCGAGATTGCCGCAGCCCTGGACGACCTCGGCCTCTGGCTCGCCCCCGGATGATTGCTCACCACGAAAGGTCAAAAGCGATTTACAGGAAGGTTGGAAGGCGGGAAGAAGTTCAAGGACGAAAAGCATCTACCGGAAGGCGCGAAGACGGGAAGGTTCTGGTGTTGGGGCGTCAGGACAAAAACGAACGGCGATGGTGGCGCTGCACGTCCGGGCAGCCCGAGCGCCTGCCCAAAAAGCCTTCCCATCTTCGCGCCTTCCTGTTAGCCGCTTTTGACCTTCGGTCGGGCGCGTCGTGGTTGGATTCGAGGAGCGTCAGGTCTTGCGGTTCTGCTTCCAGCGGGGCTTGGCGAGGCCGGGGATGCGCACCAGCTCGGTGCCGGTGAGCCAGTCGTGCAGCATCCAGCGGCGCGGGTGGAACTGTGACAGCCCGAGTGCGAAAAGCGCGGCGGCGGTGACCACCGTGATGGCGACCGCGCCGTATTCGCGCACCGCCCAGATCGCCATCAGGATCACCAGCCACTGGGCAACCGCGACCAGGTAGCGCAGGGTGGCCTGCCAGGCGTTAACGGCATGGCCGCCCTCGGTGCGCAGCTGGATGTTCCAGGCCTGCATGCCGAGGGTCTGCCCGGTGCGGGTCCAGAACCAATAGAAGAAGCCCCAGGCCACGACCAGGTTGAGCACGAAATGCGCGCGCGGGGAATACAGCCCCGTAGTGTTGCCGATGACGATCACCAGCAGGCCGAGAACCATCCAGATCGCCACCAGCAGCAGGGCATCGTAGACGATGGCGGCCAAGCGGCGGAGCAGGCTGGACGGCTGGCCGTCGATGGACGGGGCGGTTTCGGTCATGGGGTTCCCGGATGGTTCTCGATTTGGCCGCAGGCGCGGAGTGGGCGTAGTCTTGCCGCATGGAGCGACGCTTTCAACGTATCCCCCTGGAATTTCCGGCTACCCTGTTGACGGATGGCGGGGGCGGTCCGGTTCGCGTGGAGGATATCTCCCTGAAAGGTGTGCTGCTGGAGGCAGCCGACCTGCCGGCCATGGCCGATGGTGACGAGGTCAGTGTGGACATCCCGCTGAGCGACGAGGCACGCATCACCTTCGAGGGCCGGGTGCGCTGGCACGAGGGCCTGTGGGTGGGCGTGGAGATCGAGGCCATGCCCCTGGAATCCGCTTCCCACCTGCGCCGCCTGGTGGAACTTAACCTCGGTGACGAGGCCCTGCTGGAGCGGGAGTTCGCTGCACTGATCGCGTCGCATTGAGCCGGGTCTGATTTACACCTCCGGAAAGACCTCGCGGAACGGCAGCACCTCCACCCAGTCGCCCGCCCGTGCCCCGGCGGATTCGCGCGGCAGCACCACGTAGGCATTCGCCTCGCTCATTGCGCGCAGCTGGTGCGAGCCCTGGCCGCCGGCGGCGCGAACCACCCAGCCGCGGTCGTCGGTCTCCAGTAGCCCGCGCTGGAAATCCTTGCGCCCCGGGGACTTGTACAGGTCCTCCAGCAGTCGCGCGTTCAGAGTCTGCGGTTCGGTCGCGTCGCGCCCGGCCAGTTGCAGCAGCGCCGGGCGAACCAGCAGGGCAAAGGTGGTCATCACCGCCACCGGGTTGCCCGGCAGGCCGAAGAAATGCGCCTGTCCGAAGCGGCCGAAGGCCAGGGGGCGTCCGGGCTTCATCGCCAGTTTCCAGAAGCCGACCTGGCCCGAGGCCTGCAGCACGCGGGTCACGTGGTCGGCGTCGCCGACCGATACGCCCCCGGTCGTGATGATCAGGTCGGCCTCCTCTCCGGCGCGCGTCAGGGCGCGCGAGACCTCCTCCTCGGTGTCGCGGACGACGCCGTAGTCCATGGCATCGACCGGATAGGCCGCGAGCAGGGCCCGGAGGGTGTGGCGGTTGCTGTCGTGGATCTGCCCCGGGCCCAGCGGTTGATCGACCGAGACCAGTTCATCCCCGGTCGAGAAGAAGGCCACGCGCGGGCGGCGCAGCACGCTCACCCGGGCAATACCCTGGCTGGCCAGGACTCCGATCTCGGCGGCGCCGATGCGTTGTCCGGCGGCGTACAGCGGTGAGCCGGCGGCGGTGTCGTCGCCCGTGCCACGGATGTTGTGGCCCGGGGCCAGGCCGCCTTTTTGCAGGGTGATGGCATCGTCCCCGCGCTCCACCTGCTCCTGCATGATTACCACGTCGGCGCCTGCCGGGACGACCGCGCCGGTCAGGATGCGCACGCACTGGCCGGGCTGCATCTCGCCATCCCAGGGATGTCCGGCCGCCGATATGCCCACCAGGGCGAGGCGGGCGCCCTGCGTTGCGTCCGCGGCCCGCAGGGCGTAGCCGTCCATGGCCGAGACCGCGGCCGGGGGCACGTCGATGCGCGCGTGAACGGGCTGGGCCAGGGTGCGCCCGAGGGCGTCTTCGATCGTGACCTGTTCGCTTTGCGTGATCGTCCGGCAGACCTCGAGGATGGCGGCGCGGGCCTGTTCCAGGGTCTTGGCGTTGGGGTCGAATTCGTCGCAGCCGAGTGCGGCCTCGGGCATGGGGTGTCTCCGCTTCGGGTTCAGGGATGGATGTCCAGATAGTCGATGATGAAGGCGGCCAGCGCATCCGGGTCGTTGACCGGCAGCAGCGGCCCGTCGAAGTCGAGGCTGGCGGCGTCGGTGGCCACCGCGACCACCCCGGCGACCTCGCGGTACAGCGGCGGCTTGCCGACCGACGGGCGGTGTACCTCGATCTTGGGCAGGTCCCACTGCTTGAATCCTTCGACCAGGATCAGGTCGGCGCGTCGCGGGTCCAGCCGCGCGCACAGCATGTCCAGGTCCGGCACACGACCGTCGTCGGTCTCCGGGGTCTCTACCATCAGGGCGTAACGCCGCCCGGAGGCGACCAGCATCTGGTCCGCCCCGGAGTGGCGCAGCTCAAAGCTGTCCTTGCCGGGCTTGTCCACGTCGAACTCGTGGTGCGCGTGCTTGATCATCGCCGGGCGCAGGCCGCGGGCGCGCAGGGCCGGGATCACGCCCTTGAGCAGCGTGGTCTTGCCGCTGCCGCTCCAGGCGGCGAAGGCGATGCGGGGCAGGGACGTGGGGCTTGTTGGTTCGATCATGGGCGTCTCTCCCCAGGGCTCGGGCGGGTCAGTATAGCGGTCACGGCCCGGGTGGCGATGGCTGGAGGTCCTCTGGCGTGTTGATGTTGGCGAAGGCCCGGGGCTGATCGGAGAAGTCCACCGTGAGCGCGCCGACCTCGCGGAACCAGCGACCGACCGCCAGGGCGCCGCGGGCCAGTTCCCGGTCCAGGCGGTCCGCCAGGACCGGGCGCAGCAGGGCGAACAGGGGCTGCAGGCGCTCGCCGTCGTGGGCAATGGCGGCAGGAGCCGTGCTGGCTTCCAGTGCCTGGCGCAGGCGCCGTTCCAGATCCCGGGGCAACTCGGGAGCATCGACCGGTGCACACAGGATCTCGTGACCGGGGAAGGCGTTGAATGCAGCGGCGATCCCGGCCAGCGGGCCGCGGTAATCGCGGTGCGGATCGGTCAGCACGGGAAACCCCAGCGCCCGATAGCGGTCGATATCGGTATTGCTGCTGATGGCCAGCTGCGCGGTCTGGGGACGCAGGCGCTCGATCGCGTATTCGATCAGGGGGCGCCCGCGGTACTCGACCCAGCCCTTGTTGCGCCCGCCCATGCGCCGGCCCTGGCCGCCGGCCAGGATCACGGCGGCGAGGGTTTCGGGCGGGGTCTGCATTGCCTGCGTTTCCATGCGGGTCTGCGGGTTCGGCGCCGGTCCGACCTTTGGTTTATCGTGGTGGTGTCGGCTGTCGCGTGTGCGCACGCAGTGTACGACGAATCCACCCTGACGGGAGAGGAAGCCCATGCGGGTTTCATGTGGACGCAAGGCGGGATCGGTCGCAGGGCGCCGCTGGCGCCACCTGCTGTGGCTGGCCTTGCTGATGCTCGGTGCGGGCTGGCTCGCCGCCGCGAGCCTGGCGGATACCGGTGGACGCCATGCCCTGATGCTCACGGTGGAGGACGCGATCGGCCCGGCCACCGGCGATTACATCCGTCGCGGCATCGAACGCGCCGAGGCCGAGGACGCCGAGATCATGATCCTCATGCTGGATACCCCGGGCGGGCTGGATTCCAGTATGCGCAGCATCATCAAGAACATCCTGCAATCCGGCGTGCCGGTGGTGACCTATGTCCACCCGTCCGGCTCGCGCGCGGCCAGCGCCGGCACCTACATGCTCTACGGGTCGCATGTCGCGGCCATGAGCCCGGCAACCAATCTGGGTTCGGCCACGCCGGTGCAGATGGGCGGAGGCGGGCTGCCCGGCATGGACTCGCCGGAGCCCGACGAGGACGCGCGTGACGACGGGGATGCCGACGAGGCCGATGGCGCCGCGCGCGACGAGGAGACGGACGCGGCGGCCGAGGAGCCCGCGGACGACAATGAGTCGCCCAACGGCGAGGTCGAGCCGGCCGGCGAGGAGGAATTGCTGGAGGACGACCCGGAGCCGCGGCGCGGCGACGACGCGATGGGGCGCAAGGTGCTGGAGGATGCGGTGTCCTATATCCGCGGCCTCGCTGATCGCTATGGGCGCAATGCCGACTGGGGAGAGGAGACCGTGCGCGAGGGTTCCAACCTGACCGCGACCGCAGCGCTGGAGCAGAACGTCATCGACTTCGTGGCGGACAATCTGGACGACCTGCTCGCCCAGATCGACGGGCATACCGTGCGCATGCAGGACGGTGAACGCACCCTCGCCACCGAGGGGCTGGAGATCGTGCGCATGGACCCCGACTGGCGCACCCAGCTGCTGTCCGTGATCACCAATCCGAACATTGCCTATATCCTGATGCTGCTGGGGATCTACGGCATCATCTTCGAGCTCGCCAACCCGGGTGCGATCTACCCCGGCGTGATCGGTTCGATCGCACTGATCCTGGCGTTCTTCGCCCTGCAGGTGATGCCGGTGAACTATGCGGGCCTGGCGCTGATGCTGCTGGGCATGATCTTCATGATCGCGGAGGCCTTTGTGCCCAGTTTCGGGGCGCTGGGCATAGGAGGCATTGTGGCATTCACGACCGGTTCGATCATTCTGTGGGACGATCCCAACCTGAACGTGGCCCTGCCGCTGGTAATCGGCACGGCCATCGCAATCGGCATCCTGTCGGTCTGGGTGCTGGGGCGCCTGTTCAGCCTGCGCGGCAAGAAACCCGCGACCGGCTACGAAGAGATGATCGGCATGATTGGCGAGGCGCGCGAGGACTTCGAGCGCAGCGGCCGGGTCTGGATCCACAGCGAGCAGTGGGCCGCCGAGACCCCGGCGCCGGTTCGCGAGGGCCAGAAGGTCCGCGTGACCGCGATCGAAGGGCTCAAGCTTCGGGTCGAACCCGTGACCGAAGAGGGCAATCCGGGCACCGCATCGGCCGAATAGCCAGCCGTTCGGTGTTCACAACATAGAAGGAGCAGGACATGAACGATCTCGGTTTCTTTGTCGTCCCGCTGGTCATCCTGGTTGCCATCATTGTGATGTCGATCAAGGTGCTGCGCGAGTACGAGCGTGGCGTCATCTTCTTCCTGGGGCGGTTCCAGGCGGTCAAGGGTCCGGGCCTGATCATCGTCATCCCGGGCATCCAGCAGATCGTGCGGATCGACCTGCGCATCATCACCCTCGATGTGCCCAGTCAGGATGTGATCTCGCAGGACAACGTGACGGTACGGGTCAACGCGGTGCTGTACTTCCGCGTGGTGGATTCGGCCAAGTCCGTAATCCAGGTGGAGGACTACTACGCCGCGACCAGCCAGCTGGCGCAGACCACGCTGCGTTCGGTGCTCGGCAAGCATGACCTCGACGAGATGCTCTCCGAGCGCGACAAGCTGAACAACGACATCCAGGAGATCCTCGACGCGCAGACCGACGCTTGGGGCATCAAGGTCACCAACGTGGAGATCAAGCATGTCGACCTGGACGACTCCATGATCCGCGCGATCGCCCGCCAGGCCGAGGCCGAGCGCGAACGCCGCGCCAAGGTCATTCATGCGGAAGGCGAGCTGCAGGCCGCCGAGAAGCTGGTGCAGGCGGCGCAGAAGATGGAGGCGAGCCCGGCCGCGCTCCAGCTGCGCTACCTGCAGACCATGGCCGACATGTCGACCAACGGCACCGCCAACAGCATCTTCTTCCCGCTGCCGCTGGAGCTGACCAAGGTGTTCGAGAGCCTGGCCGGCAAATTCCGGGCGGAAACCCCGGGGACACCGGGCGATCCGGGCAACCCGGGTGGCGGCCAGCCCTGACGCGTGGCCGTCGCCGCGACGAGCCCGCCGGCCCTCGACCGTTTCCTGGACGAGCTCTGGGCGGTCGAGGGCCTGTCCGACCACACCCTGGCGGCCTACCGCCGCGATCTGGAGAGCCTGAAGCACTGGCTGGAACCCAGGGGTGCAAGCCTGGAGACCGCCGGTGCGGCCGACCTTCTGGGCTATGTCAGTGCACGGATGCAGGCCGGGGCGCGGCCGAAGTCGATCACCCGGGCACTGTCCAGCATTCGCCGTTTCTATCGCTACCTGGTTCATCAGGGCGAGCGCGAGGACGACCCCAGCGCCGGCATCGAATCCCCCCGGGCCGGGCGGCCGTTGCCGGACAGCCTGTCCGAGGTCCAGGTGGAGGCCCTGCTGCGGGCCCCGGATCTCGCGGATGCGGTCGGCCTGCGGGACCGCGCGATGCTGGAACTGATGTATGCCACCGGGTTGCGGGTCTCCGAACTGGTGGGGCTGGAGCAGTCGGAGGTCAACAGCCGCCAGGGGGTGGTGCGCATTACCGGCAAGGGTGACAAGGAACGCCTGGTCCCGCTGGGCGAGGAGGCGGCCCACTGGCTGGCCCGCTATCAGCGCGAGGCACGGCCGGATCTGATGGACGGTCATCCGCCCTGCGAGTCGGTGTTCGTCACCCGGCGCGGAGGCGCGCTCACCCGCCAGGCCTTCTGGTACCGTATCAAGGCCCACGCCCGCCGTGCCGGCATCGGGTCGCCGCTGTCGCCGCACACCCTGCGCCATGCGTTTGCCACCCACTTGCTGGACCACGGGGCGGACCTGCGCGTGGTGCAGATGCTGCTGGGCCACAGCAGCTTGTCGACCACGCAAATCTATACTCATGTCGCACGCGCCCGTCTGCAAGGCCTGCATGCGGAACATCATCCCCGCGGCTGACGTCTACTACCCGATCTCGCCGGATGCCCCGGGGGCAAAGCCCCGGCTGGTAGACTGGCTTCGTTTTTCTATATTGACAGAGAGAATCCATGTTCCTGAAACGTGTTTTTCCCCTTGCCACGGCCCTGGCCGTGTTCAGCACCCCGCTCATGGCCACCGAGGCCATCGAGGAAACCATGGCCGGGGTTATCCCGGACGCCGAGATCGACAGCATCCGGGAAACGCCGATGGAGGGCGTCTACGAGGTCCGCTACGGTACCGAAATCCTCTATGTGTCCGAGGATGGCCGCTATCTGATGCAGGGCAACATGGTTGATCTGGAGACCCGCGAGAACCTGACCCAGTCCGCACTCAGCGACGTGCGTGCGGACATGTTCGCCGCCATCGACGACAGTGAACTGGTGATCTACGCGCCGGATGGGGAGACCCGGGGCGTCCTGAACATCTTCACCGACCCGAACTGCCCCTACTGCCGCGAGGTCCACCAGGATCTGCCCGAATACCTTGCCGCCGGCATCAAGGTGCGCTACCTGATGTTCCCGGTACTTGGTCGCGATTCCCCCGAGATCATGGACCGGATCTGGTGCGCGGATGACCGCCAGGAGGCGATGGACCGGGCCAAGGAGGGCGATAAGCTGGACGACATCGACGGCAGCTGTTCCACGCCGCAGGATCAGCACATGGCCATGGGCCAGCAGCTCGGTCTGCGCGGGACCCCGGCGCTGATTACCGAGGGTGGCCAGCAGATGTCCGGCTATCAGGAACCGGAGGCTGTGATCGAGCGCATCCTCGGCAGCAACTGACGCATCGGCGCCCGGTTCGTACCGGGCGCCGTGACCGCGAGGAAATCGAATGCTCGAATATCAACTGACCGTCGAACGGGTGGATACGCACGGGAGTCTGGCGCGCGGCAAACAGGCGGAGGTTACGCTGGACACCGACATGGACGGGCGTGACGATGCCCTCAGTCCGCCGGAACTGCTGCTGGCCTCGCTGGGGGCGTGCATGGTGCGCGGTATCCAGCGTGCCGTGCCGATGCTGCGCATCGAAGTGGACAGCATCGGCATCCAGCTACGTGGCTGGCGCCAGGACGACCCGCCAGCGATGGCAAGGATCGAGTACCGTGTCGAGGTTGGCACCGATGCCGAAGAGGAAATGCTCGAGATCCTGCATCGCAACGTGCAGAAGGGCACGATCTACGCGACCCTGGCCGCGGGCACCGAACTCGCCGGCGAGGTCGTCGCCCGGGCCTGAAGCCTGCGTCCACGCCAAACCTGCACCCCGCGGATCCTGTTGCAGGGGAGGTTCTCGTGTCGATGGTGTTGGTCAACGCCTGATCGCCGAGAGGGCTCGGCTCCTACAGGTAAGGGCTTGGCGCGTGCTGTAGGAGGCCAGCCCTCTGGCCGAAGGGGCGGGTTCGAAGCCGTAGCCTGCTGAAAAGATGCTGTGCCGGCAACCGGAACCCGGTCAATACAGCAACGAGGCCATCTGCCGGCGGTATTGCCCGACCAGCGGGTGGTCGTTGCCGAGCACCTCGAAGGCCGCCAGGAGGCCCTTCTGGCCGGCGCCGTCGTTGTAGGAGCGGTGTTGCTTCATTAACTGCAGGTACAGTCCCAGCGCTTCCTCTGCGCGGCCGGAGAGCATCGCATAGGCCGCCATCTGTTCGAGTGCCTCGGGGCGCGGGTCGCCTTCCTGCAGCTCCTGCGCCACCGCCTGCGGATCGATGCCGGCGGCGGCCTTCGCGAACACCAGCCGGGCGCGCAGGGCCTTGGCCTCTTCCTTCTCGCTCTGGCCCAGCGGCAGCTTGCCGAGTTCGGCCTCGGCCCCGTCCGTGTCGCCGGTCTGAGCCAGGGCGCGGGCCAGTTCGATGCGCAAGTCGCTGCTGTCGGGGTCTTCCTCCAAGGCCGTGCGTAGCGTGGCCACGGCCCCGTCGGTGTCGCCAGCCTGGGCCTGTTCGCGCGCCTTTTCGATCAGCTTGTCCGATGGCTTCTCGAGGTACTTGTCGATCATCGCACGGATGTTCGGCTCCGGCTGCACGCCCATGAACTGGTCCGCCGGCTTGCCGTGACGAAAGACCATCACGGTGGGCAGGCTGCGCACGCCATACTGCTGCGCCAGGGCCTGCTGCTCGTCGCTGTTGACCTTGGCCAGGCGGAACTTGCCCGCATACTGCGCGGCCAGCTGCTGCAGCAGCGGCATCAACTGCTGGCAGGGGCCGCACCAGGCGGCCCAGAAATCCACCACGACGGGGCGCTTGTGGGACTCGTCCAGCACGGCCTGCTGGAAGCTCTCTTGGGTGACGTCGAGGATGTCTTCGCCGGTTGCGCTTGCGGCTTCTGCCATGGGAACCCTCCTGAAAAACTTGAATACGGAATCTGCAGTGCATTGTTGGGATGATGGGGACGATTGCAAGCAGCCCTGATTTGCTACCCTTCGCGCATCCGCGAGTGCGCGATCGACACAGGAATCATCACGTGAGCTATTCCGCATCCGATATCGAGGTCCTCGAGGGGCTGGACCCGGTGCGCAAGCGCCCGGGCATGTACACCGACACGACCCGCCCGAACCACCTGGCGCAGGAGGTCATCGACAACTCGGTGGACGAGGCGATCAGCGGCCACGCTCGGCGCATCGACCTGGTCCTGCACAAGGACGACTCGGTCTCGGTGTCCGATGACGGCCGCGGCATGCCGGTGGACCTCCATCCGCGCGAGAACTGCCCGGGCGTGGAGGTGATCCTCTCCACCCTCCACGCGGGCGGGAAGTTCTCGGACAAGAACTACCAGTTCTCCGGCGGTCTGCACGGGGTTGGCGTCTCGGTCGTCAACGCGCTGTCGAAGCAACTCGAGGTGCAGATCAAGCGTGACGGACGCGAGTACCGCATGACCTTCGCCGGCGGGCGCAAGACCCGGGACCTGGAAGCGGTCGGCGACGTCGGCAAGCGCAACACCGGCACGACACTGCACTTCTGGCCGGACCCGCAGTATTTCGATTCCGCGAAATTCTCGGTGCCCCGGCTTAAACACATCCTGCGCGCGAAGGCCGTGTTGTGCCCGGGCCTGACCGTGACGTTTCGCGACGAGACCACCGGCGAGGCCTGCGAATGGCGCTACCAGGCCGGGCTGCGCGACTACCTGGTGGAGGCTCTGGATGGCCTGGAGCGGGTGCCGGAGGAGCCGTTCATGGGTTCGGTCTCCGGCGCTACCGAGGCCGCCGACTGGGCCGTGACCTGGCTGCCGGAGGGCGGCGAGGTGGTCAGCGAGAGCTACGTGAACCTGATCCCGACCACCCAGGGCGGGACGCACGTGAACGGCCTGCGCACAGGCCTGACCGATGCCGTACGCGAGTTCTGCGAGTTCCGCAGCCTGCTCCCGCGCGGGATCAAGCTGGCCCCGGAGGACGTCTGGGAGCGGGTCTCCAGCGTGCTCTCGTTCAAGATGCAGGATCCGCAGTTCGCCGGGCAGACCAAGGAGCGGCTGTCCTCGCGTCAGGCTGCGCCGTTCATCTCCGGCGTGGTCAAGGACGCCTTCAGCCTGTGGCTGAACCAGCATCCGCAGCAGGGCGAGCGCATCGCCGAGCTGTCGATCCAGAATGCCCAGAAGCGCAGCCGCGCCGGGCGCAAGGTGGTGCGCAAGAAGGTCACCCAGGGCCCGACCCTGCCGGGCAAGCTGGCCGACTGCGCCAGCCAGGACCTGGAGCGCACCGAGCTGTTCCTGGTCGAGGGCGACTCCGCCGGTGGCTCCGCCAAGCAGGCGCGCGATCGTGACTTCCAGGCGATCATGCCGCTGCGCGGCAAGATCCTGAATGCCTGGGAGGTCGATCCCGACCAGGTGCTGGGGTCGCAGGAGATCCATGACATCTCCGTCGCCCTGGGGGTGGACCCGGGCCAGGCCAGCCTGGACGGGCTGCGCTACGGCAAGGTCTGCATCCTTGCGGATGCCGACTCCGATGGTGCGCACATCGCCACGCTCCTGTGCGCACTGTTCCTGAAGCACTTCCGCCCGCTGGTGGAGCGAGGGCACGTCTACATCGCGATGCCGCCGCTTTATCGCGTGGATGTCGGCAAACAGACCTTCTACGCCCTGGACGACGACGAGAAGGCCGGGGTGCTGGAGCGCATCGAGGCGGAGAAGATGAAGGGCAAGGTCTCCGTGACCCGCTTCAAGGGGCTGGGCGAGATGAACCCGCTGCAGTTGCGCGAGACCACCATGAACCCGGACACCCGGCGCCTGGTGCAGCTCACCCTCGATGCCGCCGACGACACCATGCACCTGATGGACATGCTGCTCGGCAAGAAGCGCGCTTCCGAACGCCGGTCCTGGCTGGAGGGCAAGGGTCACCTGGCCGACGTCGCCGTCTGATGTCAGCGCTTCAGCGATAGACCTCGCGTCTCCTTAACCTTCACCACCCTGGCGCTCAGCTGATCGTCCTTGATCACGTAGAGGATGCGGTAGATGCCTTGCCGCACATGGTAATGCTCGTGCACGGGCAGCTTCGGTCAGGCTCGCGCCGATGGGCGCGAGCGCAGCCAGTGGTACATGGCTGGCAGCACCAGCATGTTGAGGGCGGTGGAGCTGAGCAGGCCGCCGAGGATTACGATGGCCATCGGGGCCTGGATCTCGGTGCCGGTTTCGCCCAGGCCCAGAGCCAGCGGGATCAGCGCCAGCGCGGCGGTAAGTGCGGTCATCAGGATCGGGGTCAGCCGCTCCAGCGCCCCGCGTTCCACGGCTTCGTCCAGCGGCACGCCTTCGGCCGCCAGGCTCTGGTAGCGGCTGATCAGCAGCAACCCATTGCGCACGGCGATGCCGAACAGAGTGATGAAGCCGACCAGGGCCGCGATGGTCATCACGCCGCCCATGGCGAACACCGCGATTACCCCGCCGATCAGGGCCAGCGGGATGTTGACCATCACCAGCAGGACCAGAGTCAGCGAGCGCAGGGCCAGCTGCAGCACCAGCAGCATCGCGACCAGGACGCCGGCGGATACGATGACGATGGTGCGGGTGGCCTGCGCCTCGGCCTCGAACTGGCCGCCCAGCTCCACGCGATAACCCTCCGGCAGCTCCACCCGCTCGTCGATGGCGGTGCGGACCTCGCTGGCCGCGCCATGCAGGTCGCGACCCGCCACGTTCGCACTGACCACCAGGCGGCGTTCGGCATTCTCCCGGTTGATCTGGTTGGGGCCGCGTTCGATCCGGGGTTCGGCGACCTCACCCAGACGGATGTGGTGTCCGGTCGGCGTGCGGATCGGGATGTCCGCCAGGCCGTCGATCACCCGATGTTCCGCCGGCAGGCGCACGACAAGGTCGAAGCGTCGTTCGCCTTCGAAGATCTGCGCGACGCGCGCGCCACGCCAGGCGGTCTCGACGGTCTCGGCGGCGTCGGCTACGGTCAGGCCGTAGCGGGCGAGGGCGGTACGGTCGGTATGCAGCCGGATCTGGGGCACCGCCGCGACGGGCTCGACCGACAGGTCGACGATGCCGTCGATTCCTTCCAGGGTCGCCTCGACCTGCTTCGCCAGCCGCTGCAATTCGCCCAGCCCGGGGCCGAACACCTTCACCGACAGGTTTGCGCGAACACCGGTGAGCATATGGTCAATACGGTGCGAGATCGGCTGGCCGATGTTGAACTGCCCGGGGAAGGCGGCCAGTCCCGCGCGCAACTCCTCGAGGAACGCCTCCTTCCCCTGTGGTAGCGGGCCCAGACGGACATCCAGTTCGCTCAGATGGGGCGGCTGGGTATGCTCCGCCCCCTCGGCGCGTCCGGTGCGTCGGGCGGCGGACAGGATCGCATCCTGCTCCAACAGCCAGCGCTCGACCTGGCCGGCCATCTCCGCCGAGGTTTCCAGGCTGGTTCCGGGCGGCGTGGCCATCTCGATGGTCAGGCTGCCTTCGTTGAAGTCGGGCAGGAACGATCGCCCCAGCAGCAGCGTAGCCGCCAGCGTGGCCACAGCGAGGATGGTGGAGATCGCCAGGATGCTGCGCCGGAACCGGAGCGTGGCGCGCAGCAGCGGGCGGTAGCCGCGTTGCAGCAGGGCGGCCACCGGCGGTTCGCGCCCGGAATTGCGGCGCGCGATCGCGGGCAGCAGCCAGCGGGCGAGCACCGGCGTCACGGTCAGGGCCACCATCAGTGATGCGGCGATCGCGATCAGGTAGGCCACCCCCAGCGGCTGCAACAGACGACCCTCTACCCCGCTCAGGAAGAACAGCGGGGCGAACACCAGCATGATGATGACGGTGGAGAAGACCACCGGATAGCGCATCTCCGAGCAGGCCTGGCGCACGGTTTCGTCCAGACTGGCGCGATCGTGGTTGTCGCTGCCATTCTCGCGCAGGCGGCGATAGATGTTCTCCACGAAGATGATGGCGTCGTCGACCAACGCGCCGATGGCGATGGTCATGCCCCCCAGGGTCATGGTGTTGATCGTGATGCCCAGTGCCTGCAGGGCCAGCAGGGCGATGGTCAGCGACAATGGAATGGCGAGGACCGAGATCAGTGTGATCCGTACGCTCAACAGGAACACCAGCAGGATCAGCACCACGAAGATCGCGCCGTCGCGCAGGGCCTCGGCGACGTTGGCCACGGCCGTCTGGATGAAATCGGCCTGACGGAACAAATTGGGTTCGAGGGTGATGCCTTCGGGCAGCCCCGCTTCCAGCCGCGCGAGCGTCGTGTTGATCGACCGGGTCAGTTCGAGGGTGTCGGCATCCGGTTGCTTGGAGACGGCCACGACCACGCCGGGGTGCCCATTCACGCCGCCATCGCCGACCGGGATGCCCGGGCCCATCGCGACCTCCGCGATATGTCGCACCAGGATCGGCATGTCGTCGCGCACGGCGACCACGGCCCGCTCGATCTCATCCAGGCGTTCGGCGCGACCGAGAAAACGGATCAGGTAGTCCTGCCCGCCGTCGCTCAACCGGTCGCCGCCCGCATTGCGGCTGGCCTGCTCCACAGCGTCGCGGACCTCCACGAGATTCAGGTTGAACGCCGCGAGGCGCTCGGGGGCGACCCGCACCTGGTACTGGCGGACCTGGCCGCCCAGCGTGGTCACCTGGGCCACGCCGGGGATGGCCTCCAGCTGGCGCGCAACCGCCCAGTCCGCGACCTCCCGGGCGCGCATGCCGTCCTCGCGGGCGTCGTCGCGTACGCCCAGATAGGCGATCTCGCCCATGACCGAACTGATCGGCCCCAGTTGCGGGGCGGCGACCCCTGCGGGCAGTTGCGTTTGCACGCGGCCCAGACGCTCGTTGACCACCTGCCGGGCCTGGTAGATCTCCTCGCCCCACTCGAACTCCACCCACACCAGCGAGAATCCGGCCACGGACTGCGAGCGCACGCGGCGCACCCCGGCCGCGCCGCTCACCGCGGACTCGATCAGATAGCTGACCTGCTGTTCCACTTCCTCTGCGGCCAGGCCGGGAGCCTCGGTCATCACGGTCACGGTGGGCGCGGTCAGGTCGGGGAACACGTCGATCGGGGCCTGGCTTGCCTGCCAGGCCCCCAGCAGCAGGATGCCCAGGGCCCCGGCCATCACCAGCAGACGGTTGGCGAGGGACCATCGAATCAGTCGATCCAGCATGTCGCCATCCCCTTAGTGCGCGTGGCCGTGGCCACTGTCATCGGAACCCCGGCCCGCCAGCAGTACCGCATAGGCGCCCCGGGTGACCACGCGCTCGTCCGCCTCGATGCCGGAGAGGATCTCCACTCGCCCGGCGGAGCGGGCCCCGGTACGGACTGGACGTCGCTCGAATGATTCGCCGCCGGTCTGCACGACCACGATCGGCACGCCATCGTCGTCGATCAGCGCCCCGACCGGGACCGTGACGCCATGGCGGGGCGTCCCGGCCGCGAGCGAGACCGTCACCGGCATGCCGGGACGGTAACGGGTGTCTGCGGCTTCCAGGGTGAAGGCGACCGGAAGCGTCTGCCCCGGGCCGTCGAAGGCCCCGCCTTCCCACACCGGTTCGCCCCCGACGGCCCGCCACTCGCGACTGCCCGGATGGCGCACGGCCGGGTCGGTCAGCGACGTGACCCGCGCCAGATCCGCCGGATAGAGGTGCGCCACCAACCACAGATGCCCGCCATCCAGCACGCTGGCCAGGCGCTGGCCGGCCTGTACAACCTCCCCGGGACTGATATCCAGGGATTCCACCCGGCCGCCAGCCGGGGCGCGCAGGGCGAGCGTCCCGGAATCGGTGTTGCCGTCGAGCCGTTTCTGGCGGTCACGGGCGTCGTCCAGTTCGGCCCGAGCGGTGTTGCGCTCGCGACGGGCTTCCACCACCCGGCTGTCGGCGATCACGCCCTCCTCGGCAAGAGCTGTCACGCGTTTCAGGTCGGCCTCGGCCGCGGTCAGGCGTTCCTGTGCTCGGGCAAGTTCCAGGGCCAGGCCGCTGGAGGTGCCGCTGTCCGGTAACACCGCCAGGCGCATCAGGCTGTCACCGGCGCTTACCGCCCGGCCGGGTGCCGGCCAGTCCCCGTCCGCCGTAATGACCCCATCGGCTGGGGCGACCAGTCGGGTGCGTTGGCCGGGCACCTCGCGGATCGTGCCGGGGACCTCGATGCGTTCGGCGAACGGCTCGTAACGGGCCGGGGCCGTGGCGAACCGCATGCGCCACTGCGTCTCCTTGAGGAAGGTGATCCCGTTGTCCGCCTCCTGAGCGTGTTCTTCGTCGCCAAGTCCGTGTTCGTTGTCACCGTGCTCGTGCCCATGGTCATCCGTGTCGGGGGTATGACCTTGCTCGTCGGTGCCATGGTCGTGCCCGTGCTCCTCGTCGTGGGCATGCCCGTCGTCGGAAGGGTGTGCATGGTCGTCCTCCTGGCCATGGCGGTGGCCGCCGGGGATCGTCACCTGCCCAAGGGTACTTTCGCGGAGGCCGTCGGCATCTTCATGCACCCCGGTCAGGAAATAGCGCCCGGCTTCGGGCAGTTGCAGGGTGACGGTGAAGATGCCCTCGCGGTCGAGATGGGTGGTGGCTTCGCTGAATACCTTCCCGGAACGGTCATGCATCTGCAGGGTCAGTTCCCCCGTGGTGACCGGACGGAAGTCATCCAGCCAGGTAGCGTGGACCAGGAAGGTCTCCGAGGCTCCGGCCTTTAGGGGCCCGGCCTCCAGGAACCATTCCAGTCCCGCATCCCAATGGGTGATCTCGAGGTCCTCGGCCAGGATGGGGCTGGTCGCCATGGCCAGGGCCAGCAGGGTGGCGATGCGCGTAATCCGGTGGGTGATTCGGAATGTCATTGGGTGTCCTCCACGAGGCCGCGCCCCGTTGCGATGCGCAGCTCGCGCCACTCCGCCCAGCTCTGGGCGAGCAGATCCTGTTCCTGCGCGATCGCGTTGAAATGGGTGTTGTAGGCCTCGAGCACTTCCAGCAAAGAGGCCTCGCCGCTCTCGTAGCCGCGGTAGGTCAGGTCGCGCACGCGCCGGGCGGGCACCAGCGTCTCGTTGCGGTGGCGGTCCAGTTCGTCCAGCAGGTGCGCCAGGTGCACGCGGCCGGCCTCGACCTGGCGGGTCAGGTCGCGCCGCAGGGCCCGGACCTCGGTCTGGCGTGTGTAGTGATCCGCCACGGCTTCGCGGACGCGCCCCTGGTTGCGATCCCATAGCGGCAGTTCGAGCTGCAGCGCCACGCCCGTGGAGGTCTCCCGGCGGCCGTCGATGACGTCGCGCTCCTGAAACAGCCGGACGCCGATATCAGGGCGCCCTTCGGCACGTGCGCGGGCGATGTCCAGCTGTGCGGCCTGTTGCTGTTCGGACGCTGCACGCAGGGCGGGGTGCTGGTCCACCACCATCTCTGGTTCGATCCCGGCGGGTTGCGGGGGCGGCTCGTCGAAGGCGGGGGCGGTGCCCAGCGTGGTGGGGCGCCGGTCGAGCCAGGCGGCCAGGGTGGCGCGGGCCTCGGTCCGCTCACCCTCGGCGGCCTCCAACTGGCGCACGGCCTCGGAGCGGAACAGGCCGATGCGCAGACGCTCGCGCTCGGACAGGTCCCCGCGTTCCTGTCGCAGTCGGGCGATGCGCCCCAGGCGCTGGGCCTCTTCCAGACGCTCGCGCGCCCGTTCAAGCCCTGTCTCCGCCTGTTGCCAGGCATGAAACGCCGCGCCGATATGGCCTTCCAGTTCCAGGCGCTCGGCCTGGGCCTGTGCCTCGGTTGCGGCGAGGCGGGCGGCGGCGGCGTCACGCCGATGCCCGAGCTGCCCCCATAGCGGGAGCGGCTGGGTCACGGCGATCCCGCTCAGCGCGTAACCGCCGCGCTGGTCTTCCAGCCCCATGCGGTCCGAGGCTTCGGCTTCCAGCGTCGGGTTGGGCCAGCGCCCCGCCTGATCCCGCGCGCCGCGCTGGGCGTCAATGCGGTGTTCGAAGGCCTCGGCCTCGGGGGCCACCGATAACCCGTGAGTAACCGCCCGGTCCAGGCTCCAGCGGCCCGTGTCCGCGAGCGCAGGGGGTAGGCAAAGCAGTCCGATCAGTCCAGCGACCGACCAGGCAAAAACCGAATAAGGCATGGGAGACACTCCCCATTGATGACGATCCAGGCTGTGCCCCCAGGGAGGCGTCAGCGCGCTACGTTCGAATCAATGGGTCAGGCGGGCGGGCCGCGCAGAGGCGGAGCGAGCCAGGGAGGGGATGCGCGAAGGGGGTAGGTGCGGTCCGCGATGCGAGGAGGTGCGCGCGTTGTCGCCACGGACAGGTCGCCGGCCGTTGTTGGCAGCGCCGCGCCGGGCAGATCGATAACGGCTACCGGCTTGCCGGTGGCCTGCGGAGTCAGGTCGACCTCGGCTGCCTCGTCGTGATGGTGGGCGTGCCCGGCATCGTGCGCCGCATGAGGCGATGCGTCGTGCGCATCGCCCACGTGGAGGTGCAGCCCCGCCCCCTGCAGCAGGGGCATGGTCAGCACCAGGCTCAGGACCAGCAGGGCGTGCAGCCACGTATGACGGTTGGCAGTGCGCATGGCAGCGCAATCTACGCCGGGACCCGGACGAGGGCAAGACGCCACGCGTGCATGGGTTGTGCAAACGGCGCTCCGGGGCGGTTTCAGCCGGACATCGCCGGGTAGTCGGTATAGCCGTGTTCGTCGCCGCCGTAGAAGGTGGCTTCGTCCCACTCGTTGAGCGGGGCGCTGCGGCGGAAGCGTTCGGGCAGGTCCGGGTTGGCGATGAACGGGCGGCCAAAGGTGACCAGGTCGCAGCAGCCGGCGTCGATGCGCTGGCGGGCCTCGTCGGCGGTGTAGGCGCCGTTGCCGATGTAGGTTCGGCTGAAGCGCGAGCGGATGGCGTCGATGATGGATTCCGGGCGGCCGGTTTCGTGGTTGCCCTGAAAGGAGTCCTCCACCACCTCGATGTAGGCGATGCCGGTGGCGTCCAGGGCTTCGGCGAAGACGCTGTACGTTGCCAGCGGATCATCATCGTGCATGCCGTTGAAACTGCCGGTCGGGCTCACGCGGATGCCCACGCGCTCCGGCCCCCAGATCTCGATCACCGCGCGCACCACCTCCAGCGGCAGGCGGATGCGGTTCTCCACCGAACCGCCGTAGGCGTCGGTGCGGTGGTTGCTGCCACTGCGGATGAACTGGTCCAGCAGGTAGCCGTTGGCCGCATGGATCTGCACGCCGTCGAAGCCGGCTGCCTTGGCATTCTGCGCGCCCTGGCGATACTGCTCCACGATGCCCGGCAACTCGTCGAGTTCCAGCGCGCGCGGCTCCTGTACTTCAACCATGCCGGATTCGGCACTGATGAAAGTGTAGGCGCCCTCCGGCTGGATGGGGGAGGGGGCGACCGGCTTCTGACCGTCGGGCTGCAGTTCCGGGCGCGAGATGCGGCCCACGTGCCACAGCTGTGCCTGGATGCGCCCACCCGCGTGATGCACCGCCTCGGTGACCTTGCGCCAGCCGTCCACCTGTTCGGCCGAGTGGATCCCTGGCGTAAAGGCGTAGCCCTTGCCCTGCGGCGAGACCTGCGTCGCCTCGCTGATGATCAGCCCGGCCCCGGCGCGCTGCGCGTAGTACTCGGCGTTGAGATCGGTGGGGACGTCGCCCGGCTGTCCGGCGCGCGAGCGAGTGAGCGGGGACATCAGCACCCGGTTCGGCAACTCCAGTGGGCCCAGGGTGTAAGGGCGAAAAAGCGCGTCGTCGTGATCGGTCATGGGGTGCGTTCCTTGTAGATATTTGGGTTCCGTGCGGCCTTCCGACCGGACCGGCACCGAGTCGTTCCTCGGTTGCGGAAATGGGGCAACGTGGGCCGCTCGTCCACGGGACAAACGGACGATGGGACATAAAACGTGGGCTGCCGCTCCTGACGATCGCGGACCACCCCGGCGTAGCCTTCTTAACAGGGTTTCCACGCAATGCCGCGGCCCCGCGACACGAAGGCATACGCCTTCCTCGAATATCACATGGGAGTCCCATGATGAACATGATGACGAAATCGTCCCTGACGGTCCTGACCCTGGCAACGGCTCTCGCCCTTGGCGGCGCACAAGCGCAAACGCCGGATTACACGCCTGCGGAGTCCTCCAAGCCCGAACAATCGAGTGATCTCTATCACCCCGAGCCCACCGTGGTGGAGCCAGAGGTGAAGCCGCAGACGGATCCCTTCGCGGAGCATTTCGTGGTGTTCCAGGTGTCACGTGGCGACGACGTGAGTTTGAATCTGCCGCTGAACAACGCCAATAACACGATGGCCGCCTACGGTTACGACAACGCCTACGTGGAAGTGGTCGCGTATGGCCCGGGGCTGCGCATGATGCTGGCGGATGCCGAACAGGCTTCCCGGGTGCGAGAAATGGCCAGCCAGGGAATCCACTTTTCGGCCTGCGCCAACACCATGCGCGCCATGGGTGTCTTGCAGGAGGACCTGACCGAAGGCGTAAAGATCGTCAACAGCGGGGTGGAGCGTATCAACGAGTTGCAGCGAGCCGGATTTACCTACGTCCGGCCGTAGCGTTGTGAGGTCGTCGCTGGGTCCGCTGCCGGCCGGGCGAGACGCAGACACTGGTTGACCCGGAGGATCCGATCAGGTCCCGGTCGCCTCGATCAGCGCACGGCTGCGCTCGGCGATGTAGTGTGCCGGGCGGGCCATGGCCTGGTCCAGGGTAATGCTGCCGTCGCACAGGGCGCGGGCGTCGCTCAGGCCGAAGGCGGCGATCTCGGCCTCGTTGCAGGCGATGGAACCGGCGATCGCCACCACCGGGACCTGCAGTTCCCGGGCGCGGCGCACGACTTCTGCCACCACCTTGCCGTGCGAGGTCTGGCCGTCCAGCTGGCCCTCGCCGGTGATGACCAGATCGGCCTCGCGGATCGCGGCATCCAGCCCGATGAGTTCGGCCAGGTAGCCCGCGCCCATGCGCGCGCTACCGCCGAGGACGCAGTCCAGCGCGAAGCCCAGTCCGCCGGCGGCGCCGGCGCCCGGGGTGTCGGTGGGACGATGGAGGTGCCCGGCGGCATCAATGCAACGGGCCAGATGCTCCATGTGCCCATCCATCGCCGCGATGTCGGCCGCCTTCAGGCCTTTTTGCGGGCCGAATACCGCCGCCGCGCCATGCGGCCCGGTCAGGGGGTTGTCCACGTCGTTGAGCACGGTGATGTCGATGCGGGCCAGGCGCGGGTCCAGTGCGTCGAAATCGGCCCGTGCCAGATCGGCCAGGCCCGCCGGGTGGGGCGCAAGCGCGTCTCCCTTGGCATCCAGGAAGCGCACGCCCAGGGCCGCCAGCATGCCCGCGCCGCCATCCACCGTGCCGCTGCCGCCGAGGCCGATCATCAGGTGTTCGGCGCCGGCGTCCAGGGCCGCCCGCATCAGTTCGCCGACGCCGAAGCTGTGGAGCTGCCAGGGGTCGTGCCGGTCGCCGGGGATCCGGTCCAGCCCGCAGGCGGAGGCGACATCAATCACGGCCCGCTGCTCGCGGTGATCGCAGCCCCATCCGGCGCTCAGGTGGGCGCCGGTGGGGCCGGTCACATCCGACAGGTGCCAGGCCCAGCCGAGGGTGTGGCTGACCAGCCGTGCCGTCCCCTCGCCGCCATCCGCCATGGGCAGGGAACGCACCCGGCCATCCGGTCGCGCGGCGTGCACCCCGCGGGCCATGGCGGCGGCGACGTCCTCGGCCTCCAGGCTTCCCTTGTAGCTGTCCGGGCAGACGACGACCCGGAATCGTTCAGACAAAGATCAGCCCCAAGAGGTAGATGGTGATCATCGCGCTGATGCCCTGCAGCAGCGTGGCGGTGGTGAATGCCTTGTACGCGGTGGACACCTTCATGCGGCTGAACTGGGTGACCACCCAGAAGAAGCTGTCGTTGGCGTGCGAGACGGTCATCGCACCGGCACCCACGGCCATCACGGCCAGCACCATGCCCATGGTGGAATCCAGGCCCAGGGAGGCGAGCATCGGCGCGATCATGCTGGATGCGGTGACCAGCGCCACGGTGGACGACCCCTGGGCGGACTTCAGCGCCGCCGCGATCAGGAACGGCACCAGCAGGCCCAGGCCCAGACCGCTCAGCAGGTCTCCCAGTTGGTCGCCGATCGGCGTCTCGCGCAGCACGTTGCCAAACGCGCCCCCGGCCCCGGTGATCAGGATGATCGGGGCCGCGAGCAGGATGGCGTCCACCGTCATCTGGTGGAAGCGGTCCTTGATGCCGGCTCCCTTGATCAGCAGCAGCGCGAAGATGACGCCAATGGCCAGCGCCACGACCGGGGTCCCGAGGAAGATCAGCGCGGCGGCGAACAGGCCGGCGTCGGCATCCCGGGTTACCAGTGATGCAACGGAGCCGATGGAGATCAGCACGATGGGCGCCAGGATCGGCATGAACGCGCCCAGGGTCGTCGGGCGGTGCTCCAGCTTGAGCTCTTCCTTCTCGACCTCCTGTCCGGTGGCCTCGCTGATCGGATCCGGTTCCAGCAGTTCTTCGTCATTGGCATGCGTGTAGCGGCTGGCCCACAGCCAGCCCACGGCGGCCGCCACCGCGGAGACGAACAGCCCGACCAGGATCACCAGGCCCAGCGCATCGGCGATGCCGACGTTGCTGGCCGCCGCGATCGGTCCGGGGGTGGGCGGCACGAAGTTATGCGTGGCGAACAGCCCGGTGGCCAGCGCGACACTCATGGCGACCACCGAGATGCCGGCGGTCCTGGCCAGCGCGTTCTTCAGCGAGTTCAGGATCACGTAGCCGGAGTCGCAGAACACCGGGATGGACACGATGTAGCCGATAATCGAGACCGTCAGGGTGGGGAAGCGGTCGGACAGCGCGCGGATGATCGCCTCCGCCATCACCACGGCCGCTCCGGTGCGGTCGAGGATGACCCCGATGATCGTGCCCAGGGCGATCACGATGCCGATGTAGCCCAGGGTGCTGCCGAAACCGTCATTGATGACGCTGATCGCCTCGCGCGGCGCGATCCCGCCGATGAGTGCCATCGCGAAGGCGGCGATGAGCAGGGCGAGGAACGGATGCACGCGCAATTTCGCAGTGGCGAACACCAGCGCGGCGACGACCACAATCAAGCCGATAATCAGCATGTCGCGTCCTTTTGCCTTTTTATAAGTATCGATCCGGAGTCTAGACGTCCGTGAGCGGTTCGGTGTCCCGTGACTGGTCTGAGCGCTACAATCCAGACGCCATTTCTTGCCAGGGGATTCCTTCATGCATCGTGTTATTGCTTTTTCGGGGTGGATGGGCGCGAGCCTTGCGCTGGTGATGTCCGCATCGGCCGCGGCCAATCCGTATTCCGGGTTGCAGGAGCGCAAAATCAAGGCGCTCTCCGCGCAGGAGACCGAAGACCTCCAGGAAGGACGCGGCATGGGGATGGCGCTGCCGGCCGAGTTGCACGGCTATCCGGGCCCGCTGCATGTGCTGGAGGTGTCCGGGGAGCTGGACCTGACGACCGACCAGCACCGCGAGACCGAGCGGCTGTTCGAGACCATGCAGGAGCAGGCGCGCGAACTGGGCCGACGGATCGTGGAGCGCGAAAGGGAACTGGACGCGCGCTTCGCGGAGGGCGGGATCTCCAGCGATACCATCGAGACGCTCACGGTCGAGATCGGCGAGCTGCGTGGCCGCCTGCGCCACGTGCATCTGTCCTACCATCTGAAGATGGATGCGTTGCTCAGCGACGAGCAGAAGGCGCGCTATCGGCAGGCCCGCGGTTATCACGGCGAGGCGGAAAACCACCCGGGTGCTGAGCCTCACGGCCACGACGGTCACCATCACTGAACGCCCGTGCCCTTGCCGGCAAGGAACTAACCGGCCGGGGCTGTGTTCGATTGAAAAGACGATCGGAGCGCGCATGACGGGAGCCCTGAACCTGGATCTGAACCGGCCGGTGGTCGTGGAGACGGCGGCGCAGTCGTGGAGCGGCAGCCGTGCCGACGGCGTGGTGCGCAAGCCGCTGGAACGCGAGCAGGCGGAAGCGGGCCGCGCCACCAGCATCGTGCAGTTCCAGCCCGGAGCCCGTTTCCCGCCGCACACGCATGCGCTGGGCGAGGAGATCCTGGTGCTGGACGGCGTGTTCTCCGACGAAACTGGTGCCTACCCCGCCGGCACCTACCTGCGCAATCCGCCGGGTTCCCGCCATACGCCGCACTCGGATCCCGGCTGCACGCTGTTCGTGAAGCTGGAGCAGTTCGCGCCGGAGGACCGCGAGAAGGTGGTGGTGGATACCCGCTCGGCGCCCTTCCAGCCGGGCATCGGCGGGTTGCGCGTGCTGCATCTGCACAGATTCGGGACCGAACACACCGCACTGGTGCACTGGCCGGCGGGCGAACACTTCCAGCCCCACCGGCACTGGGGTGGGGAGGAGATCCTGGTGCTGTCCGGCGAGTTCATTGACGAGCACGGGCGCTATCCCGCCGGCACGTGGATCCGCAGCCCGCATTCGAGTCAGCACGATCCCTGGGTGGAGGAGGAGACGCTGATCTACGTGAAGACCGGTCACCTGTGATGCCCTGCGTCCGGGTCTGCGCTTCGACAGGCTAAGGCTCCCGGGTCGGGTACAGCGATCCTATTTCTGGCGCTGTACTGGTCGCGGATGACGCGCCGCGGCGCGCTGGCCGGGATCGTGGGCGCAGCCGCGGTAATCCTCGGGAACCTGGCCGGGGGCGGGCTGTTCGACGTCTACGAACTCCTGCCCGGATTCCTCCTGGCCACCGTGGCCATCGTCGTTGTCAGCCTGCTGACGGGTGGGCCGAAAGAGTCGGTGCAGCGCCGGTTCCAGGCGTCGCGGCGGCGCCCCGCGGACTGACCGCGGCGGAGCATCGGTCAACGACGGCTTCGCGGGCCCACTGGCGGGCCAGCGAACGCTTGGCACGCGGCGAGGTCTGTTTGACCCGGTGTTCCTCGCGCAGGGCCTCATTGCGCGAGGCAAAGCCGCGGGCCGCCAGTAGCTGTACGGGCTTGTGCATGCGGGTGAACCGGGCCCCGCGCCCGGCGGCGTGGGCAGCCATGCGCGCCGCGAGGTACGGCGTGATTCCGGTATAGATGCGCCCACCCTGGCATTCCAGCAGATAGACGTACCAGGTCCCGTCACGCGGCCCGGACGCGGCAGGATTCGGCACCACGGCTTGTGCCGCGCGGGCCGGGCTCATCGGCGTTTTTTGCGGCGCTTCTGGCCTACCTTGATGCGCTGCAGCGCGGCCTGCAGTTCAGCGTGGGCCTCCTTCGGGATCGAGGACGATCCGCGCAGGCGCAGCCCCTTCTGGCGGCGGACCGCGGTCAGACGGCCCTTCTGGATAGCGTAGCGCCGTGCCACATCCCGCACCGTGTGCTGGAACGACTTCGGCGGATCGCCGCGGCGGACCCGCGGATGACCGTCCTCGATCTCGATGCTGAAGATGATGCTGACCTGCCAGATCAGCAGGGCGCCCGCGACCAGCAGCAACGCAATCATCAACAGCAGCGAGATCAGCATGGCGCTCCCTCCGGCGGGATCGGCCCGAAGGAGTCGGGCCGTGGGTCAATGGACTGGGCCGATCGTAGCACTCCAGCCCCGGCTTGCGATTCCATCGTGCCCATTCAGGGCCGGCGAAAGGGGCTTTGTCCGCATCGGAATGGTCTGAACCGATATGCTTCAAGAATGTTCATTATGCACATTTGTTAGTACGATGTTCCATATGGGACTTTGTGGAGAGGCGTCATGAGCACTGCAGAAGCCCTGGCCCCGGAGCGCGCCGATGTCCTGCGCGAGGCGCTGGTCAATGCCGGCAAGGCGCTGGGCCTGACCCAGGCGGAGCTGGGCGAGGTGATCGGACGCGGGCGTACGGACATCAGCCGGGGCAACGTTGACCCGGCCAGCAAGCCGGGTGAACTGGCGCTGCTGTTGATCCGCTGCTATCGCGCCCTGTACGTCCTGACCGGCGGGGATGCTGCGGCCATGAAGCACTGGATGCACACGCAGAATCATCACACCCGTGGCGTGCCCGCCGAGCAGATCCGCACGGTGCAGGGCCTGGTGGGTGTGCTGGAGTATCTCGATGCGATCCGCGGCAAGCTGTGAAGCGAGACGGATATGCCGGACTGGAATGCCCTGGTCGATGCCGCGCCGCGCGTCACGCTGAGAGGGGAGGTCCTTCGTCTGGTGGAGAGCCAGGAGCCGGTCGCCATCAACCAGCTCGTTTCCTCACTCGACCGCCAGGCGGTGCTGGAGGCGATGCTGGAGGCGACCAAGCCGCCCCGGCCTCCGGGCACGGAACGGCTGCATGATCTCCTCGCGACCCCGTTTCGTTATCCGCCGTTGCGCCACGGCTCGCGCTTCGGCCGTCGTCACGAACCCAGCCTGTTCTACGGCGCCTTGCGCGAGCGTACGGTCCTCGCCGAAGCGGCCTACTACCGGTTCGTGTTCTGGCATGGCATGGCGACCCCGCCACCGCGCAAGCTCGATACCCAGCACACGTTGTTCGCCGCACGCTACCAGAGCCCCAATGGCTTGCAGCTCCATCAGCCCCCGTTCGCGGAACACGCGGACCTGTTGCGTCATCCCGCCGACTATCAGGCCACCCAGGCCCTGGGCGCCGCGCTGCGCGAGGCCGGCATCGACCTGTTCGAATACCCGTCCGCCCGCGATCACGAGGCCGGCCTGAACCTCGGGCTCTTCAACGCGCGCCCGTTTACCCGCAACAATCCCGCACGCCACGATCCCTGGCTGTGCCAGCTCACCGCCGACCACGTCCGCTTCCTCAAGCCCCGCGACGGCGCCCTGCACGACTTCCCCCTGACCCAGTTCCACTACCAGGGCCAACTGCCACTCCCCGCCTGATACTCGCACCCGAACCGGTCATTTCGAGGCCTCGCAGAGGCCGCGGCAATCGGTCGAGCGGGCTCAAGCACCAGGCGGTCGCAATGCTGGTGCAAAGGCCTGGACCGGATCCGGCGCCTGGGATCCCCCGCACATGGGCGAGGCACTCGGTGCGTCACGGGGTCTGCTACGCTTCGGCCCATGTCGGACAGGAGAGATCAGATGACGGTTGAAGCGCTCACGGAACAGTTTTCGCATCCGGATGTGCGGTTTCGCCAGCAGGATGCGCTGGTGATGATCGATATCGAGAACGCGCACGGCAGCGCGACGATCACGACCTTTGGCGCGACACTGCTGAGCTATCGCCCGAAGGGTGGCGCCGATGTGCTGTGGGTGAGCGATACTGCACTCTACGACGGCAAGAAACCGGTGCGCGGCGGTGTCCCCGTCTGCTGGCCATGGTTCGGCTCGTACGATCCGGCCGCGCTGGGGCCCGACCCAAGCGACGAACACAAGAAGGGTCACGGGATCGCCCGCTATGCGTTCTGGGATGTCGAGTCCGTGGAATCGGTCGGCGATGCCACGCACGTCGTGTTCGTGCTGCCCCCGGACGACGACATCCGCAAGGCCTGGCCGCTGGAGTTCTCGCTGCGCCTGCACGTCACCCTGGGCGAGGCCCTGGAGATGACGCTGGAGGGCGAGAACCGCAGCGATCGCGAGTGGCGTGTGTCGGAGGCCTTCCACACCTACTTCGGCGTGGGCGAGGCCGAGGGCCTGGTGGTGCGCGGGTTGGACGGGACCACGCGGATCGACAAGCTGGCGGACGGCGAACGCGGGACGCAATCCGGCGACGTCGCCATGATGACCCCGATGGAGCAGGTGTTCGTCGGCCACCCGGGCACGCTCGTGATCGAGGATCGGGGCAACGCGCGCGAGATCGTCATCGAACGCGAGAACAGCGCCAGCAGCGTGCTCTGGAACCCCGGCCCGGAAGGTGTCCAGTCGTTCGCCGACATGCCCGACGACCAGTACCGCAAGGCGGTCTGCGTCGAAGTCGCCAACGTCCTGGACGATGCCTACCCGCTTGCCGCGGGCGCAACCCACGCCATGACCATGCGGCTCTCCGTGCGCTGAGCCAGCCGCCGGGCAGCGCCCCGGTGTGGCCTCCTGCCTCGCCGGCCCGGAGCGCAGAACCGGGATCTTCGGGCTGGAGAGGCGGCGGAGATCCCGGCTCACTGTTTTGCGGTGTCCGGGATGACGCAGGTGGGGGCGCGGAATGGCGACGGTCCCAAACCTTTGCTCTGTCTAGACCTGTCACGCTTGATCTTGGTGCGCCAGCTCCGGAAGCGGTGCACCTTGGCTACAGCGTGTGCCCGGTGAGTCGTCGGTAGATGTCGAAGCTGGCCTTGCGGTCACGACAGCGCAGGATGACGGCGCGGCCCGGTGTTGACGGGTCGGGTTGCACGTCGACGCCTGCCGCTTCGGCGGCCTGCAGGTTGGCCTTGCTCAGGTCGGCCTCGCCGAACACCGAGATTACGAAGCCACCGGGGATGGGCGGGGGCGGGGTGAACGCCTCGCCGTCGGCCAGCGCGACCCAGGCTGAAATGAACTCCGGGCCGTAGAAGTCGAAGAAGCCGTTGGAGCCGCGCAGGTGGGCCTCGATCGGCCGGCCGCCGATCAGTTCGAGGTTGCAGAGGCCGCTGTAGCCGGCCAGGTTGCGGCGAACCCAGTCGGCGATCCAGGGCTCGATCTCGGGCGCGGCGGCGCCGATCTCCCAGTAGATCGGGCGGGCGGCGTCCTTCGCCTCCGAACCGCGGGTGTGGGCAAACCAGCGTGCCGCGCCGTTCTCCACCAGGCAGTCGGTGCTGGTGTGGGTACCTTGCAGGCGCTGGCACCAGAAGCTGCCGGGCTCTGCCGGCACGTCGCCGGCCGGGATGGTGCGTGCGTTCAGCCCCATGCCGGCGAGGTTGGTGATCGGCTTGACGAACACCTCGGCGTCCGCCGCGATGCCGAGGTCCGTGGGTGCCACGCCGCAGGGTGCGGCGGTCAGCCCGGCATCCAGGGCCAGATGCAGTTTGTCGTAGATATGCCGGTGGTCCGGATTGAGCCGCCAGGCGGCGGCGTCGGACACGGCCACCTCCCGACACGGCTCGGGCCGGAAGATATGCTCGCGTTCGGGGAGGACACCGACGAACGGCACTACCCGGCCTCCGCTTGGCGTTTTGCGTGGCCTGCCGCCAGGCGCTCCACCTCGCACAGCAGCGACTTGAACGCGGGAAACCCGCTGATCGGGTCCAGCGAGCGGTCGTCGGTCAGTTCGTTCACGTTGGCGTGGTTCCAGCCGTGCTGGCAGTGCGCCACGCCGGGCTTGATGCGGTCGGTGACCTTCGCCACGAAGGCGACCCGCCCGCGTGGCGAGCGCACCTCCACGGTGTCGCCGTCGGCGATGCCGCGCGCCGCGGCGTCCTCGGGGTGCAGTTCCACCAGCGGCTCCGGCATCGCCCGGCGCATGCGCTCCAGGTACTGGTGCTGCGAGTGGGTGGCGTGCTTGTGGCGCGCGCCGCTGGTCAGTACCAGCGGATAGTCGCGCGCGAGATCCGGCGTGGAGACCGGGCTCTCGGCGGGTTCGCGCCAGACCGGCAGGCCGTCGTGCCCGGCCTCGCGCAGCTCGGCGGCGTCGAATTCCACCTTGCCGCTGACCGTGCGGAAGCCATGCAGCCGGTACTGGCGATCGCCCTCCTCGAAGCCGTGCTCGACCAGGTCGTCCAGCGCCTTCGCGAACACGGTGACCCCGTCCGGGTCGTTGTACACCTGCTCGCGGATGGTCTCGGGGATGCCCTCGGCGGCCTCGGCCCAGCTGGCCTCCAGGTCGCCGTTCCAGAACTGGTCCGCCATCCCGAGGCGCACGCCCAGCTCCAGGAACACCTCACCGTCGGCGCGCGCCTCGCCGCGCGGGGCCACCGCCTGATGGCGGTAGCGCAGCTCGCCGCGGAAGTTGCAGCCGGGATAGGCGATCAGCGCCGGGCGCTCCAGACTGGTGGCGGCCGGCAGCACGATGTCCGCCATGCGCGTGGCCGGGTTGTGGAAGAAGTCCGACACGGCGAAGAAATCCAGCGCGCCCAGCGCCTGTTCCATGCGCTTGGAGTTCGGCCACATCGCGGTGTTGATGCCCATCGCCAGCAGCGCGCGCACCCGCTGCGGCCGGCCTTCCAGGATCGCGTCCGGCAGCAGCATGCTCTGTGCCGCCGGCCAGTGGGCCGTCCACACCGGGAAGGTCTCGTCGCCGATGCGTGGCGGCAGGTTCTGTTTGCAGTGCTCGAACAGGTCGATCGGCTTCGGCGTGACCTTGTCGTTGAAGAAGCGGTTGCCGCCCTCGCGGTCGATGTTGCCGGTGACCGCCGCCAGCAGGGTCACCGCGCGGTGATTCTGGAAGCCGTTGGAATGCTGCACCGTGGCGGTGGGCGAGAGCATGATCTGCGCCGGGCTACGGGTCGCGTAGAGCTCGGCGGCGCGCCGCAGGTCGGCCTCTTCGATGCCGCAGATCGCCGCCACCCGCTGCGGCGGGAATCCGGCCACGTATTCACGAAAGGCCTCCACCCCGTTGCCCCATTCGTCGAGGAAGGCCTGGTCCTGCCAGCCGTTCTCGAAGATCAGGTAATGCATGCCCAGCGCCAGCGCGCCATCGGTGCCCGGGCGGATCTGCAGGTGCACCTCGGCCTGCTCCGCCAGCGGGGTCACCCGCGGGTCCACCACCACGGTGGCGCAGCCGGGGCGTGCCGCGGCCAGCGCATGCTGATGGAACGGCGGGATGGACCCGCGCGGATTGGTGGACCACACCAGCAGGCAGCGGGTGGCATCCGAGGCCACGGTGGACGAGGTCTTGATCTTTGTGCCGAAGGTCACCTCCTCCGCCACCTTGGTGGAGGAGAAGCAGCAGCCGCTCTCGGTCAGGTAGTTGGGCGAGCCGAAGGCATGCGCCAGGCGCTGGAGCTGCGGCCGGGCCTCCTTGGTATAGCCGGCGAAGAAGGCCGCCGCCGGGGCCCCGTGTTCCTCGCGGGTGGCGTGCAGGCGCTCGGCGATGGTGTCCAGCGCCTCGTCCCAGGAGATGCGCTCGAACTGGCCGCTGCCGCGCGGGCCCGTTCGCCGCAGCGGGTAGAGCAGGCGCTCCGGGTGGTTGCGGCGATCCAGCTGGACGTAACAGCGCGGACAGTCGGGACCGTCGATCTTCACCGGCTCGCCATTCGTGTCGAGGTGCACGTCGATTGCGCAGTTCGCATCGCACTCGTAACAGGTACTTTTTACACTCGCCATCGGGCGATGTTCCTTGTTCCGCGGGCAGTCCCGGTTGCTGAAGGCCGATTATGCCGGTAGCCGGCGAGCGCTCGTGAACAACGCCTGGAATCGCGGGGCCACCGCTGTAGGGGGCGGCACGCCTGGCGTTGGTTGCGGGTACGATGCGAGCCGGGCGGTGATCAATAACAAGGGGGCGCGATGACACGAGAATCGGATGGCGCACAGGGACTGGATCAACTCGCCCGGCAACTGGAAGCGTTCGTCGAGGCGCGCGACCGAGTACGGTTCAATTCGCCCAAGAATCTTTCCATGGCGCTGGCGGGCGAGGTCGGTGAGCTGATCGAACACTTCCAGTGGCTGACCCAGGAACAGTCCAGCCACCTGTCCTCCGACAGTCACGAGGCGGTGTGCCAGGAGATCGCCGACGTCCAGATCTATCTCCTGCTGCTGGCCCGCAAGCTCGATATCGACCCGCTGCAGGCGGCTCGCGACAGGCTGCAGACCCGTTCCCGCCAACACCCCGATCGGTCGTGCGAACCCCCGGCGTCGGGGTGACGACCGGTCCCGGACTGCGGCCAGTCTTGGCGGGGGCTTCGCCTGCGAGCAGGCTGCTACAAAGGGGTGGACTCTGCCTTTTCGGCTTTCGCGGGATGGGGCCAAGGCGTTTCGCGGGTGTGGGTGGCGGTATCCTCGGGGTGGGTACAGGCAGCCGGGCAGGAGGTGATCGCGATGGGCTGGAACCCGTGGTGGCCGTTCGGGCGCGTGCCGGAGATCCGTCCGGAGGATCTGGCGCGGGCGCTGGAGAAGGCCGAGGTGCAAGTGCTGGACGTGCGCACCGGGGTCGAGCACAGCAGGAGTCGCATCCCGGGCGCCCGGCACCTCCCGATCACTCGGCTCTCCGAGGCGGCGTTGTCCGACCTGGAACTGGATCGTGATCGCCCTGTGGTGGCGATCTGTCTCAGTGCACACCGCAGCATCCCCGCCGTACGCAAACTGCGCGCCCACGGCTACGAGGCCCTTCAGCTTCGTGGTGGGATGCTGGCCTGGTGGCGGGCGGGCCTGCCGTGCGCGCACGGCAGCAGCGGTGCCGACGGTTGAAGGCGCGAGGATGCCTCCCGTACGTACGGGGCCGGGTAGGCGGGGCGGCGCAAGAAGCCGGGGGCGGGGTTCCTCGGCCGCCGTATGCGGGCCTGGCAGGCGGACCGGCATCCGACAACCGGGTTGCCCTGGCGGCTGCGCCTTTCTGGTTACCCGCTGCCTGTTACGTCCGATCGTCGTCGTCCGCGGGTGACGGTTCCTGACTTATTCGGCGTCGTCATCCTGCTTGCCGCCGGGGGTGACGGCGCGCCCCGCCGCGCCCACGGCCTTGCCGGTTGCCTTCATGGTTCCGGTGGTGGCGCTGACGGCGGCGCTTCCGGTGGCACCCGCCACCTTCACGGCGGTGCAGCCGGTTGCCAGCGGCAGGATCAGTGCGAGCAGCAGGAGGGGGCGGGTACGAGCAAGCATCGGAGAAGACCTTCTTGGCATTCGGGCACGAGGGTACGCGTCACGCAGTCGCCAGGCCAGGGCGCGGCATTCCGGGGCTGAACCCCGCCAGATCGGGGCGATCCCGGCGGGGGCGGGCGCATCCGTCGTGGCCGAACGAAGAAAGAACCCCGCGCTGTGGTAGTGGTCAGAAGCTCACGCCCGTGTGGAGATCCGCCATGTTCCGTTTTGCGCGTTTGTTTGTTTCCCTCTTGCTGGTGCTGCCGGTGGCCGTCGCGAGCGCCGGCGAACCGGACCGGGCGGCCTTGTTCCAGCACGAGCTGGGGCGGCTGCATTCCTCGGAGGTCGTGAACCTGCAGGAGCGTTTCCAGGGGCATCCGCTGCTGATCATCAACACGGCCAGCCATTGCGGTTACACCGACCAGTTCGGCGGTCTGGAACAGTTGCACCAGGACTACCGGGACCGGGGGTTGAAGGTGGTCGGCTTCCCTTCCCATGACTTCAACCAGGAGGCCGACGACGAGGCCGAGACCGCCCGGGTGTGCTTCGAGAACTTTGGCGTCACCTTCGACATGTTCAGGCCGATTGGCGTGCGTGGCGCGGATGCCCATCCGATCTTCCGCGAGCTGGCGCGCCAGGCCGATGCCCCGCGCTGGAACTTCTACAAGTACGTGGTGGATCGGGAGGGTCGGGTGGTCGCGCATTTCCCCAGCCAGGCAGGCCCCGGCTCCGCCGAGTTGCGCCGTGCGATCGAGGGCATCCTGTAGCCGCCGCGCCGTGCACTCGCCCGTGGAGGGATAGTGTCGGACTATCGCGATTATGGTGAATCTCAACTGGCACCAATGACTCTGGCAGCCTACCTTCAGAAATACGTAAACAGCACGCCGTTCTCCGGTCGCAGCCGGGCCGAGACGAAAACGACGTGCGGTCCCCTGCGGAAGCCGGCGACCCAGAAAGGATGGCGGCTTCCCGAACACGAATACGCTCTGCGCAGCGAGCATGGAGAACGATATGGGTGAGCATCAGAACATGGGCAAGTGCCCGGTCATGCACGGCGGCGAGACGGCCGCGGGTCACTCGGTGATGGACTGGTGGCCGGAGTCGCTCAACATGGACATCCTGCACCAGCATGACCGCAAGACGAACCCGATGGGTGAGGACTTCAACTATCGGGAAGAGGTGAAGAAGCTCGACTTCGAAGCGCTGAAGAAGGACATGCACGCGCTGCTGACCGAGAGCCAGGCGTGGTGGCCGGCCGACTGGGGTCATTACGGCGGGCTGATGATCCGCATGTCCTGGCACGCGGCGGGTACCTACCGGATTGCCGATGGCCGCGGTGGCGGCGGCACCGGCAACCAGCGCTTCGCGCCGATCAACAGCTGGCCGGACAACGCCAGCCTGGACAAGGCACGCCGCCTGCTGTGGCCAATCAAGAAGAAATACGGCAACAAGATCAGCTGGGCGGATCTGATCATTCTGGCCGGCAACGTGGCCTACGAGAACATGGGTCTGAAGACCTTCGGCTTCTCCTTTGGCCGCGAGGACATCTGGCACCCCGAGAAGGACACCTACTGGGGGGCCGAGAAGGAGTGGCTGGCACCTTCCGACGAGCGCTACGGCGACGTCGACAAGCCCGACACGATGGAGAACCCGCTGGCCGCCGTCCAGATGGGCCTGATCTACGTGAACCCGGAAGGCGTCAACGGCAAGCCCGATCCGCTGAAGACCGGTGAGCAGGTGCGCGAGACCTTCGCCCGCATGGCGATGAACGACGAAGAGACCGCGGCGCTGACCGCCGGTGGCCACACCGTGGGCAAGTGCCACGGCAACGGCGATGCCGGCGCGCTGGGGCCGGAACCCGAAGGGGCCGATGTCGAGGAACAGGGCTTCGGCTGGAAGAACCCCAACATGCAGGGCAAGGCCGCCAACGCCATCACCTCCGGCATCGAGGGGGCCTGGACCAAGAACCCGACGCAGTTCGACATGGGGTACTTCGAGGCCCTGCTCGACCACGAATGGGAGCTCAAGAAGAGCCCGGCCGGGGCCTGGCAGTGGGAGCCGGTGGATATGCAGGAGGAGGACAAGCCGGTCGACGCCACGGACCCGTCCATCCGCCATAACCCGATCATGACCGACGCGGACATGGCGATGAAGATGGACCCCGTCTACCGCCAGTACATGGATGCGTTCCGCAAAGACCCCGAGTACTTCAAGGACTGCTTCGCCCGTGCCTGGTTCAAGCTGATCCACCGCGATATGGGCCCGAAGACCCGTTACATCGGCCCGGACGCGCCGCAGGAAGACCTGATCTGGCAGGACCCGGTGCCGGCCGGCAACACCGACTATTCCGTCGAGGCCGCCAAACAGAAGATTGCCGAGAGTGGCCTGAGTATCGCCGAGATGGTCGCGACCGCCTGGGACAGCGCCCGTACCTTCCGTGGCTCCGATATGCGCGGTGGTGCCAACGGTGCCCGCATCCGCCTGGCGCCGCAGAAGGACTGGGAAGGCAACGAGCCCGGGCGCCTGGCGCGCGTGCTCAAGGTCTACGAGCAGCTCTCCGCCGAGACGGGCGCGAGCGTCGCCGACCTGATCGTGCTGGGCGGCAGCGTGGGCATCGAGCAGGCGGCCCGGGCGGCCGGTCACGATGTGCTGGTGCCGTTCATCCCGGGCCGGGGTGACGCCAGCGCCGAGATGACCGACGCCGACTCCTTCGAGCCCCTGGAGCCGCTGGCCGATGGCTTCCGCAACTGGCTGAAGAAGGACTACGTGGTCAAACCGGAGGAGATGCTGCTCGACCGCGCCCAGCTGATGGGCCTGACCGCGCCGGAGATGACCGTGCTGATCGGCGGCATGCGCGTGCTGGGCACCAACCATGGTGGCAGCCAGCATGGCGTGTTCACCGACCGTGAAGGGCAGCTGACGAACGACTTCTTCGTCAACCTGACCGACATGGCCTACGCCTGGCAGCCCGCGGGCAACGGCGTGTACGAGGTGCGCGATCGCCAGGGCGATCAGGTGAAGTGGACCGCCAGCCGCATCGACCTGGTGTTCGGCTCCAACTCCATCCTGCGCAGCTACGCCGAGGTGTACGCCCAGGACGACAACGAGGAG
>NZ_JAWLFK010000091.1:0-4173 GCF_041685615.1 Thioalkalivibrio sp.
ATGCATATCCACCTCGACACCCCCGACCTGATGACCCGCGTGCGGCTGGAGTCGCGCTGGCGTTCGGCCGGCGCATCGGTTACCAGCAGTCAGGCGCCGGAGCAGCCCGACCTGGTGGTAGTCGACCTCGGCAGCCGTGGCGTGGAAGCGGTGTCGACCTGGCGCGAGCGCTACCCGGACGCGAAGATTCTCGCCTTTGGCCCGCACGTGGAAGGGGCGATGCTCAAGGCGGCGCGCCAGGCGGGCGCCGACGAGGTTGTGGTCCGTGGCAAGGTGGCCGACCGGGTCGCAGCCAAGCTGGGGGGTGATCGCGCCTGAAGGTACTCGGGCCCCGCAATCCGGGGCCCGCGTTCACGCCGTGGTCGCGCGACGAGAGGCCGACAGGGCGCGCAGGCGGCGGCGCTGCATCTTGAGGCGATACTCCAGTTCCTTGAACTGGGTGCGCAGTTCCGTGCGCACCCAGCGATCGTTCATGGCCTCGCGCCCGGCCCGCATCTTGCGCGCCTGCACCTCCTGCCACTGGTTCACGGTATCGCGGAAACGCTGATACTCCCGCTCCACGGTTGCGCGCCAGGAGTCGTGCGCTGGCCCGGCCTGGTCGGCATTGAGCAGGCGGCGAAACTCGGTGTGCAGCCGTGCGCGCAGGATCTTGAAGCGCGGTGTCCAGCGGCGGTCATACACCAGTCCGGTCCAGGCAAAAAGGTTGATCAGCCACTTCGAGGGGTCGTACTGCCACCAGCGCACCCCGTTGCGGTAGTCCGCCTGAAAGGCGTGGTGGAAGTTGTGGTACCCCTCGCCCCAGGTGAGCAGGGCGACTAGTCCGTTGTCCACGGCGGTGCTGTCGTCACTGTAGGGACGACGGCCCCACCAATGCGCCAGGGAGTTGATGAAGAACGTGAAGTGGTGGCTGACCACCATGCGCAGAATGCCGGCCAGCAGCAGCATGCCGATCACATCCCCGAATGCCAGCCCCAGCAGCAGCGGCAGGCCCAGGTTCAGTCCCCATGCCAGGGTCCAGTAATGCCGGTGCTGCCACATCACCACCGGGTCCTTCGCCAGGTCCTTCACCCGCGAATAGTCGGGCTCGCTGGTGGGCCAGTTGCGCAGCATCCAGCCCATGTGGGCATGCCAGAAACCGCGCTTGATGGAATGCGGGTCGCGTTCCACATCATCCACGTAGCGATGATGCACGCGATGCCGCGCGCCCCAGTTGTAGATGCTGTTCTGCAGCGCCAGGGCACCGCTCAGCGCCAGCAGAACGCGCAATGGCCCCCGCGCCTTGAAGGTGCGGTGCGCCCAGAGCCGGTGATAACCCACCGTGATGCCCAGCCCGCTCAGCACCAGGAACAGGCCAAAAAACAGCCAGGCCGCGCCGCTGAGGCCCTGGGTGAGCCACCACCACGGCACCAGCGTGACCGCGGCCAGGTTGGTCAGGGCAAAGAAAACGGCCGGCGTCCATGCAATCGGGGGGGCACGTTCGGACATGGTGGAGACCTGCTGGCGACGGGAGCGAGCGAAGGTGCTCGCCTATTCATAATAGATGAGACCGCGACCGGCGAAAAAAAGTGCCTTGGCTCCGGACGCTCGGGCGCTGTGCGTTGTCGGATGAGCGTGATTCCCTCGGAGGTGCCGCTCGGCGTCGGGCCTTTCCAGGCACACCGGGCCTCAATGTATGATGCAGTGCCAGGGAAACGCTGATGCAGGTACACACTCGCGTTGGTGCCCCGGGTTTTGCGAGACGGGGTCAGGGCTCCCTTGTGCAGAGTGACTGCACGGCGGTCGGCGCGTCTTGGTCGCAGGCAAAAGCGACTCGAGTGTAAGCGTGTACCTGCATCAGGGTTTCCCTGGTCTGAAAGGGTGTGCCGGAGTGTCCTGTTACGGCTCACCCGGGATTCTTGACGACGTTCCGTCACCCGAGACGGCCCGTTCCGTACAACGATCAAGGGGAGCGATTGATGGGCCTGGGTGTGGGACTCGTGGTGCTGGCGGCCTTCTTCTGGGGGCTGTCCGGCGGGATCGGCGGCATCCTGATGGCCGAGGGCTGGGATGCCTTCGTGGTGTCGTTCTACCGCGGCGCCATCGGCCTGGTGTTCGTGCTCGCGTGGCTCGCCTGGCGGCCGGGCGGCAGCGGCCTCGGCAGTCCCAAACTCTGGTTCTGGTCCGCCGTGGCCGGTTTGGGCGTGGCGGGCAACTTTGCCTTTTACTTCGTGAGTATCGCGAACGGCAGTGTCGCCGTCGCCGCCACGCTGATGTACACCGCGCCAGTGTTTGTCTACCTCGTTTCCTTCGCCCTGAAGCTGGAAAGTCCCACCTCGCTCAAACTGGTGGCGATCGCGCTGGTGATGGTCGGCATCGTGATGCTCACCCAGATCTACGACACCGGCGCGGGCGCTGTGACCCTCATTGGCGCCGGTGCGGGCCTGCTGGCGGGTCTGTCGTACGCCATCTTCATCTTCGGCTTCAAGTACGCCGGTTCGCACGGCAGCCCGCAAGCCGTGCTTTCGATCGCCTTCGCCGTGCTCGTTCTGCTCCTGATGCTTCCGGGGGACAACGCCCAGATGGTCTCCGTACTGACGACCACGGACTGGCCACTGTTCCTGGCACTCGGCGTATTCGGGGCGGGGCTCTCGTTCGCGTTCTACATCAACGGGCTCCGGACCACGGCCCCGGCCGTCGCCTCCATCGTCGCGATGATCGAACCGGTCACCGCCACGCTGTTCGGCGTCGTGATCCTGCACGAAAGCCTGGCGCTGGTGCAGATCATTGGCATGGCCCTGATCCTCGTCACCGTCACCGCGCTGAGCGTCAAGTCCCGCGCCACCCCGCCCATTCCCGAGCCGGAGCGCGACCCCGACTAGGCCGCCCGTTGGTACCCGGGTGGTGTGAAGGCCCGGAAAGCGGCCCCGCATTCCCGGGGCGGCCCGGGGAGCTGGAGCCCGATTGCCGCCAAAGGTGGCTCAGTCGGTCGGCCATCCCGACCAGGTCGCGAAGTCGGCCGCCGCCATGGGCTTCGCGTAGTAATAGCCCTGGGCGAAACGGTAGTTATTGGCGCGCAGGAAGGCCTCGTGCACGGCGTTTTCCACGCCCTCGCCGAGGGCGTGAATGTGGAGGTGGCTGCTCAGTTGCGACAGGCTTGCCACGACGCCCGCCCCGCGTCCATCCGGGGTCTGCGAGACAAAGCTCCGGTCGACCTTGATGATGTTGAACGGCATGTCGATCAGCCGCCTTAGCGACGAATATCCCGTGCCGAAGTCGTCCAGGGCGAGGGGAAAGCCCGCGGCCGCGAGCGCGTCGATGGCGTGGATCACCTCGTCCAGGCCGTGTTCCAGCGCACTCTCGGTAATTTCCAGTTTCACGTGCGCTGGCGAGACGCCCACTTCCCGCGCGATGGCGCTGAAGTGGTCGGCGATGTCCGGGTCCCGCAGCTGGGCCGGGGCGACGTTAACGGACACCCAGAATGCGGCGTTGCCCGGGTGCGCCTGCCAGCGATGCAGCTGGCGGCAGGCGTCCTCGAAGACCTGGGCACCGAGACGACCCATCAGCCCCAGCTCTTCGGCCAGGGGGATGAAGTGATCCGGCCCGATGGGGGCCTGGCCGTCAGGCTGAGGCCAGCGTGCCAGGGCCTCGGCCCCCACCACCTCGCCGCTGGCCAAATCCACAATCGGTTGGTAGTGCAGCACCAGTTCCCGCTCGGTGACGGCACGCTGCAGCTTGCTCTCGAACTTGATCTGCTGGCGCTGTGCCGGCTTGATCGTGTGATCCGCCCAGCGAACGAGCTCCGTGTCGCTGTTGGCCCCGCGTTGCGTGACCTCCTCCGCGCGGAGCACGAGTTCCTGTGCGTCACGGCTGTCGGGCGGCGCGCGGGCGACCCCCGCATAGACCTGGACCTGGAGCGTGTCACCGGCGACCTCGAAGCCCGCTTCCGTCACGGCGGCGACCAGCGCATGGGCCCGTGCCATCAGGTGGCGATCCGCGTCGTCGGCCTCGTCGGTACCCACCGGGATGAGGGCCGCGAAGGTGTGCTCGTGGGAGCGCGCAAGGGATTCATTGGCCTCGAGCCGGTTACCGAGGCGCTCGCCGATATCGTTCAACAGCTGGTTGAGCGCCTCGATGCCGAAGGCCTGATCGACGCGGTCCAGGCGCCTGAAGTGCAGTGACACGATCCCCGTCACC
>NZ_JAWLFK010000092.1:0-4131 GCF_041685615.1 Thioalkalivibrio sp.
GTCGAGTGGTGGCGCACGTCCACGCCGGCCTCGCGGCAGGCCGCGTCCAGCATCGGCTCCAGCGCGATGGCCGGGACCACCTGTCCGAGGGCCTGGCGGCCGTGATCGGCCGCGTTCAGGTAGACGCGCCCGAGGCCACCGCGGCGACTGACGACGATGGAGCGGATCGCGGTGGCCCGGTCGGCCAGCGGTGCCCAGTAGCCCAGATCGTCCAGGAACTGCACGGAGCCGGCCGCCAGGGCATAGCCGCGGGTGTCATTGGCGTGCGCATCCGGTGCCGGCGGCGCGCCGCGCTCGAACAATGTGACCGCGTAGCCCGCCCGCGCCAGGGTACAGGCCGCGAGGCCGCCCACCGGACCACCGCCGACGATGGCGATGTCGCAGGTGTGGGGGGTCATGCCGTCATCCCTCGAGTGGGCAGATCCACCGCTTCATTCGCGGCCAAGCCCGCTCCCACAAGACCTGCATCACCCATCGCAGGATGCCGATGCGTAGGATGCCGACGAGCGCAGCGAATCGCATCACGGGGTGTGTAGCCCCGGGGTGAGCGGTGCGTTTCGCGGGGCTCAACGCACCCTACGGTTCTGGGCCGGCGGAGGCGGGTTGTCCGCTCCCCGATCGCGGGCAGGCCCGCTCCCACAGGGGGCTGGTCCGGCACTGGGTTATGGCGGGCGGGCATGGTCACTTCCAGCCCGGGAGGTCGCCGGCCATGCAGGCCTCGATGTCGGCGACGGTCTTGGGGCAGTCCACGCTCAGGACCTCGTGGCCGTCGCGGGTGACGGCCACGTCGTCCTCGATGCGTACGCCGATACCGCGCAACTCCTTCGGCGCCTCGCTGTAGGGACCGAAGTAGAGCCCGGGCTCCACGGTCATCACCATGCCCGGTTCCAGCTGGCGCCAGGCGTCACCGACGCGATAGTCGCCGACGTCGTGCACGTCCAGCCCCAGCCAGTGGCCGGTGCGGTGCATGTAGAACGGGCGGTAGGCCTGGTCGCGAATCAGCTTGTCCAGGCGGCCCTTGAGCACGCCCAACTCCTTCAGGCCGCGGGTCAGTTCGCGCACCGCGGTGGCGTGCGGGGTGTCCCAGTCGCTGCCGGGGCGGACCTGCTCGATCGCGGCGAGCTGCGCGGCCAGCACGCACTCGTAGACCTCGCGCTGGCGCTCGCCGAAGCGCCCGGAGACCGGGAAGGTACGGGTGATATCCGAGGCGTAGCCCTGCACCTCGCAGCCGGCATCGATCAGGAGCAGGTCACCGTCATTCAGCGCGGCGCGGTTCTCGATGTAATGCAGGATGCAGCCGTTCTCGCCGCCGCCGACGATGGACGGGTACGCGGTCTCCGTGCCGTAGCGGTGGAACTCGTGCAGCAGCTCCGCCTCCACCGCGAACTCGGTCAGGCCGGGCCGGCAGGCCTGCATTGCGCGCACATGCGCCTGCGAGGAGATGGCCGCGGCGTGGCGCATGAGCTTCAGCTCCGGCGCCTTCTTGAACAGCCGCTGCTCGTGCAGGTGGTGCTCCACGGCGACGAACTCGTGCGGCGCGCGCACGCCATTGCGAGCCTTGGCCCGGACCTGGTTGACCCAGCCGAACAGCCGCTGGTCCAGCGGTTCGTCGCGCCCGAACGGCGCCGCCAGTACCGCGCGGTTCTCCATCAGCCCCGGCAGGATCTCGTCGATGTCCTCGATCGGGAAGGCGCATTCGGCCCCATAGGTTTCCATCGCGCCGTCGGGCCCCGCCCGGCGTCCCTGCCAGGTCTCCTGGGTGGGGTCGCGGTCGCGGCAGAACAGGATGTATTCGCCGGCCGGGCGGCCCGGCACCAGCACTGCCACCGCATCCGGCTCGGGGAAGCCGGTCAGGTAGAGGAAGTCGCTGTCCTGACGGAAGGGATATTCGACGTCCCGGTTGCGCGTACGCTCGTGGGCGGCCGGGACGACGATGATCGAGTCCGGCCCGATCGCCCGCATCAACCGCTGGCGGCGCCGGGCCAACTCGCCCTGCGGGATCTCCGGCATCCGGCCCGGCCGGGGGGCTTGTCGCGTTCGCGTCATTGCATCGGGATCCGTTTCGGGTCGTCCGGGGCCAGCTCGTCGGCGATCAGCAACACGCCCACGCGCACGTATTCGTTGAGTTCCTCGAAGGCCGCCGCGTTGTCCTCGTCATCGTCCGGCTCCAGCTCGATGCGAGCAATCTCGGCGAAGTCGCGCAGGATCTCGCTCGCCTCGGCCGAGGGCTTGAGCTTACCCAACCGCGGCGTCTGCCCCAGCCCGGCAATGAAGCCGTCCACCCACTCCGACAGGGCCTGGGCCTGCGCCTCGATGGCGTCGTCCTCCGGCAGCAGCGGACCGAAGCCCAGCTCCACGTCGTAGAGCTGCGCCAGCAGCGCCCGCCGGATCGCCTCCACGGTCCTGCCGAAGTTGTCCCCGGCGCCCTCGGTGAGCGGCAAGGCCTCGCCCAGGCTCTGCTCCAGCGCATCGACATCGGCACCCGGGTCCGCCACCAGGCAACCGGTGAACAGCCCGTGGGCCGACGCCGGCGTCTGGGCAAAGCCCATGCTGCGCAGGCCATGCTCCAGCTGCTCGCGCAGGGCCGCGGGATCACGCTCCAGGCCGTCCTGCGACTTGGCATTGCCGGTGTGTGCGTCGCTCGCCATCAGAAGCTCTCCAGGCGCGCTTCGTAGGGGAACAGCAGGAAGCGGTAGAGGTCGTCCCCCACCTGCAGATGCGTGAATTGCGGCTCCCCCAGCTTGATCGCGTTGGACCCGGTGGAGGACAGCGCATTCAGACCAAAGCGCTTCTCCGCGATCAGGTCATTCAGCAACTGCTCCAGCTCGGCGTGCGGCACGCGGCCCGTATTGTCAACGATGCGGCACGGCTTGCCGTTGTGGGCCGTGCCCTCGATCACGGTGGCCTCGGGGCCGGGTTCGGGGGGCTGGGTCATGGGCAGCAACACTTGTCAGGGACGGGATTCGCCGTATTGTGGCCAGCGCGGGCACCGGGCCGCAACAAACCCCGGCATCACAAGTGTGCGCCCCCCAAAAAGTGAATGTGTTCCAGCAAGAAGATGGCCCAAGTTGACGCTCCGCGCGAAGCCCTCCTAGACTCCATGGATCAAACGCCCCGCGGCGAAGGCCGCCTGCCAACCGGGACCGAGGCCATGCAGCCGAACGACGATTCCGTGATCGACCCGACCGAGCGCCTTGAGGCCGCGATCACGCGCCTGCTGGAGGAGCACGCCGCCCTGCGCGAGGAGAACCACCTGTTGCAGGAGCAGGTGCGCCAGCTCAAGGGCGAGCGCGCGGCCTTCAAGGAACGCAACGAGCAGGCCCGCCACCGGGTCGAGAACATGATCGCGCGCCTGCGCTCGATGGAGCACAGCGAATGAGCCAGTCCGAACCCGTCCGCGTCTCCATCATGGGCAAGGAGTACCAGATCGCCTGCCCACCGGAGGAACGCGCCGATCTGTTCGCCTCCGCTTCGTTGATTGACGAACGCATGCGGGAGTTGCGGGATGGCGGCCGCGTGGTCGGCGCCGAGCGCATCGCGGTGATGGTGGCGCTCAACCTGGCGCATGAGCTGCTGGAATGCCAGCAGCAGAAGGCCGGCGCCGACTCGGCCGACAGTTCGGCGCGGCTGGTCGCCCTCGCCGACCGCATCGAGCAAAGCCTCGGCTCCTCGCGCTAGCGCGCCTGCCGGCGCGGCGCCCCGCCGCCCTCCCTTTCACCCGGGCATTCCCGGCCCGGGTGCGGCCCGCCACCCGCTACTCCATATTCATCATCCGGTGTTTCCGGTGGTCTCGGTCCGTCACCTGCCTTGTTGAGGCTGGCCCGGGTTCGTCTTCTGGTGTTTACGTGCCTTCGGTCCACATACTGCCCGGCGCTGACTCGCCAGCGCGCCCCGAGGTCCTTTCTTGCTTGCCCAAGAAAGGACCCAAAGAAGGGCACCCGGATTCCGCCCGGGAACCTTGCTCCAGGGCCCTCGGACCGGCGGCGCTGAACTCGCTGCGCTGCGCTTCGCTCAGACATCCAGCGCCTTGTCCCGGCCCGAGCACCCTTCCGCAAGGGGCTCCATACGGGAGGCGAAGGTCAAAACAGAAGGTGTTCCGACCCCTCGACATAACAATAGGCATTGCCGCCC
>NZ_JAWLFK010000048.1:0-16517 GCF_041685615.1 Thioalkalivibrio sp.
CGGGGCTTCAACGACGAAGCTTTATCGGGCAAGTAGAAGGGCTTCCGGTTGTCTCGTCTGAACCTCCAGTACCGCGTCATTTACCGGGTGGAGAAGAACAAGGTTCTTATACAGGTCGAGAAGGTGACTCCCCACGATTACGGGAGGACGTGACATGAGTGATTATCGCAAGGCAAAGAAAAGGGTCGAAGTTTCGGTTGGCGAGTCGGTTCGGATCCTGCGTGAGCTTCAGGAAATGAGCCAGAACGACCTCGCGAATGCTTCCGGCATCCCGCAGTCCACCATTTCGGCCATCGAGAATGACCGTGTACGTCTCGGTGTTGATCGCGCCAAGGTCCTGGCAAGGGCACTGCGCTGCCACCCCGCCGTACTCGTATTCCCGGGCTGGGATGTCGAGCATGAATCGGCCGCATAGCCATCAGGCGGTTCAGAGACATTCAACGTCGGATCCAGTACCCGATCACATGCAGACGCGACGCAGGTCGGGCGGCCCATACACAGACGCGGCCAACGCTTATTGATGGGGCGGATGGTGCTACGGGAAAGATAATGGTGGCCGGGGACGGAATCGAACCGCCGACACGGGGATTTTCAATCCCCTGCTCTACCGACTGAGCTACCCGGCCATACTTCGGGGGGGATTCGTCCTGCGGACGAAGGGCGGTATTAAAGCGGCCCGGCGGCTCCACGTCAAGCGCGCGGGGCCGCCGAAGCGACACAAGCCGCGGAATACCGCGACTCAGGAGGCGTTCGGGTCGACGAAGCCTTCCGGCTTCTCGGAGCCGTCGCCGAACAGGAACTTCTCCATTTCCTCTTCGAGGAACTTGCGCGCCTTGGGGTCGACCGGTGTCAGGCGGTATTCGTTGATCAGCATGGTCTGGTGGTTCAACCAGGCCTGCCAGGCCTCCTTGGACACGTTCAAATAGACCTTCTTGCCCATCTCGCCGGGATAGGGCGGGAAGTCGAGCCCTTCGGCCTCTTTCCCGAGTTTTACGCAGTTAACGGTTCGTGCCATTACCGGAGTCCTTGTCGTCGTGCAGATAACGCTGGATGGGGGCCGGGATGCCGACCGCCCGTGATGTGCCGGGTTTATACCAAATCACCCTGTTGTCTTCCATGATCCCACACGCGCCAGCCGGGAGGTCGAAGGGCCGGATACGCAGATCCAGGCGGTAGTGGCTGAAGCTGTGCTGCAGTCCGTGATCAGTCGCGGCCGGCGCGGCGCCGGGCCACTGGGCGAGTACCCAGTCCTCCAGGGCGTCGGGGGTTTCGGCCTCCGGCAGGCTGTAGAGCCCGCCCCAGATGCCGTCCTGTTCGCGCTGGACGAGGGCGATGCCCTCGGGGGCACGCAGGCAGGCAGCCCAGCGGGTACGGGTGGGCAGGTCGCGGCGCGGCCGGGGCGAAGGCAGCGTGCCGGTCAGGCCCTGCTGCGCGGCGCCGCAGTCCGCGTGCACCGGGCAGGCCGCACAGGCGGGACGGCTGCGGGTGCAGAGCAGGGCGCCCAGATCCATGATCGCCTGGGTGTAGTCGGCGCAGCGGGTTGCGGGGGTTCGCGCTTCGGCCTCGGCCCACAGCTCACGCTGCACGGCCGGGCTGCCGGGCCAGCCGTGGATCGCCGCATGGCGTGCGAGCACCCGCTTGGCGTTGCCGTCCAGGATGGCCTCGGGCGCGTCATGCGCCTGGGCGATGATCGCGGCGGCGGTGGAGCGGCCGATGCCCGGCAGCTGCTCAAGGCCCTCGCGCTCGGCGGGAAAGACGCCACCATGCTCCTCGACCACCACCTGCGCGGCCCGGTGCAGGTTGCGCGCGCGGGCGTAGTAGCCCAGCCCTGACCACTGGTGCAGCACGGCGTCCTGCCGCCCCGCGGCAAGGCTTTGCACGTCAGGGAACTGCTCCATGAAGCGCAGGAAGTAAGGGACGACGGTCTCGACCCGGGTCTGCTGCAGCATGATCTCGGAGACCCACACCCGGTAGGGCGTGCGCGGATGCTGCCACGGCAGGTCCTGGCGACCGTGGTGATCGAACCAGGCGAGCAGCCGCTCGGCGAAGGCGTTCATGGGCGCATCGAATCTGGCGGCACCCGCACCGGAGGCGGGCGCCGCGGGTGATCAGCGATTACGGAAACGATCCAGGAGCCGGTCGGACTCCTCCTCGATACGCTCGCGGGCGCGCTCTTCTTCCTCGTCCAGGCGTTCGCGGACACGATCCTCTTCCTCTTCCACGCGTTCGCGGACCTCATCCTCGTAACGGTCCCGCAGGGCGTCCTCCAGCTCGAGACGGAAGCTCGGATCGGTGAACGTGCCGCTGACGCGGATTGGCAGCGTCACGCCCTGCAGATCGTCGAGTTCCCGGCCGCCCTGGCCCTCCAGGGTACCGACCACGGTGGTGTTCACGAGGTAGTCGAGGCTGTCGTCGTTCAGGTCGGCCTCGCCTTCGCCGCGCACCCGCAACAGGGGCGAGCTGGCCTCCAGGTCCTCGTTGCGTACCACGCCATCGCGGATGTTGAAGCTGCCGGAAAGCTCGCTGAAATCAGTCTGGTTGGGCTCGTCCTCTTCCAGCTGCTCGCCACGCAGGCGCGCCTCGGCCCGGCGGATGACCTGCGCCACGTTGATGCCGCGAACCGCACCATCCTCGAAGCGCATGTTGCCGGAGCCGTTCAGGGAACCCTTCAACTCGCTCAGGAGTTCGCCCCGGGTGGCGATATCCAGCTCCAGGTTGCCAGTTCCCATCAGGCGGGCATCATCGCCCTGGAAGTCCTCCAGCAGGGCCCCGATGTCCAGGCCCTGCAGGTCGGCCGCCAGCTCGTAGCGCGGGGCATCGTGCCGGGCGTCCAGGCGCAGGCGGCTGGTCAGTTCGCCGTCGTAGGCCGCGGCATCCAGGGGCTGGATATTCCAGTCCCCCGCCTCGGCCTGGATCTGCAGCTCGATGTTGCGCAGGACCATGCCCATCACGTCGAGGCGTCCAAGCGCCGCGCTCCCGTCGACATCCACACTGCGCAAGGCCTCCAGCGGCATTTCGATGGCGATATCCTCATCGCCTTCACCTTCGCCTTCACCTTCACCTTCACCGTCGCCGTTTTCGGTGCGGGCCTCTTCCACTTCCGGCGGCAGGTAGCGGTCAAGATTCAGGCTCTCGCCGGAGACATCGAAGGTGATCAGTGGGCGTTCCCCGCGACCATCCCAGCCCGCGGAACCGTTCAGCATGGCGTCATCCACGGTGATCAGGAACGGATCCATGTTCAATGCCTGGAAACTGCCGTTGGCGGACAGGTCGAGGGCAACGCGGCCCAGGGCATCCGGATCGCTGGTTTCGGGGGCGTCCAGACCCAGGTCCGTCAATACGTCTTTGAGGTTGAAGGTGTTGGTGCGCATCTCGCTGCGGATCTTCGGCTGCTCGCCATCCAGTTCGGACAGTTCGGCAAACCCGGTCATGCGCACGCCGGAGACGCCCAGCGTCAGACGCTCCAGGCGCAGGGACATCGCCTCGGCCATCTCCAAGGCGACGTCGGTTTCCAGGGTCATGCCCACGGCGCGCGGCAGCCCGCCACCGTCGAGGCCAAGAGTAGCGTTCAGACGGCGCACGGAATAGCGGTCGTTCAGAAGGTCGAGGTTCATCAACCCGCCCAGGTCGAGTGCGAGCTCCACGGGTTCGGCCAGATCGCCGCCCTCGGCGCGCACGACCGCTTCCAGATCAAGCCGGGTCTCGACACCCGGGCGGAAGCGGCCGACCTGCAGCTCCAACGGTTCGAGGGTGGCCTGCATGCCGGTCTCGCGATCATCCCAGCGCACCCGGGTATTGGTCAGGGAGATCCCGGCCACGTCGATGCGTTGCAGGGCCAGGCGGGTCTCGGTCGTGGTGCGCTCGTCATCGTCCGCACCCACCGCGTCGTCGCGCGCGGCGCCGGCGTGATCCAGCAGGTCATCCCAGTTGTTGCGGCCCTCCTCGTCGCGCGCCAGGTTCAGGCGCACGCCGTCCGCCTGCACGCGCTGGATCTCCAGCTCACGGCGCAGCAGCGGCATCACCGCCACCGCGACATCCACCACGTCGACCTCGGCGAACGGCTCGTCACCAAAGCCCTCGGCATTGCCGAAGCGCACCTCTTCCAGGCGCAGCCCGAGGCTGGGGAACAGGGTCAGGCCGATGGACCCGGAGAGGTCCAGCTCGCGGCCGGTTGCCTCCTGCACCTCGGCCTCGATGCGCTCCTTGTAGTCATTGGCGTCGAAGGTGACCAGCAGGTACGCCGCCACGATAACGACCAGCAGGATCAGTACGACGATCAGGCCCAGCAGGCGCTTGATCCATTTCATTCGGAATCTCCTTTCGGTTCGGCCCGCCAGGTGCCGCTGCGGCCCCCGCGTTTCTCCAGCAGACGAACACCATCAATTTGCATGCCGCGATCCACGGCCTTGCACATGTCGTAGACCGTTAGCAGCGCAGTGGACACGGCGGTCAGCGCCTCCATCTCCACCCCGGTTGGCGCGTGCACCTCGCAGGTGGCCTGCACGCGCACGGCAGTATCTTCCGTCTCCAGTTCCAGGGCCACCCGGGTCAGGCCGATCGGGTGGCACAGCGGGATCAGGTCTCCCGTCTTCTTGGCACCCATGATGCCTGCCACCCGGGCAATACCCAGTACATCCCCCTTGGCATGGCGGCCTTCGCGGATGCGCTGCAGCGTGGCCGCCTGCATGTGGATACGGCCCTCGGCGATCGCCACGCGGTGCGTAACGGACTTTTCGCCGACATCGACCATGTGCGCATGGCCTTCGGCATCGAAGTGAGTGAATTCGTTCATCACGGCTATAATGCTTGACTCGCAGCCATGTTTACAGGGGCCGGAATGACCGTACACGTTCACTATTTCGCGCGACTGCGCGAGGAAGTGGGCCGCCAGGGCGACGAGGCGGAATTGCCCGGGGAAAGCCTGACCGTCGGTGAGCTATGGCGACACCTGCACCAGGAGGCCCCGCCCGAGCGCCTGATGGCCGCGGTGAACCAGGAGCAGGCCAGCCTGGAGACCCTGGTGCGCGATGGCGACGAGATCGCCTACTTCCCGCCGGTGACCGGGGGCTAGGGTGGCGGTCGAGATCCATACCGGCGATTTCGACCCCTGGGAGATCGTCCGCCGAGCCGAACAGGCCATCCCGGCGAACGCGCGCGGGGCGGCCAGCGTTTTTGTCGGCCGCATGCGCGACTTCAACGAAGACAAGGACGTGACCGGACTGTTCCTGGAGCACTATCCGGGGATGACCGAGCGCGAGCTGGAACGCATCGTCGCCGAGGCCGAGGCGCGCTGGCCGCTGCTGGGCTGCCATGTGGCCCACCGCGTGGGCGACGTGCGCCCCGGCGACGCCCTGGTGCTGGTGGCCACCTGGTCCGCGCACCGCGTGGCCGCCCGCGATGCCTGCAGCGACATCCTGGAACGCCTGAAGCACGAGGCCCCGTTCTGGAAGCGCGAGACCCTGGCCGACGGAAGCCACCGCTGGGTGGAGAAGAACACCCCGGGATCCTGAACCCCCGCCGTCCTGTTCGCACCCCTCGCAGGGGCCAGCTAGCTGGCCCCTGCGAAATTATCTGCCGGGGAGTGATCGCGGGCAGGGCGAGGAGCGTCAGCGCAGGGCGAGGTAGAGCGACTGGTTGCCACGGAGCAGCTGCAGATGCAGGGGCTGGTGGGCAGCCAGTTGCTGCGGCAGGTCGGCCAGGCGCCCGATGCGCTGGCGGTTGATCGCGAGCAGCACGTCACCGGGGCGCAGACCCGCGCGGGCCCCGGCGGTGCCGGGTTCCACCGCGACCACCGCCACGTGGCTGCGACCGCCGCGCCCGGCGGTCTCGGATAACCGCACGCCGTCCAGGCGCGGATGCACGGCCGCGCCTTCGATGCGGCGTTCCTCGGGGCGGTCGAGGCGCCCATGGACGCGCTGCTCCGAACCGTCGCGGAGGACATCCAGCTCCACCCCGGAACCCACGCGCAGCAGGCCGAGGCGATTGCGCAGGTCGCTGGCGCTGCGCACCGGCTGATCGTCCACCCGCAGCACGATGTCCCCGTGCAACAGGCCGGCCCGCTCGGCGGCCGAGCCGCGCACCACCCGGGTGATCACCGCGCCCTGCGACACATCCAGCCCGAAGGCCTGGGCCAGCGCCGGGGTCAAGTCCTGCATCTCCACGCCCAGCGCACCACGCTCGACCTGGCCCTCGGCCAGCAGGTGCTCCTGGATCTGGCGAGCCATGTTGGCGGGGATGGCGAAGCCGATACCGATGTTGCCGCCACCCCGGGCGAGGAGTGCGGTGTTGATACCGACCAGCTCGCCGCGCAGATTGACCAGCGCCCCGCCCGAATTGCCGGGGTTGATGGAGGCATCGGTCTGGATGAAGTCCTCGAAGCCGGCGCCACCGATACCGCTGCGACCGAGGGCACTGACAATACCGCTGGTCACCGTCTGACCCAGACCGAACGGGTTCCCGATGGCGACCACGAAGTCGCCGACGCGCAGGGCGTCGGAATCCGCCAGCGGGATCGCCTGCAGGTCGTCCGCGTCGATTCGGATCACGGCGACGTCGGTGGCCGGGTCGGCACCCACCACCTCGGCCTCGTACTGGCGCCCGTCATGGAGCGTAACCAGGATGGTGTCGGCACGCGCGATCACGTGGCTGTTGGTGAGAATGGTGCCGGCATCGGCATCCACGATGACGCCGGAGCCCAGGCCCTGGCGCTCGCGTTCGCGCTCGGGGACATCGAAGAAACGGCGGAAAAAGGGATCGTCGAACAGCGGGCTGGCCGACTCCACCACCCGCGCGCGGGTGGCGATATTCACCACACCGGGGATGGTGCGCTCGAGCATCGGCGCCAGCGAGGGCAGGGGCTGGCCATCCACCGCAGCCGGGAGCTGGGCGGTGGCCGGCGCGGCCTCAAGCACGGCCATGGCCAGGATCAGCAGGGGAATCAGCCGACGCATGGGCGCGCCTCGAGTTGAACGCGACGATCAGGGCGTCAGATCGGCGCGCGGGGCGAAGGAAGACTGCTCGGCCATCTTGCGATACCAGTCACCGGCCTCGTCCTCCGGCGGCACCTGGACCATCAGCTTCAGGTAGAGATCGCCCGGCGGCTTGCCCGGAAGGCCCTTGCCCTTCAGCCGCATCTGCTTGCCCGACTGCGAACCGGACGGGATCTTCAGGTTCACCCAGCCGTGCGGGGTAGGGACCTCGATAGTCGCGCCCAGCGCGGCCTCCCAGGGCGTGATCGGGATCTCGCGGTAGAGATTGCGCCCGTCCAGGGTGTAGCGACTGTCCGGCTTGACCCGGATCTCCAGCAGCAGGTCACCGGCACCGCCACTGCCGACCCCCGGGTCACCCTGGCCGCGCACGCGCAGGCGCGAGCCGTCCTTGGCCCCGGCCGGGATGCGTACGCGCTGCACTCGGCCATCGGCGTCGCTGACCGAGACCTCGGTGCCCTTGAGCGCCTGGTCCAGGGTGATCTCCACGCGACCCTCGCGGTCGGCACCGCGCATGTTGAAGCCGGCACCGCCCGCGCGGCGGCGCCCGCCGCCCATGCCGCCACCGCCGAAGATCGAGTCGAAAAAATCCGAAAAGCCGCCGAAGTCGGCCCCGGCCCCGGCGCCCCCGCGGGCACCGCGGTGCTGGGTCGAGCCGTCCCAGCCGGGCGGCGGCCGGAAGTCCTGCCCCTGGCGCCAGTTGGAGCCCAGCTGGTCGTAGGCCTTGCGCTTTTCCGGGTCGCCCAGGGCCTCGTAGGCCTCGTTGACCTCCTTGATGCGGGTCTCGGCGTCCGGGTCCTTGCTGACATCCGGATGGTACTTGCGTGCCAGCTTGCGGTAGGCCTTCTTGATCTCGTCCTGGCTGGCGTCGCGGCTCACACCGAGGATCTTGTAGTAATCCTTGTATTCCATTGCGTTCCTCGAGCGGTTGCGGCTGCGTCCTCGGGTGACACCCGAATCCCGCCAGTGGTCATGATAGCCGGGATGCGGCTGTCACCCGGCAAGACGCGCGAAGGCGCCTTCCCGAGCCGTAAAAAACGGGGCGCTACCGCGGGCAGAACCCGGGGCAGCGCCCATGGCGGCGCGCGCCGCGGGGATCCGCGACGCGCGGCGGGAGGCCGGATCAGTTCTCGATCTCGATCCGGCGCGGCTGCACGCGGGCCTGCTTCGGAATGCGGACTTCCAGCACGCCATTCTCGCTGCGCGCGGAGATGTTGTCGGCGTCCGCCGTGTCGGGCAGCGAGAAGCGGCGGAAGAAGCTGCCACGCACGCGCTCGATGCGCTTGTAGCCGTTCTTCTCTTCCTCGCTGTCGTGCTTGCGCTCGCCGCGCAGGGTCAGCACGCCGCTCTCCATGTGCAACTCGATATCCTTCGGGTCTACCCCGGGGATGTCGGCATGCAGCACGTAGGCATCGGTCTCTTCGCGGATATCCACCGCGGGGGCCCAGTCGGAGGTCGCGGCAGAGTCCTCGGTGCCGGGCATGTCCGGCATGCGACCGAGTTCACGCGACAGTTGACCAAGCAGGCTGAACGGTTCGTAACGGGTCATGGTCATGGCTTCCCCTCCTTAGTGTGGGTGTCATCTGACTCACCCTTAGAGATAGGGACACATCCCGCGTTTTCAAGGGTCTGAGGGGGACGCCCGTCATAGCAGGCGGCGAAACTCCCGCAGCTTGTAGTCGTCGTCGGTGATCAGCTCGAACACGCCATGCACACCGCGCTGATCCAGGTGGCTGCGCAACAGCCGCGCGGGGAATTGCACGCTCTCGCCACTGTCGGCCTGCGCGAAGACCACCGCGGCGCGGCCGGTGTAGTAGTCCTCCATCTCGTGGCGCGAGATCGCCAGGCGCAAGCGGAAACGGCGCATCGGCTATTCCAGGTTCTGCACCTGCTCGCGCAGCTGCTCGATCAGGACCTTCATCTCCACCGTGGCGCGGGTGATCTCGAGGTCATGCGATTTCGACGAGATGGTATTGGCTTCGCGGTTGAACTCCTGCATCAGGAAGTCGAGCCGCCGGCCACTGGATCCGCCCTGGTCCAGGATCTCGTGCACGGCGGCCGCGTGACCCTCGATGCGGTCCAGCTCCTCGGCAATATCCATGCGCTGGGCCAGCAGCGCGACCTCCTGCTCCAGGCGCTTCGGGTCCAGGTTCAGATCCAGTTCGTGGATACGGGCAAGGATGCGGCTGCGCTGGTCGTCCAGCATTGGCTGGCGCCGCGCGCGGATCGAGCGGGCGTGCCCGGCCAGCGCGTCCAGGCGCGTGCGCATGCCATCGGCCAGGGCCGCGCCCTCGGTCGCGCGCATCCCGACCAGGGCCTCCAGGGCGCGGTCGAAGCCGGCGAGCAAGGGGGCGGCAAGGGTTTCGCCGACATCCGCGGTGTCCTGCAGCACCCCAGGCCAGCGCAGCACGTCCAGCGGCGAGACCGGCGCCGGGTTCGCCATCATGCGTTCAATGGAAGCGCAGGCACCGATCAGGGCCTGCGCCCGCGCCTGATCGAAGGCATCCGGCGCGTTGTCGGCCTGGCCACGGTCGCGCAGGACGGCATCGACCTTGCCGCGCGCCAGCCGTGCCTTGAGGCGGCTGCGCACCTCGGCCTCCAGCGAGCGCAGGTGGTCCGGGAGGTGGATGCGCAGCTCCAGATAACGGTGATTGACGCTCTTGAGCTCCCAATCGAACACGCCCGCGTCCAGCGTCATGGCGTGCCGGGAAAACCCGGTCATGCTGGTAATCATGCTTCCCCCCGTTGCGGCCCCTGCTGCGTATGGCGGTGACGGCCCGTATACTGCGCTCCTTTCAAATCTAGCAAGGATCACAGCATGCGACCCAGTGGCCGAGCAGCCGACGCGATGCGCCCCGTGCGTTTTACCCGCCATTTCACCCGGCACGCGGAGGGTTCCGTACTGGTGGAATTCGGGGACACCCGCGTGCTGTGCAACGCCACGGTGGAGTCGCGGGTGCCGCCGTGGCTGAAGAACAAGGGCCGCGGCTGGGTGACGGCCGAGTACAGCATGCTGCCGCGCTCCACCCACGACCGCATGGTTCGCGAGGCCGCCCGCGGCAAGCTGGGTGGCCGCACTATGGAGATCCAGCGCCTGATCGGCCGCTCGCTGCGCGCGGTGGTGGACCTGGAGGCCCTGGGCGAACGCCAGATCATCGTCGACTGCGACGTGATCCAGGCCGATGGCGGCACCCGGACCGCCTCCATCAGCGGGGCCTATGTCGCGCTGTACGACGCCATCCGCAAGGCCCGCGAGCAGGGCCTGATCCGCAAGGACCCACTGCACGGTCAGGTGGCAGCGATCTCGGTGGGCATCTTCGGCGGCGAGCCGGTGCTGGACCTGGATTACGACGAGGACTCGCAGGCCGAGACCGACCTGAACCTGGTGATGAACGAGGCCGGCGGCGTGATCGAGATCCAGGGCACCGCCGAGGGCCACGCCTTCCGCCGCGACGAGCTGGACCAGATGCTGGACCTGGGCGAGAAGGGCATCCAGGAGATCTGCGATGCCCAGCGCGCCGTGCTGGCCGGGGGCTGAGCCATGGGCGAGGCTCGCCGCGTCGTTCTTGCTACCGGCAACCCCGGGAAGCTGCGCGAGATCCGTGCCCTGCTGGAACCGCTGGGGCTGACAATCGAGGCGCAGTCGGAGCACGCCGTGCCCGAGGCCGAGGAGACCGGCCTGACCTTTGTGGAGAACGCCATCCTGAAGGCGCGCAATGCCGCCCGGCACACCGGGCTGCCGGCGATTGCCGACGACTCCGGGCTGGAGGTGGATGCCCTGCGCGGCCAGCCGGGAATCTACTCCGCGCGCTATGCCGGTGGCGCTGCCGACGACGCGGCCAACAATGCCAAGCTGCTGGAGGCGCTGGCCGGCATCCCGCCGGAGCACCGCGGTGCGCGCTTCCGTGCGGTCGTGGTGTATCTGGAACACGCGGAGGACCCGGCACCGGTTATCGCCGAGGGCGTGTGGCCCGGACGGATCACGGAGCAGGCCAGCGGTGCCGAAGGCTTTGGATACGACCCGCTGTTCTTCGTGCCGGAGGAGGGCTGCACCTCGGCGGAGCTGCCCCCGGAGACCAAGAACCGTCTGAGCCACCGTGGCCAGGCCCTGCAACAGCTCGTGGCCAGCCTGCGCCACCGCATGGGCAACCCGACGGCCTGAAATCCACCGGCCCGGTCCGGCGCCGGGGCCCATCCAGGGAGATCGCCATGCGCCTGCGGCGCTCGCGAGAACGGTGCTTTGGTCGCCGACGTCGGAGGCTGCAATGGCGGGACTGGGTGCTTTCGACGCCACCCGGAGGCTCGCCTATGCTCCGCACATGAACCCCGCGCTGACCCATCCGCCGCCACTGGCGCTGTACGTGCACCTGCCCTGGTGCGTGCGCAAGTGCCCGTATTGCGACTTCAACTCGCACGAGCCCCGGGGCGAGGCGCCGTTCGACGACTACGTGGCGGCGCTGCTGAGTGACCTGGAAGGCCAGCTGCCGGACGTCTGGGGGCGGCGCCTGGAGAGCGTGTTCATCGGCGGCGGCACGCCCAGCCTGTTCCCGCCGGAGGCCATGGATGCGCTGCTCTCCGGGCTGCGCGCCCGGCTGCCGCTGCGCCCGGACTGCGAGGTCACCCTGGAGGCCAACCCCGGCACCGCCGATCGCGCCTACTTTCGCGGCTACCGCGAAGCGGGGGTCAACCGGCTGTCACTGGGGATCCAGAGCTTCGACGACGCGATGCTCGCGCGCCTTGGCCGCATCCACGGGGCGGCCGAGGCGCACAGCGCGGTGGAACACGCCCGCGCCGCCGGCTTCGAAGTGATCAACCTGGACCTGATGTTCGGCCTGCCGGGGCAGTCGGTCACGGCCGGGCTCGCGGACCTGAAGGCGGCGATCGAGCAGGATCCAGGGCACATCTCCTGGTATCAACTGACCCTGGAGCCGAACACGCTATTCGCCGCGCGGCCGCCCGAACTGCCGGAGGACGCCATGATCGAGGAGCTGTTTGCACGGGGTCAGTCCGATCTGGCGGCGGCTGGCTATACTCGGTACGAGGTATCCGCCTATGCACGCGCGGGGCAGGCTTGTCGGCACAATCGCAATTACTGGACCTTCGGCGATTATGTCGGTATCGGCGCCGGGGCCCACGGCAAGCTGACACAGGTGCACGAGGGCACGATCCTGCGCCGGATGAAGCGGCGTCAGCCCGAGGCCTATCTGGCTGCGCCCCGGCAGCACGAGGACCAGGCGGTGGCGCCGGCGGAGCGGCCCTTCGAGTTCCTGCTGAACGCGCTGCGCCTGGTAGACGGAGTGGAGGCCGCGAGCTTCGAGGCGCGCTGTGGCCTGCCCCTGACGGCGCTGGAACCGGCGCTTTCCGGGCTGCGCGCAGAGGGACTGCTGGTGACCGATGCGGGACGCCTGCAGGCCACGGAACGGGGCCTGGCATTTCTCAATGACGTGCTGGAACGTTTTCTTCCGGAAGGGACTCCGCAGGACTCGATCGCCACGCCGATAGCCTGGCCCGCGGGCCCGGAGGAGGGTCGATGATGCGTCCCGTCGAGTTTGTCGGTTTTGCCTGCCCCTGGTGCGGCGAGCCCGGCGAGACCACGGTGGACATGGTCAGCAATGACCGCGAATGGATCGAGGACTGCGCGGTGTGCTGTGCCCCCATCGTGTTTCGCCGCGAGGATGCCGGTGACGAGGAGATCCCGCGCATCGCCGCACGACGGGAGGGCGAGTGAGTTCGGCGCCGCCGTACACCCCGATCACCTGCGAGCGCTACTCCGAGCTGGAGCTGGCGATCGTGCGCGGACAGTTCCTGCGCACGCACTGGCGGCGCGGGGCGATGGACCGGATCGCGATCGTGCGGCCACTGGACCTGCGCACCCGGCGCGGCGCCGAGTACCTGATCCTGCGCGACACGGCGGGCCGCCGGCAGTGGTGGCGCCTGGACCGGCTGATCAGCTTCGAGCCGGTCCCGGGCTAAAGCCCGCCGCAGTCAACACGCCCGCGGACGCGGAGAAAACCTATTTACAGGAAGATCGGAAGACTGGAAACATGCCAGTGCAGTCGGCGTTTCCTGTGGTTCCGAACCCTCTTTTGCAGTCCCGAACCTTCGGTTCTTCCAGCCTTCCTGTGAACCGGTTTTCTCCGCGGTCCCGACGGCACAGGCCACCGGGCGCGAAGCGTGAAACGTCAGGCTGGGAGGCGCCGGGTCAGCTGCGCTTCATCTGGTCGAAGAACTCGGAATTGGTCTTGGACGACTGCATGCGGCCAAGCAGGAATTCCATGGCCTCGATGTCGTCCATGCCGTGCAGGAACTTGCGCAGGATCCAGAGCTTTTGCAGCTCGTCCGGCGCGGTAAGCAGTTCCTCGCGACGGGTACCGGAACGGTTGACGTTGATCGCTGGGTAGATGCGCTTCTCCGCGATGCGCCGCTCCAGGTGGATCTCCATGTTGCCGGTGCCCTTGAATTCCTCGTAGATGACCTCGTCCATCTTGGAACCGGTCTCGACCAGCGCGGTGGCGAGGATGGTCAGGCTGCCACCCTCTTCCACGTTGCGCGCGGCGCCGAAGAACCGCTTCGGGCGGTGCAGCGCATTGGCATCCACGCCACCGGTGAGCACCTTGCCGGAGCTCGGGGCCACAGTGTTGTAGGCACGTGCAAGGCGGGTGATGGAGTCCAGCAGGATGACCACGTCACGCTTGTGCTCGACCAGGCGCTTGGCCTTCTCGATCACCATCTCGGCGACCTGCACATGGCGCTGGGCCGGCTCGTCGAAGGTGGAGGAGACCACCTCGCCCTGGACCATCCGGTCCATCTCGGTCACCTCCTCGGGGCGCTCGTCGATCAGCAGCACGATCAGGTAGCACTCGGGATAGTTGCCGGCGATGCTCTGGGCGATGTTCTGCAGCATCAGCGTCTTGCCCGCCTTGGGCGGGGAGACGATCAGCCCGCGCTGACCCTTGCCGAACGGCGCAACGATGTCGATCACGCGGGCAGTGATGTCCTCGGTGGAACCGTTACCACGCTCCATGCGCATGCGTTCGTTGGCATGCAGCGGGGTCAGGTTCTCGAACAGCACCTTGTGCTTGGCGTTCTCCGGCGGCTCGAAGTTGATCTCCGAGACCTTCAACAGCGCGAAGTAGCGCTCGTTGTCCTTGGGTGGGCGGATCTTGCCGGAGATGGTGTCGCCGGTACGCAAGCCGAAACGGCGGATCTGGCTGGGCGAGACATAGACGTCGTCCGGTCCGGCCTGATAGGAGCTGTCGGCACTGCGGAGAAAGCCGAAGCCGTCGGAGAGGATTTCGAGAACGCCGTCGCCGTAGATGGCCTCGCCACTCTTCGCGTGGGCCTTGAGCAGGGCAAAGATGATCTCCTGCTTGCGCGCGCGGGACATGTTCTCGATGCCCTTTTCTTCGGCGAAGGCCACGAGATCGGCAGCGGACATCCGCTTCAATTCGGTCAGATTCATGCGTGGGATGCTGTGTTCAACGTGGATGATCGGCGACCGGGGGTGGTCACACGGATTGACTGGAAGGAGGCAGGGAATGGCCAGGCGGCCACTCGAACCCGGACGATGGTAAGCGAGGCAGCGGCCCGGGGCAAGCCCGGTGAAGCCGTGCATCTGCAGGGCCTGGCGGTCACCCGCCAGGCCCTGGGGTTACAGGTGCTGGTCCAGGAACGCGGTCAGTTGCGACTTGGACAGGGCACCGACCTTGGTGGCCTCGACATCGCCGCCCTTGAACAGCATGAGCGTCGGGATCCCGCGGATGCCGTATTTCGGCGGCGTGGACGGGTTCTCGTCGATGTTCAGCTTGGCGACCTTCACCTTCCCGGCGTATTCTTCGGCGATTTCGTCCAGAATGGGCGCGATCATCTTGCAGGGGCCGCACCATTCGGCCCAGTAGTCCACCAGGACCGGCTGATCGGCCTTCAGGACGTCCTCGTCGAAACCGGCGTCCGATGTGTACACAATTTTGTCGCTCACTCCGAGCCCTCATGACTTGGGTTGGGGGAACAGCCCGCACCGCCGGCTGCACGGCCCTTACTATCGACGATGATCGCCGGGCAGTTCAAGTAACACGCAGGACCGAGGAATCCCATGACCGAAACCGCGCAGGACACGACCCGCTTCGACCAGCTCGATCTGCCCGAACCCGTCCAGGCGGGCATCCGTGCGACCGGCTTCGAGACCTGCACCCCGATCCAGGCACAGACGCTGCCGATCGCCCTGGCCGGGCGTGATGTCGCCGGCCAGGCCCAGACCGGGACCGGCAAGACCGCGGCCTTCCTCATCGCGACCTTCAACCGCCTGCTGCGCCAGCAACCCTCGGCCAGCCGCCGACCCACCGATGTGCGCGCTCTGATCCTGGCCCCGACCCGCGAGCTGGCGATCCAGATCCACAGGGATGCCGCGTCGCTGGGTGCCGAAACCGGGCTCAAGCTCGCGCTCGCCTACGGCGGTACCGGCTACGACACCCAGCGCGAACAGCTGGAGGCCGGGGCCGACATACTGATCGGCACGCCGGGGCGCATCATCGACTACTTCAAGCAGAAGGTCTTCGGCCTCAAGCACACCGAGGTGGTGGTACTGGACGAGGCCGACCGCATGTTCGATCTCGGCTTCATCAAGGATGTGCGCTTCCTGATGCGCCGCTGCGCACCGGCCAGCGAGCGCCTGTCCATGCTGTTCTCGGCCACGCTGTCCTACCGCGTGATGGAACTGGCGTTCGAACACATGAACAACCCGGAGAAGGTCCAGGTCGAGACCGAGACCCTGACCGCCGACCGCGTGCGCCAGTCGATCTACTACCCGGCCAACGACGAGAAGATCCCCCTGCTTCTGGGTCTCGCACGTGACCTCGAGCCGGAGCGCGCCATCGTGTTCGTGAACACCAAGCACGGCGCCGAGAAGGTCTGCGACTGGCTGAACGCGAACGACCAGAAGGCCGCACTGCTGTCGGGTGACGTGCCACAGAACAAGCGCCAGAAACTGCTGGAACACTTCTCCGCCGGGGAATACCGGTTCCTGGTGGCCACCGACGTGGCCGCCCGCGGGCTGCACATCCCGGCCGTCACCCATGTCTTCAACTTCGACCTGCCGCAGTCCGGCGAGGACTACGTGCACCGCATCGGGCGCACCGCCCGCGCCGGTGCCGAGGGCGACGCGATCAGCTTTGGCTGCGAGGACTCGGCCTTCTACCTGCCGGACATCGAGAGCTACCTGGGCGAACGCATTCCTACCGCGAGCGTGGACCCGGCGCGGCTGTTCCAGGATGCGGTAAAGCCGAAGCCGCGCCCGCGCAAGCCGCGCGACGACCGTCGCGGCGGTGGCCGGGGCGGCCCGCGCGCGGGCGGGCGGCCGCAACACGGTGGCCGACCGGGGGGCAACCGGAACTGAGCATCGGGGGAAGAAAGATGGTGCCGGCGAGAGGAGTCGAACCTCCGACCTATCGATTACGAATCGATTGCTCTACCAACTGAGCTACACCGGCGAAGCCCGACATGATAGCGGGGGCCGGGACCGACCACAATCCGGCT
>NZ_JAWLFK010000093.1:0-1750 GCF_041685615.1 Thioalkalivibrio sp.
TGTGGAATGTGTTGAAGGGCGAAATGAGCCTGGTCGGGCCGCGGCCCTGTCTGGTGAGTCAGGTGGAGTTGATCGCGGCGCGCGAGGCACGCGGGGTGTTTGCGGTGCGCCCCGGCATCACCGGGCTGGCGCAGGTGAACGGGATCGATATGTCGGACCCCGAGAGGCTGGCCGAGGTGGATGCGAAGATGATTGGGTCGCTGACGCTGGGGGGCTATTTCCGGTATTTGGTTTTGACGGTGACGGGGAAGGGTTCCGGGGATCGGGTACGGGGTTAGGTTCCGTGGTGCTTTGGTGGTTTTCGGGCTTTGGCGGGGGCTTCGCGGCCGAGGCCGCTCCTACGGGGATCTGAGTCAGGCCGTCATTCTGGAAACCGTGTTGCGGTTATCCGGGATCGGGGCGCTGGGGTGCGGCACGGTCGGCGCGTAATGCCGGCGCGGGAGACCCCGGCTCTTCGCTGCGCTGCGTTCGGGATGACGGGCTGGTGCTGCGGCCGGGATGGCGGGGGCGGTGGCGCTGCGGCTTGAGGGGTTTCGGGGACGGTATTACGCCATGGATGGCGAAGGAAGATAGCAAAAATGCGATATACTCCATGGAAGGTGCGTGTCGTACCACTCGCCGAGAAGGAGATCAGGGGGCTGCCGCCGGATCTTCAGGCTCGCTATCTGCGGCTGGTGGATGTGATTCAGGACCACGGCCCGGGGGTGTTAGGTATGCCCCATGCGCGGCAGGTGGAGGGCAAGATCTGGGAGTTGCGGCTGAAGGGGCGTGACGGGATTGCTCGAGCCCTTTATGTCTGCGCAGCTTCACGTGAGGTGGTTGTTCTGCATGCTTTTGTGAAGAAAAGCCAGAAGACCCCGCGTCGGGCGATTGATACGGCCAGGAAGCGGTGGGAGGAGCATCTGTGATGAAGACCCATGAGGAACTGAAAGCCGAACTGCTGGAAGACTCGGAGGTACGCCGCGAGTATGAGCAGCTGGGGCCGGAGTTCGAGTTCATCGAGGCGCTGCTCGACGCGCGCGCCAGGGCGGGCCTCAGCCAGGCGGAAGTCGCCCGACGCATGGGGACCACGCAGTCAGTGGTGGCGCGGCTGGAGGGTGGCCGGTCGGCCCCTACCTGGAAGACCCTTTGCCGGTATGCGGAGGCCACGGGGCGTCGGCTCCGGCTGCATCTGGAGGATCGGGCCTGACCTCCTGAAGGTGCAGGCCACCGGTATTGTGGGAGGCCAGCCCTCTGGCCGATCCGGCGTTGGCCCGGCCCCTCAAACCGAGCGCGGCGTCCTTTGCTGTCTAGCAGCCGCATCACGCCCCTCTCTTCGGCTTCCGGCACCGTCGAAAAGCCATATCTCCATCCTTCGTCATCCTGGAAAACGCGTTGCGGTTATCCGGGATCTCTGGCGTGGATGGTTGTACTGGCGTTTGGTGTTGGTCCGGCGTGGGAGATCCCGGCTCTTCGCTTCGCTACGGCCGGGATGACAGAGTGTGGGGCCTGCGGTCGGGATGATCGAGTGGGGGTGCTGCGGCTGGGACGACGAGCTGGTGGTGGGGCTTCGGCTAGGTTAACAGGGACGTGGCGAGCAATGGTTTTCAGTTGACAACCATTGCTCCTGGGGCTAGTTTCACAGGGAGAGAGATGGGCAGGCGACGACATCCCAACAAGGACGTTGAAGCGGCTGTGGCCCATGCCGAGGCCAATGGTTGGCGGGTCGAGATGGCTGGTGGTCATGCCTGGGCGCGGTTGTATTGCCCCT
>NZ_JAWLFK010000093.1:1850-4006 GCF_041685615.1 Thioalkalivibrio sp.
GAATGAACGGGAATGCCGTTGTGGAGAATTCTGCATCGTGAGCGTCTGGAGTACACCGAGGAACCCGTCCTCCCACGCACGGCAGATTCGCCGCGTGGTGGAGGGGTGTACCGGAGGCCGTGTCGGTGAAGAGGAGCGATTATGAGCGCATACGAGTTCACGCTGAAATTCGCGATCCCGGAGGGATTGGATCGGCAGACGCTAGAGGGCCGGTTGTTCGAGGGTGGCTGCGATGATGCCCTGATCGGTACGGGCCAGAAAGGTCGGCTGGCGCTGTCTTTTATGCGCGAGGCAGGCGCGGCACGCGAGGCGGTGGGCAGTGCGATTCTTGATGTACGCAATGCGATACCAGAGGCCCGTCTGGTGGAGGCGGCGCCGGATCTCGTGGGCGTGACGGATATGGCCGATCTGTTCGAGTTCTCCCGGCAGAATATGCGCAAGCTGGTGCAAACCCACCGGGACAGCTTCCCGTTGCCACTGCACGAGGGGCATTCGTCGCTATGGCACTTGGCCGATGTGCTGGAGTGGTTTGATCGCCAGGGGCGCACCGTTGATCCGACTTTGCACGAAGTGGCGCGGGAGAGCATGCAGGTGAATGTGGCCCGCGAGGCCGCGCGGCTGCGACGTCCTGACGATGCGGTGGCCGGATAGCGGTAGCGCTCGCCACGTTCGCCTGACTGGGCGCGATACAGGCTCTTCGCTCCAGCATGGCTGGCGTGACGGGGTAGGGCGCTACGGTGGGGTAATGGGATGGCCTGTGCGGTCGCCCTTGGAGATCGCGGCGTTGCTTTGCTCCTGGCGATGACCGGAGGGCGCGTGGCGCGGCCCGTCAAGGTGGAGAGGGTTGGTGGCTTTCGGGCTTTGGCGGGGGCTTCGCGGGCGAGCCCGCTCCTACACGGCGGCTCCGCGGGTGGGGCCGCTCGTGCGAATCGATGGTTGCAGCCGGTCGAAGGGTGACGCGTCAGAGGCGTTCGTTGACTGTGCGTGCAAAGGTCCGGAAGTCGTCGAGGTGGCGCGAGCAGACGGCGTGAACGATCTCCCAGTTGATGCGCTCGTAGTTATGGACTGCGATGTTGCGAAAGCCGACGGCCTTCTTGAGCCGGTCGGCCAGGCTCGCTTCAATAATGCCGCCTTCAGCGAGACGGTCGAACGTCTGGCCCATGGTGTCCGGGGGCGGTAGTTCGAGCGCGGTCACGAGATGGGCTCCAATGTCGACACATTGTTGCACCGCACGGGACAGGTTCAGGGCAATGATGTCCTGTGTGTCCGGATCTTGCTGGAGTTGGTTGGGGTCGTCGGGGCAACGTTGCGCGACCCGCTGGACGCAATAGCGCAGCGTTTCGAGCTTTTGTTCGATTACCCGGCGATCCACGCTTGTCTCCGTTCGGCCAGAATGCGGTCGCGGTAGGGGGAAAAATCGGCCTGGTCGAGCAAGTGGCGCGTGAGGAAGCGGGCGTGGGCCTCGTCTCGTCCGGTCAGGCGGATGCCGCGTGTGACGATCTCGCCCAGTAAGGGTTCGCCAGCCTGGGTGAGGTCCACGAGGTCCACGGGGCGCCCGGTGGTGGAGGCAATTTCTTCGATGAGCGCAATGCGCGTGGTGGTTGGAAGCGGCGCTCCCGCGCTGACGGCCAGGTCGACATCGCTGTGTGGATGCAGTTTTCCGCTCGCGAGGGATCCGAACAGAATGGCTAGCTCCAGCTCGTGATGGCGGCGCAACACTGCACGAATGCGATCGATTTCGGTGCGATGGCTCATGCATCCCAGTGTAGGGAGATGTCTCTGAATGTGCACGGTCACATCCATGGGCGATTGGCGCATCCTTGGTAGAGGCGACACTGGGGCGGAGAGGATTTTGTTGTTGGTCGCCATCCGGGAAGCTGTGGAGCGGTTACCCGGGATCTCTGGTGTCGGTGGTAACACACCGGCGTTTAGTCGTGTGGTTCCGACGTGGGAAATCCCGGCTCTTCACTCCGCTGCGGTCGGGATGACGGGTTGGTGCTGCGGTTCGGATGAAGGGCTAGTGGTGGGGCTTCGGCCAGGTTAAGGAGACACTGATCAATGTACACGCTCGCGCTCGAGTCGCTTTTGCGTGCGAACAAGGCGCGGTGACTGCCGTGCAGTCATTCTGCACAAGGGAGCCGCAACGCCGTGCGCGC
>NZ_JAWLFK010000094.1:0-3985 GCF_041685615.1 Thioalkalivibrio sp.
CCCCACCGATCCGGAATCGGTTGCCCAAGTGCAGGAGGCCCTGGCCGAACAGGGCCTGGCCGTGGCCAGCGCCCCCGCACCGGCCGAAACGATCCCCCTGCCCGACGATGCCGAAAAACCGGCGGTGTTCGCGCCACCTGCGCCGCGCCCGGATCCCCGTGTCCGCATGAACTGCCCGACCTGCGACGCGCGAGTCTGGGCGCGACCGGAAACCGAGGTCGTCTGTGGTTCCTGCATGGAGCCCATGAGCCATGCCTCCGAAGACGCAGGTTGACCCTGCCAACATCAGATCAACGATCGGGCATGCCGAGAATGGCCGCGACCACCCGCTCCTCCGCAGAGCTTTGAAGCGGGAGGCTGGCAAACGCCTCCAGTACCTCGGGGCCAAGCTCCGACTCCGCCTCAATGAGTTCCTTGCGCAGATCCCGCAGCCGAAGGAACCCCCGGCGCTGCTGGGTCAGGCGGCGATACCAGTAGGGACGGATGAGCTCCAGCCAGCGATTGGCCAGCGCCTCCCAATCCGGTTCACCACCCGTCAGCGTTTCCGGCTTGCGCTCCAGTAGATTGCGCAGAGCGAGATAGGCGTCAAGGCGCGCTTGCTCCCTCTGGCGGGCCGCCTCCTCGCAAAATCCATTGAGGACCTTGGTCATCTCTTGCAGGGCGCGTTGCTTGCGCAGTGGTAACTGCGCCCGTTCGGCCTCCGGGAGGCGCTCGGAAAAATGTGCCAGCCATCTTGCGGCTGGCTCGTCCATTTCACCATTGGGCGGACCCGGCGCCAGTCGCTCGCGCAGCGCCGCGGCCACCTTGTCCAACGAAGTCGTTGCCTCGGCATCCGGGCCGGAGAAGAAAAACCAGCGCGGCGCCCGGTCAACACTGCCAGCCAGACAGAAGAAGGCCCAGACGGTGTCGCTGGCCACCACGCTGACCCTTGAGAGCACCCGCACCGAGCGCTCGCGGTAATACTCATAAATGTCCGGTTCGACCAGGGCACCCGAACCTTCCACCAGCCCGCGCACCGCGGCAAACGCATCATGCGGCTCCGCTTCCTCGATCGAACGGGCCGTACGCTCGTATTCGCGGATCAGGGTGTCAGCGTCAACGCTATCCCGTGACCGCTGTTGCAGGTCTTCCGGCAACGGGAGATTGGTCCCGAGGAGTTCCGTCACCGCGCCGACTCGATCCAGGAATCGAGCATCGGCACTGAGAGCGAACGCCTCGGCATCCCGGGGCCACCAGACTTCGACCTCGGCATGGGGGCTGTCGAGCCGATCGACGCGTCCGGTTCGCTGTTCGGCCACGCGTATCACCGAGGGCATGTCGAGATGAACCAGCGCTGAGGCCGCCTGCAGGTTCACCCCTTCGGACAGGCTGTCCGAACACAGCGCCACACCGGTCTGCTCGTCGCCACCCGGCCGAAACGCACGGAGTACCGCCTGGCGGCTTCGCTCATCGCTGCCCGTCGCCTGCCAGATCTCGACGCCCGGCAGCCGCTCTTCGAGCTGGACGCTCAAGGCCGCAATGGTGATCAGACGGCTGTCGAAGGCCAGCACACGCTCGTGGCTCGCCGCTAGTTGCGCCAGATGGGCCACCTTGGCACGTTCTCGCGCCGGGCTCATGGCCCGCACTTCTTCCAGCACCTGCGAGAGGATCCGGTGGTCGTGCGCGTGAGCCGATTCCCAGGCATCGACATCGGTGAGCCATGCGGGCAAGGGCACGCCCAGCCGATTCTCGGGAACACGGCCGGGCTGCTTGAGCTTGCCCAGCACATCTCCTGTATCGGCGGACTTGGCGTAATGCTCCAACCCGAACTCGACCCGCGCCACCGCCGTTCCGCACAGGTGCTCGACCAATGCCGCACGCGAAGATCGCAGGGCCGCCATGACCCGGTAGCGGACCAGCTTGTGAGCCCCGAGCAGCAGGTTGTCACGATACTGGTCCTCGGTGAGTCCCTGCTGCCTTTGTACGGCGCTCAGTTCCAGGACCGCCGGAACCTGGACCACGCCGAAGAGCTGATCGAGAAGCTCCCGGATCCGACCGGCGCGTTCACGGTCGGCAGCCGGTTCGTTCAGGGAATAGCTGTACGAGCGGTGCTCCGGATAGCGGCAGGGCCGGCCCGTGTGATCCCGATAGGCCCCGGGCGCGCGATCAATCAGCGCATTGAACATGCGCTTGGTACGGCGAATGGTGAATGTCCGGATTTCATCGCGCAGCTGGGCAGCCTCGTCCTCGCCCAGACCGTGCCAGCGACCGGGACGATTGACCCGTTCCAGGGCCTTCAGCGTGCTCGGCTGCAGGTTGTCGGCACCGAGCAGATCCGCGATCCGGACGAGGTCATCGACATTCCGATTGATCGGTGTGGCCGTAAAGAGCAGAACGTCATCGGCAAGGTGATTGGTAAACAGCCGCCGTGTCCTGCGCGAGCGGCGATTGTGGAAATTGTGGCATTCGTCCACGGCCAGCAGGCGCGCCCGCCTCAGAGCATCATCCAGCTGCCACGCCTTGCGGCTTCCGTGACTGAGCAGGCCAACCGAAAAGACATCCAGCGCGGTATCGGCCCGGGATGCCTCCCGCTCCCACTCCTCCACGACGGTCGAGGGTGCAATCATGACCGAGCGGGGCATCCCGCCCGCCCCCTGGATTCGCGCCTGCTGCGCCCGCAGAAGATGCGCACCCATACGCGTCTTGCCCGACCCCGTCGCATCCGCAATCAGCACCGCCCCCTGACGGTCCAGCAGATAGAGCGCCTGTGCGATCCCCTGACGCTGGGCCGGCCACAACGCGCGAAAGGCCTCCCGGTCGACCTGCTGCAGAAAGCCCTTCGCCCACTCACCTTCCAGCAACTCCCCGCAAGCGCGGGCCAGCGCATCGCGCCACCCGACGACATGCAGCAGACGCTCGAGCAGCACCAGCAACGCATCGGTGTAGTCCTCTCCAAGCGACCAGAACTGTTCGGCCAGCGCCGCGGCCTCGCGGTAACGCCTCGGTTCACCCGTTGCTGTGAACCGCGCGTTCGCCTCGTGCTGACGTTCCAGCCCGTTCCGGCTGAAGTTGCTCGAGCCCAGCGTTACCGCCCCCGCCCCGAGATAGATCTTGGCGTGCAGCGGTCGCTGCGTGTCCGGCCAGTACCGCGCCTCGACGGCGCCCTCGCGGAGTCGCTCCCGAAAATGGATCAGCCGGGCCGACAGGCGCAGGGCGATTCCTCGATCCAGCCAGTACTGCTCGACTTCCTCGGGGAAGCTCGGCGCCTTCAGACTGCGGTGACCTCCCTCCCCCACATTCGGCTCGTTACCCAAGAGAATGCGAAGGGGCCGAACCTCCCCCAGGTCACTCTCCAGACGAAGGAGCTCTTCAAGCGCCCCGTAGCCCGTCACCACCAACGGCGAGTCCGCAGACACAAGGTCCGCAATCACCCGCTCGCGCACCGTCCGCCCGTCGACGTTCAGCGGGAAACGATCCGGCGGTGGCCAAACACCCTGCCCCTCGCGCGACTCTTCAGGAAAGTCGCTAAAGAGATCAGCGGTGCGCGCCGTATCTGGGAGGGGATCTTCTTGACTCATGAGGCCACCCGTCGACCCAAAACAGGAATTCGACCGACACAGTGCCGGATCCGCGGATGGGAAGGCCACACGCAATGCTTCCCTCTCGTCCATTCGCTCAATGTAGACGCCCACCGAAGTCGGGAAGCGCACAGATCACTGTGAGGAATCGAATGCCGGTCCAAGATTGGGCGCTACACCCGGAAACCTCCAGTGATGCGTGGACCTAATCCGGGGAAATGGACAGTCGGTAACGTTTCTTAATGAGGCAACACGGCCGGCCAGAGTAATTGTCGTTAGATATCGGTTCCTTGCCGCAGGTGAGCAAGGTAGTCCTCGAACAGGACGGTCCTGTTTTTCTTGCGCTCGTCGAGCGCGTGTACGATTTCCGCCGCCTCAAGGACACGCATGGCCTTGGCCGCCGCAGGCCGCGAGCAGTCGAGGAGCTC
>NZ_JAWLFK010000095.1:0-3935 GCF_041685615.1 Thioalkalivibrio sp.
CCCGGCGGTACCAGCCGACCGGCCGCTTCCGGAACCGTACCCGGGATCGCGCCGCCGGTGGTCCCGATCACCGGCAGCCCCCGGGCCATCGCCTCGGTGTAGGCCATCCCGTAGCCCTCGTAAAGGCTCGGCAGCACGAACACCGAGGCACGCCCAAACCAGGACTCCAGTGCCACGTCGTCGCACTCGCCGGCCCATTCGATCCGGCCCTCAAGCCCGGCCGTGGCAATCGCTGCCTCGACCTCCCGCGCATACGCCGGGTCCCCCACCCGCGAGCCCGCCAGCACCGCCCGCCAGTCCCTCGGCCCGAGCCGCGCCAGGGCCTGCACCAGGTCAAGTTGGCCCTTGCGCGGCACGACCGAACCAACACACAGCAGCAGCGGTGGTTCGCCCGGTGCAGGCCCGGTGGCTTGCGGCCGGCGCTCGATCCCCGGAGGCACGGCCTTCAACCGCCCGGGAGGCACGCCCCAGGCGGCCGCCTGGCCCGCCGTGAAGGCACTGGTGGCCACCACACCGTGCACCTGGTCCAGTGCCGCGCGCTCTCGCGCCAGCAGGTCCTCGGCGCGCGCCGGCTCCAGGCCGGTCTCCAGCCCCAGCGGATGGTGCAGTAGATAGATCAACCGCAACCGAGCCGCATGACGGGCCAGGGCCTCCGGAAAGGCGCCCGCCGCCAGGCCATCCAGGAGTACGGCATGCGTATCGGGAAAGTCCGCCAGCGCGGCGTCGAGCGCCGATTCGGCCGCCGGGTCGGGGCCCGGAAACGCCCCTTCGAGCTCCCGCACCGATACCGACCGGCCGCGCGCCCGCAGGCCCGCAACCATGCGCGCGTCGTAGCGGTAGCCTCCCGTTCGCTGCTCCAGCGAACCCGGCACCACCAGCGCCAGCGCGCACATCCCGCTCAGGGCGCTGCCTCGTAGCTGGCCCAGGCCACGTGCGACTCGTTCAGGGTCACGCAGACCGCATCCAGCTCGCGCGCCGACTCGCCCAGCTCGCCCGCATGGATGGCGCGCGCCACCCGCTGGTGCAACTCGTGCGCCAGAAACTCGGTGGTCGTGTTCTGGCCACGAAACTCCTCGCGCTCGTCCAGGTTCTGGTAATTCAAATCGGCCAGAAGCGTCTTCACGACCTCGCTGGCACGGCCGATATCCACCACCAGCCCCTCGGTGTCCAGCGCCCCGCGGCGGAAGGTGACGTCGACCACGTAGGTCGCGCCGTGGAGCTTCTGGGCCGGGCCGAAGGTCTCGCCGGAAAAGCTGTGGGCGATCATGAAATGGTCACGGACGTTCAGGCTGTACATCGGGTGCTTCCCCGTCTGGAAGAAAGGATCAATAGCGAATGCGGTGGCAAAGGGTCCGCGCGGCGTCCGGGCCGGCGACACGCGCCATCACCGCGGGCAGATCGGCAAAGGCGCCCTCGCCGGTGATCAGGGCCTCCAGCGCCGGATCGTCCAGCAGCGACAGCGCCAGTGCCAGGCGGCGGGTATAGTCCCAGCGCGCCGCGCGCTCCGGCGGGATGCGCCCGACCTGTGAACTGCGCAACGTCAGCCGCCGCGAGTGAAAGGCCTCGCCCAGCGGCGCCGGCACCGGCTGGTCGCCGTACCAGCTCATCTCCACCACCCGCGCCTCGACCCCGGCCAGCGCCAGGGCCTGTTCCAGCCCGGCCGGGTTGCCGCTGGCATGCACCACCCCGTCCAGCCCCTGCAGGTCCGGATTCGCCTGCGCCCGTCCGGGTGTGCCGATCCTCAGCCCCAGTGCCGCCGCCACCGCCTCGCGCTCGGGATTGGGGTCGATCAATGTAACCTCGGTGCCGGGGATCGCCCGCAGTAGCCAGGCCACCAGAAACCCCACCACGCCGGCGCCGATCACGCCGATACGATCCCCGGGGCCGGGCTGCAGGTCCCAGACCGCGTTGATCGCCGTTTCCATGTTGGCCGCGAGCACCGCGCGTTCCGAGGGTACGGCATCCGGGATCGGCACGACCCCGGCCGCGGGCACGACAAAGGCGCTCTGATGCGGGTGCAGACAGAAGACCCGCCGACCCGCCAGGCCGTCCGCCTCGCCGCCCGCCTCGACCGTACCAACGCTGATATAGCCGTACTTGACCGGCCAGGGAAACTCGCCCGCCTGGAACGGGGCGCACATCGTCCGGTACTGGCTCGGCGGGACCCGACCATGGAACACCAGCGACTCGGTCCCGCGGCTGATGGCCGAGAACTGCGTACGCACCCGCACCTCGCCCGGACCCGGCTCCGCCAGCCCCTCCGGGCGCAATTCGCCCGCGCCCGGGCCGGTTACCCAGAACGCTTGCTCGGAGGCGGGCGCATTCACCGGGAATGCCCCGGGCACGGCGTGCGGACACAGGTCGTCATCCGTGCAGTTTGTGCGAAGCGCGCAACAAGCGGCAACTCCCGGCGCGCCGCATGGTCGCATTGGTCGGGGCCGTCGTTCCCTGATGCTCCCACCCGACCATCGCCACCGGGGCGCTACAATCCCTGCATGGAGCCTTCCGCCGCCAACCTCTCCCCGTCGTGTATCCAGACCGGCCTTCGCGTCTGGGCAGCCGACTGGCTGGTCACCGGCCTGCTGGGTCTGGCGGTGACCACTGCGTTGCTGAGGCACACGGACCCGGGGCTCCCGGCCGCCGCGGGCTTCGTCGCGCTGTGGCTCCTGCTCGGCCTCGTTCTCGTCCTGCGCACACCTCCGGACGGGCCTGCGCCCGCCCGGCAGGGACCCGGCCCGGCCAACCGGGTCACGCTCCTGCGCGCCGCCCTGACGGCGCCGCTGGGCGGCCTGATTGTCGCGGCCCCGGCTCCCGGCGACTCCGTGCTGGCGCTCTGGGTGATAACCCTGGCAGGGCTGGCGCTCATACTCGACGGCGTGGACGGGGCCGTCGCGCGACGAACCCAGAGCGCCTCGAGCTTCGGTGCCCGATTCGACATGGAGCTCGACGCGGCCATGATCCTGGCGCTTTCGGTCCTTGCCTGGCAGATCACCGCGGTCGGCCCCTGGGTGATCCTGATCGGGCTGATGCGCTACGCCTTCGTCCTGGCCGCCACTCCCCTGCCCTGGCTGGCCGCGCCGCTGCTGCCGAGCCGGCGGCGCCAGGCCGTCTGCGTGTTGCAGACCGTCGTCCTGCTTCTGGTGCTGACCCCCGGCCTGCCCGACACCGCCGCTGTCACCATCGCCCTGGCCGGGCTGCTGACTCTCGGCCTGTCCTTTGCCGTGGATATCCACTGGCTCTACCGCCATCGACCGGAGGTGTGTCATGACTGACGCCCGCAACAAACGCTTTGCCACCCGCCTGCACTGTGCGCTCCTGGCTTCCCTGATGACCGTGGCCTTCGCCCTGCCCGCTACCGTCGTGGCCGATGCCGACCGCTGGGTCATCGACCCGGACCACTTCGCGGTGGGCTTCCTGGTCGAACATGCCGGCTATGCCAGGGTCATGGGCATGTTCCTCGAGGCCGAGGGCGAGTTCACCTTCGACCCCGACTCGGGCGAACTGGAGGATGGGTTCTTCGTCGTGCAAACGGACAGCGTGTTCACCAACCACGCCGAGCGCGACGACCATCTGCGCAACGAGGATTTCCTGCACGTCGACGAATACCCCGAGATGCGCTTCACCGCCACGCGCTACCAGCCCACTGGCGAGAACACCGGGCGGCTGAGCGGCGGGCTGGAGCTTCTGGGCAAGACCCGCACCATTCATCTCGACGTAACCCTCAACAAGGTCGCGCGCTACCCGTTCCCACTCGGCGGTCTGTTCGGCCGGCCCTATGTCCTGGGCGCCTCGATGCGCGGCAGCTTCAATCGTTCGGACTTCGGCATGACCTACGGCCTGACCCGCGACATCGTCGGCGACGAGGTTGAACTGATGATCGAGTTCGAGGCCCAGCGCCAGTAACAGCCGGCCGTCTGAAAGGACTCACCACGAAG
>NZ_JAWLFK010000013.1:0-1447 GCF_041685615.1 Thioalkalivibrio sp.
CAGTTCGCCGTGTGTCAGCGCGCGGCGGAGCCGGTTCTCGGTTTCCAGGCGCTGGTTGGCGGCATCGGTGAGGGCGGTGCGGTAAAAACGGAAGGTGTTGCGCCCGGCGTCCTTGGCCTCGTACATCGCGGCATCGGCGTGGGTGATCAGGTTGCCAGCTTCGGTCGCATCTTCGCCGAACAGGGCGATGCCGATGCTCGCGCCCACCTGGAGGTCATTCCAGCCACCGACCGCGAAGGGTTCGGCGATCAGCGCCAGCAGTTGGCGCGCACGGCCCTCGAGTTCGCGATGATCCGCGACGTCGTCGATGATCGCGATGAACTCGTCCCCTCCGATGCGGGCGACGGTTCGGGCCTCGAATTGCGTCTTCAGGCGCTCCCCCAGGATCTGCAGCAGATCATCCCCGACGCGGTGCCCCAGGCTGTCGTTGATGGTCTTGAAGCGGTCCAGATCCACGAACAGGATGGCCAGAAGACCGTTCCCGTCGCCGGCCTGCTCTATGGCCTCGTTCAACTGCTCGTGCAGCAGCGTGCGGTTGGGCAGGCCGGTGAGCGGATCGTGTCCCGCCTGATAGGCCAGTTGTGCCTCGTGCGAGCGCAGGCGGGCCTCGGCCGCACGGCGCTGTTCGACTTCCAGCGATAGCCGGGCATTGAGACGCCGGTAGTAGAGCGCGGCCAGTCCGCTCAGCAGCAGCAATCCGGCCAGCAGCCCCAGCAGCACCTCCGGGCGGGTCTCCCAGAAGGCCCGCAGGTCGATCACCACCGGACGGTCATAAGGCGGGTGCCCCAGATCCTCCAGCAGGGCATGCACGGAGGCATAGGATAAAGGCGCCGACCAGCCGTGGTAGCCGCCTGCGCGCGCCGCGGGATGGTCCGCGGGAAGGCTCAGCAGCGCGATGCTGACGGCCTCGGCCAGGTGGTCCGGCGTGTGTGCGAGACGGGAGAACGGCCACTCCGGATACAGCCGGGTGGAGTGGGCAAACGGGAATCCCGCGACCTCCCGGGGTTCCAGCACCCGCAGGGTGTCGGGGGGCAGATCACCCGCGCGCAGCTGTGCCTCGAGCACGCCCGTGCGCACGATACCGGCGTCGGCCCGACCGTTCAGCAGCCCGTCGAGTACCCGGTCGTGGGGCATGCCGGTGAAGTCCAGCGATGCCAGGTCTTTCCGAGGGTCCACACCGGCCCTGCGCAGGGCCGCCTGGCCCGCCAGCCAGCCGCCCAGGGAATCCTCCTTCACGGCAAGCAGGCGTTGGCCCCGCAGGTCGGCGAGCGACTGGAGATCGTGGCGATCGTCGAGGACCAGGATGGTCCCGCCGAACTGGCGAACGGGTTGTCCTTCTTCCTCGGCGATCAGGGTGGCCAGACGGGTGATGCCTTTTTCGGCCTCCAGGCGTATGTAGTGCCCCGTGTTGGTCAGTACGAAATCGATCTCGCCGGACGCGACGGCC
>NZ_JAWLFK010000013.1:1547-27640 GCF_041685615.1 Thioalkalivibrio sp.
AATTTCTCGTGAATCAGGGCCTTCATGGTGTCGCCGTAGACGTTGATCGCCTCGTAGAAGCGATAGATCACGGGGTCGGTGGGGATGGCCTTGTCCCAGGTCTTGTGCGGGAAGGCCTGCAGCGCCTGCGAGACCTCGGGGCCGAGGCCGAGGAACGTGGCCAGCTGGTCGGCCTGGTCGCCCTCCAGGTGGTTCATGCCGTAGCAGGCGGAGGTCACGTAGACCTCGTGCAGTCCGGTGGCCTCGGCGATCGCGGCCCAGGTGGTTCCGCGGTTTTCCTTGGCCTCGAGGATCGTGGTGGTCATGGCGCTCTTGCTGAGGCTCATCATGTGCTCCTTGAATGCGATGGATGGAGTGGGGGGTCAGACCGCGCGAACCATGCGCGGGCCGGGTTCCGGGTTGGTCTCGGGCCTGGCCGGGTTGACGATGCGCGGGCTGTGGCGCGGGTTGTCGCCGCGGGCGGCGGCTGCCTGGGCCTTGGCCGACATCTCCTTGGCGCCGTTCACGAGGAAGTCGACCAGGTGGTTGCGGATCGGGTAGTAGGCGTCCTGCTGGTGAAGACTGGCGCGCTCCCGGGGCCGCGGGATGTCGATGGTTACCGACTCGGCGACCTGGGCATGTGGCCCGTTGGTCATCAGGAGCACGCGGTCGGCGAGCAGGATCGCCTCGTCCACGTCGTGGGTGATCATGAACACGGTCTGGTGGGTCTCGGACCAGATCTTCAGCAACTCCTCCTGGATGACCCCGCGGGTCAGGGCGTCCAGGGCGCCGAAGGGCTCGTCCATCAGCAACAGCTTGGGTTCGATGGCGAAGGCCCGGGCGATGCCGACGCGCTGGCGCATCCCGCCGGAGAGCTGCGCGGGCTTGCGGTCCATGGCGTGGTCCAGCCCGACCATGTGCAGGTAACGCTCGGCGTGTTCCCGGCGTTTGGCCTTGCTCCAGTCCGGCCACCGGGCGCGCACCGCGAACATCACGTTGTCGCGCGCCGACAACCAGGGCAGCAGGCTGTGGTTCTGGAAGATCACGCCCTGGTCGAGGCTGGGGCCGGTGATCTCCTTGTTGTCCATGATCACGTTGCCGTCGGTGGGGGTGGCCAGGCCGGCGAGCACGTTCAGGATGGTGGACTTGCCGCAGCCGGAGTGACCGATCAGGCAGACGAACTCGCCCTTGTTGATGGTTACGTCCACGCCCTCGAACACGGTCATCAGGTCGCTGGAGTCGGGCTGCGGGAAGCGCTGGCTCAGGTTCTCGATTTCGAGGAATCCCTTGCTCATGGTGGGTCTCCTGGTTGGGCCGCGCCGGCTCAGTCGGCGTAGCGCACGAATTTGGTGGCCTGGGCGAGAGAGGCGTCCAGCAGGAAGCCGATGATCCCGATCATGATGATTGCGAAGATCACGCTGGCGAGATCGAGGTTGTTCCACTCGTTCCAGATGTAGTAGCCGATGCCGGTGCCGCCCACGAGCATCTCGGCGGCGACGATGACCAGCCAGGCAATGCCGATGGAGATGCGCATGCCAGTGAGGATGGTCGGGGCCGCGGCGGGCAGGATCACGGTGAACGCGGTGCGCAGGTTCGACAACTGGTGGGTCTTGGCCACGTTCAGCCAGTCATTGCGCACCGAGGCGACGCCGTAGGCGGTGTTCACCAGCATCGGCCAGATCGAGCAGATGAAGATCACGAAGATGGCCGACATGTTGGAGTCGCGGATCACGAACAGGGCGAGTGGCATCCAGGCCAGCGGCGAGATCGGCTTGAGGATCTGGATGTACGGATCGAACGCCTTGTTCAGCAGCGGCGACATGCCGATCACGAAGCCCAGCGGGATGGCGATCAGCGCGGCCAGGGCAAAGCCCAGCAGGACCCGGTAGATCGAGTAGGCCAGCTGGATGCCGATGCCCTTGTCGTTCGGGCCCGCGTCGTAGAACGGGTTGCTCAATTCGCCGAAGGCGTGGCTGAACACCTGGGTGGGGGCCGGGATGCCGCTGCTGGAACTGCGATCGCTCCCGCCCCCCATCAGCTGTTCGTATTCGCTCGGCTCGCCCTGCTGCGGCGCGAGAACCTCCGGGGCGGTGGCCAACTGCCACACGCCCAGAAAGACCACGAGCATCACCAGCGAGAGGACGGTCGCCCGGAGGTTGAGATTACTCAACATGGCCTAGCTCCTGCGAATGTCGAAGCTGTCGAGATAGCCTTCCGGGTCGGTGTAGTCGAACACCTTGCCCATGATCTCGAAGTTCTTGTAGGTGTCGCTCGGGGCCTCGTAGCCCAGCTCGGTCATGACCTCGGCGCATTCGCTGGCGAGGAAGACGTCTTCCGCCAGTTGGTTGTAGTCGAAGTCGCGATCCACATAGCCCCAGCGCTTCATCTGCGTGAGGATCCAGGTCGCCATCGAGTGCCAGGGGAACGGGTCGAAGTCGATCCGGTGCGGGTCGTTTTTGACCTCGCCCAGGCCGTCGGCGTAGCGCCCGGTCAGCACCTGCTCCACGACCGATTGCGGCTGATTGAGATAGGAGCGAGGGGAGATGGCCTCGGCGATCTCGGCGCGGTTGTCGATGTCGGAGCTGTACTGGGTGGCCTCGAGCAGCGCGCGGAACAAGGCACCAAAGGTGTTCGGATTCTCGTCGGCAAAAGCGGCCGAACAGGCGAAGGCGCAGCACGGGTGGCCGTCCCAGATCTCCTTGGTGAGGAGGTGGATGAAGCCGATTTCATCCCAGACCGCGCGCTGGTTGAAGGGGTCGGGAGCCAGGTAGCCGTCGACGTTCTCGGCACGCAGGTTGGCGACCATCTCCGGCGGCGGCACGACGCGAATGCTGATGTCGCGATCGGGATCCAGCCCGTGTTCCGCGACGTAGTAACGCAGCAGGAAGTTGTGCATGGAGTACTCGAAGGGCACGGCGAAGGTGAAGCCCTTCCAGTCCTTCGGATCGCGCTTGTCCTTGTGCTTGTTGTGCAGGGTGATGGCCTGGCCGTTGATGTTCTCCACCGCCGGCATGATGTAGTGCTCGCGCGAGGAGCCCGAGCCGAGGGTCATCGACAGCGGCATCGGCGAGAGCATATGCGAGGCGTCGTATTCACCGGACAGCGACATATCGCGGGCCACCGCCCAGCCGGCGGTCTTGATCACGTCGACGTCCAGGCCATGGCGCTCGTAGAAGCCCATGGGGTGGGCCATGATGATCGGCGTGGCGCAGGTGATCGGGACGAAGCCGACGCGCAGCTTGGTCTTTTCCAGGGGGCCACCGTCCTTGATCGCAGCCTTTACCTTGTCCAGTGGCAGGATGGAGCCTAGGGCCGCGGCCACCGTGCCGCCCCCGAGCATCTGCAGGAAGCGCCGGCGGTTGATCTCGTTGTGGCCGAACATGCCACGGACGATGGCGCTCTCCACCGCGCGGTCGACCATGGCTTCGTCACTCAGATCCTCGCCGGTGGTACGGGCGTCGGCCTGTGCGGGCTCATGAGTGGCGCGTCGTTCCAGTTTCTCTTCCAGGTCCGGGGACGCGGTGTCGAAGCAGCTGCAGCTGCCCGGACCGGTGTGCCCGTGACGGCAGCTGGAGCCGTGGCGCAGGTCGGCGTTGGCATCAAAGGGATCGTGAAGACTCTTGGTCGGCATGGTCGGCTCTCCTAGTGGTCGGATCGATGCGGGCGTCGTTGCCGCGCACGTCGAGGGTCTTTGCAGGTGCCATGCCAAACGGGGGGAATGGTCCGCCAGGGCGGCGCGCGAGTGCCGGGGACCGGACCATTGGTCGGCATTGTCGACGGAGCAGACAAAAGGTCCACTTGTGCCTGGATGTCGGGCCTAAGTGGTTTCTATACCAAGCTTTTTCAGCCGATATCGCAATTGCCGCGGGGTCAATCCCAGGTCCATCGCGGCGCGGGTCTTGTTGCCGCCGGTCTGCTCGATGGCGTGCTTCAGGCGCTCCGCCTCGGTTGCGCGCACACGCTGGTACGGGCGCACCGCGCTGGTGCGGGGCGCGCCAGAAGGGGGCAGGGTTCGGGGCTCGTTGTGCCGCGATGGTGCCGGGGCGTGCTCGTCCCGGCGGCCGCGCGTCTCGCTCTCGAACGGGCTGATGCGGGATTCTTCGTGCAGGATCTCGTCGATTAGTGGCGTGCCGATACGTCCGTCCGTGGACAGCAGCACTGCGCGCTCCAGCACGTTTTCGAGCTGGCGGATGTTACCCGGCCAGTCGAAGGCTTCCAGGCGTTCCAGCACACCCTCGTCGACGACCACATTCCAGCCGTGCAGGTGGGTGTACCGGTCGAGGAAGTGGCGGGCGAGCAGACGGATGTCGCTGGCGCGGTCGCGCAGGGCCGGCATGTGGAGAGGTATTACGTTCAGGCGGTAGAACAGGTCGAGGCGGAAGTCGCCGGCATTGACCGCGGCCTGCAGGTTCTGGTGGGTCGCGGCGATGACGCGCACGTCCACCGGGAGATCGCGGTTGCCGCCAATGGGCTGGACCACGCGTTCCTGCAGCACGCGCAGGATTTTGGACTGGAGTGCCTCCGGCATGTCGCCGATCTCGTCCAGGAACAGCGTGCCGCCGTCGGCCAGGGCGATCTTGCCGGTCTTGGCGCTGGAGGCGCCGGTAAAGGCCCCCTTTTCGTGGCCGAACAGCTCGGATTCCAGCAGATCGGCCGGGATCGCGGCGCAGTTGATGGAGATGAACGGCTTCGCGTTGCGCTGGCTGATCCGGTGGATCATGCGCGCGATCTTCTCCTTACCGGTGCCGGAAGCCCCGGTCACGAGCACCGTGGCCTGGGTGTCCGCGATGCGGTGGACCTGCTTGAGGACGTGGCGCAAGGACGGGCTCTCGCCGAGGATTCCGTACTGCCCGCCCTGGGTGTCCAGGGCGCTCTTGAGGTAGCGGTTCTCCGAGACCAGCTGGGCGGTGCGCTCGGCGATCAGCTGGTGGATGCGCAGTACCTGCCCGATCATGCTGGCGACCACCCGCAGCAGGTTCAGGTCGTCCTGGAATTGGCGCGAGCGGCGGCGCAGGCGGTGGACGCCCAGCACGCCAATGGCATGTTCGTCCTGGACGATGGGGACGGCGATATAGGCGACAGTTTCCTGCGGCAGGGTGGAGCGGTCGATCGCGCGCGCGAGGTATTCGGGCTCGTTGTCGATATCCTGGATCAGGGCGATCTGGCCGGTTTGCATCACGCGCCCGGTGACGCCTTCACCAAGGCTGTAACTGCCGCGGTCGCGCTCGGCATCGGTCAGGCCGTAGGCGTGGCGGATGCGCAGATGGCCGCTGTTCGGATCGGGCAACAGGACCCGGCCGCGATTGAGTCCCAGTAGCTGGGACATCATCCCGAGGATGCGGTAGATCGCGGCATCCGGGTCGCCGGAGCGGCCCATGAGCTTGGCGACTTCCAGCAACAGGGTGATCTCCTGCTCCCGTGTGGCCAGGTCCGGTGGGGTCGAATCGGAGATGCGTTGCAGTGCCATGCCGTGGGTCATGCAGAAAGCCTGCCAGCGCGGAAACGGCGTTTGGGCGGAGATTTCGGTGTGCCTGGCGTGGCCGTGATGATGTGGTTGCCTCGCGACGGGGCGCGGCCTTGCACCGTTGCGTTGCGCTTGCCCGCTTTGCGGGCGCACAAGAAGGCCCGGCCAGGAGTGGCCGGGCCAGGGTTTTGCCTGGAGGGATCAACCCTCCGCGTGATAGCTGCTGCGCTTGATCAGGCGCACGCAGATGGCATCGAGCATGTAGCCGATGATACCGATGACCAGCACGAAGGCCGCCAGTTTGTCGTACTCCAGCGTGTCGCGGGCATCGTTGATGGCATAGCCCAGCCCCGAGGTCACGCCCAGGTACTCGGCCGGCACCAGCACGATCCAGGCGACGCCCACCGCCAGGCGGATGCCGGCAAACACATCCTGGGCGATCGCGGGCATCACGATGTAGCGCAGGGAGTGGTACGGATTGGCACCGAGGTTGTTGCCCACCTTGAGCCACATCGGGTCGATGCGTTGCACCCCGTGCGCGGTCGCGTAGGTGATCGGCCAGACGGCGGCGATTCCGATGAGGAAGATGATGGCCGCGTCCCAGGTGGCGAAGGCCAGCACCGCGATCGGCATCCAGGCCAGCGGCGAGATCATCCGCAGGAACTGGAACGGCACGTGGGTGAGCTGCTTCAGCGTCAGGAAGTAGCCGATCATCACGCCCAGCGGCACGCCGATGGCAATGGCGTAGGCCAGGCCCCAGCCCACGCGGTACAGGCTGGACTCGATGGGTTTCCAGACGTTGCCGGAGATGGCCAGGTCCCAGAATGCGGCCAGCGTCGGACCCGGAGCGAAGCTCGCGAAGGCCATCGTGTCCTCGTTGTTGGCGATGGCCCAGCCGCCCCAGTACCACAGGGCGAACAAGCCGGCGATGCCCAGCACCGGGTATTGCAGCGCCCGGCGCGTGCGGTCCGCCAGCTGCAGTAGCGGCATCAGCCGGTCCACGGTCGCGGTGTCGACGGAGAGAGTGGCGTGACGGTTCATAGGACGACCACCTCCTCGCGGGCATAGGGCGACTCCATGTCCACGCCCGGGGCGCCCTGCCAGGCGGTGTGCGTCTCCATCGCCTTGCGCACGAAGTCGTAGTTCACCAGGTCATCGCTCACGAAATCCGGGTCCAGGCCTTCGAGGAAGGTGGTGTCCCCGCCGACCAGCGTGTCGTTCATCGCGCCGACCAGCATCTTGGTGGCAGACGGGTAAGGCCAGGGCGAGAAGTCGATGCGGCCGTTCTCCCATTCGGGGTGACGGATCGCGCCGCTGTCGGCGTAGGTGCTGTCGTCGTGGTAGTTCGTCATCGCGCGTTCCACCACGTTGGCGGGCATTGGGAGATATCCCTTGCCATCGCGCGAGAGCATGGTGGCGACGCTCTTCTTGTCCTCCTGGATCGTGCCCTGGGCGCGGACCACGGCGTTCATCACCTTCTGGGTCCATTCCGGCTCGCGGTCGGTCAGGCGCTCGTTCATGCACACCACGCAGCAGGGGTGGTTCTTCCAGATGTCGCCGGTGAAGCGCAGCACGTTGCCGCGCGCCAGCAGTTCGCCGGCGGCATTGAACGGTTCGGCCACGATGTAGGCATCGATGGAACGAGCGGCCAGTGCCGGGGGCATGTCCGGCGGCGGCATGATCATCAGGTTGACCTCGTGCGCCTCCAGGGCATCGCCCTGGTCGCGGATCACCGGGGTCAGGCCGGCGTCGCGCAGGGCCATCTGCATGACGACGTTGTGCATGGAGTACCAGTAGGGCACGGCCACGCTCTTGCCGCCGAGATCGGAGAAACTCTGTACGTCCACATGACGGCCGGTGACCACGGCCGAACCGTTGGTGTGCGCCCAGGACATGATCTTCACCGGGAAGTCGTTTTCGTAGCGCATCCACAGCGGAATCGGCTTGAGCAGGTGCACCAGGTTGAAACGGTTGGACGCGAAGGACTCGATCAGCGGCGACCAGCCGCGAATCAGGGTCGGGTCGGCGACCTCCAGCCCTTCGTCCTCGAAGTAGCCCTCGGAGTGGGCCACCAGCAGGGCGGCCGCGTCGGTGATCGGAATGTAGCCAATTCGTACGACGCCGTCGAAGTCGCTGACGACGCCTTCGGGCTCTTCGAGGTTTTCGGGTTCGGCCCCGAAGAGTGAACCGGGCAGGGCAAGCCCGCTCCCGGCCAGGCCGCCGACGGCGGCGGTTCGCAGAAAGTTGCGGCGGGAGAAGCTGCGATCCAGCAGCCGGTCCAGTTCGCTGTCGATATCGTGGTGGTTGTCGCAGTTGCACATGGTGGCGGTTCCTCGTTCGGGTTCAGGACAGTAGGGCGGTGGATCAGGCGGCGCGGACGCGTGCCCGGGATTGGGTAGAGGCCGATTCGGCGGGCGCGTGTTCGATCTCGGGTGCCGTGGCTTCGGGTTCGTCCTTCGTGGCGACGGGGTTGCGGGTGGCGCCGAAGTAGCCCATCAGTTCGGCCTTGAGGTCGACGAAGGCCTGACTGTTGCGATCGCGCGGGTGTTCGATGTCGACAGGGAGTTCGGCGGTGATGGTCCCCGGGTTGGAACCCATGACCAGCACGCGGTCGGCCATGGCGACGGCCTCCTCGATGTCGTGGGTGACGAACACCACGGAAATCCCGCGCTCCCGGGCCAGCCGGGTGACCTCGTCCTGCAGGGCGACACGGGTAAAGGCGTCCAGGGCCGAGAACGGCTCGTCGAGCAGCAGCAACTCGGGGTCGGTGGCCAGGCTGCGGGCCAGGGCGACGCGCTGCTGCTGGCCGCCGGAGAGGGACTGCACGTTGACCTCGGCCTTGTCGGTCAGGCCGACGGTTTCCAGGAGCTGGTCGATGCGTTCGCGCATGTCGCGCTTGCGGCCCTGGAAGATCAGGCCCAGCGAGGCGTTCTTGCGCACCGTCATCCAGGGGTAGAGGGAGGGCTTCTGGAACATCATGTTCCAGCGCGGACTCGGTTTGATCACCTGATGGCTGTTGATGCGCACGCAGCCGTCACTGGGGATCAGCAACCCCGCGAGCATGTGCAGCAGGGTGGATTTGCCACAGCCACTCTGGCCGATCAGGGCGACGGTCTCGCCCGGAGCCACGGTGACCTGGATGTCCTGGAGCGTGGGGGCTTCCTGTCCGGGATAGTGATGGGTGATGTAGTCGATGGAGATGGCGGCGCCCATGGCGATTCCCTCTTGACCTTCGTTCATGAGCCGCCGGTTGGATCGGATCGGCGGCGCGTTCACGGGAGTTCCTTACAAGGGGCGTGCCAAATCGGGAGTGTGGGCCGCAGATTCCCGCTTGCGTAGCGCGAAAATGGCGCGATGAAGCCGTATGCAGCGGCCAGGAATGAACGGGACTGCGGAGGCCGCGACCCGAGCGGACGGCTGTCGGACCGGACAAACCGGACAAAGGGGACGATTGCGACGGACAAAGGGGACACATTGTCTGCAGGCGCTGGGGCGATCTCTGAACGGATTTCCTCGAAATGGCTTCCTGGTGCGGTTTGTGCAGTTCTGGCACGGCTTCTGCAACGGGGTGGACGACCCGGTCGAAGGCCGGAGATCGACGAACCCAACCATCAATCAGGAGCACCACCATGTCCGCAGCCGAAGCCACCACCTCCCTGTCCATGAATGCGCTGGAGCCGATCGATCAGGACGGTCTGAACAGCCTGGCCACCAAGGGCAAGGCGAACCCCGAGAGCATCGTGACCCTGAAGGCCACGACGGTCTGCGAGGGCAAGTTCCGTAACCTGACCTTCGTGCGCGATCTGGAGGCCCACGTGATCGACGAGCCGCCGCATCTGCTGGGCGACGACACCGCGCCGAACCCGTCCGAAGCCGCGCTGGCCAGCCTGGGTGCCTGCCTGTCGGTTGGCATGCATGCCAACGCGATCGATCGCGGTATCACGCTGACCAAGCTGGAGCTGACCCTGGAGGGCGACATCAACGTGACCGCCGTATGGGGCGTCGGGGATACCGACGTGAACAAGCATTTGGGCTTCTCCGATATCCGCGTGAAGGCACATCTCGAAGGGGATGCCAGCGAGGAGCAGTTGAAGGAGCTGGTCGCTCATGCCGACTTCTGGTCACCGGTCGCCAACACGATGCGCAATCCGGTCAAGCTCAGCGTCGAGCTGGCCTGAGTCCGTTTGTATTGCCAACGGGAGTAAACCCCAATGCTTGAAACCCGCACTCCAGACGTGACGGGGGTGTCGCCGGCCCGGGGGCCGGCGGATGCCGATGCCGCGTTGCAGGCGCTGGTGGAGCGCGATCTGGCTCCATTGACCGCCCGCATCGACCGCGAAGGCCTGTACCCCGAAGATTTCCTGCGCGAGGCCGGTCGCCTCGGCGCCTTCAATCGCCACCTGGCCAGCCAGAACGCCAGTGGAACCACGGATATCGCCGGTGCGATCCGCGCGACCGAGGTGATCTCGGCCGAGTGCATGACCACCGGCTTTGTCGCCTGGTGCCAGAACGCCTGTGCCTGGTACGTGGAGAACAGTGCCTCGGACACCCTGAAGCGCGAGGCCCTCCCGAAGCTGGCGAACGCCGAGGCGCTGGGTGCGACCGCGCTGTCCAATCCGATGAAGTGGTTCGCCAATATCGAGGACCTGAAGCTCTCGGCCGAACGCGTGGACGGGGGCTATGTGGTCTCGGGCGCGCTGCCCTGGGTATCCAATCTGGGCGAGGATCACTACTTCGGTGCCATCTTTCGCACCACCGGCGCAAACCCGCGGCCGGTGATGGCGCTGATCAACTGTTCCGCTCCGGGGTTCAGCCTGACGGCCTGTCCCGAGTTCACCGCGCTGGAGGGTTCGCGCACCTTCGGCTGCCACTTCGATCGCGTGTTCGTGCCCGATGAACACGTGCTGGCCGACTCGCTGCCCGAGTACATTCGCCGCATCCGCCCCGGCTTCGTGCTGTTGCAGATGGGCATGGGGCTGGGGCTGATCGATGGCTGCATCCAGAGTATGCGCGAGGCCAACGAGACACTGGCCCACGTGAACGGCTACCTGGATGACCAGGTGGGTGAACTGGAAGAGGCGCTGGAGGATGGCCGGGCGGCTTGTTATGCGCTTTCGGCGACGCCCTTCGACGAGTCGGAAGGGTTCTTTGCCGATGTACTGCAGATGCGTCTGACCGGTTCCGAGCTGTCGCTGCGTGCCTCGCAGTCGGCATTGCTGCATGCCGGGGCCCGCGGGTATCTGGCCAACGCCGCCGCCCAGCGCAAGCTGCGCGAGTCGTATTTCGTCGCCATCGTCACCCCCGCGATCAAGCACCTGCGCAAGGAGCTGGCGCGGATCCACGCGCACTAGTCCACCATCCACGGTCGGGGCCCCCGGGTCGCGCGCCGAACGAAGGAATCGCCATGCTGGAAACCATTACCCGACTGGATCCCGAGAGCGCCGTTGCGACCCTGAAGGAGGCGATTGACGCCCAGGGGCTGAAGCTGGTGTCGCACATCAATGGCCAGGCCAATGCCGCGAAGATCGGGGTCGAGGTCCCGACCGACCAGATCCTGGAGGTCTTTCACCCGAGCTACGCGGTGCGTGTCTGGGAGGCCTGCAAGCCGGCCGGCATCGACATCCCGCTGCGCATCCACGTCTCCGGCGATGGGGAGGTGCTGCGGATCAGCACACGGGCCGCACGGGACGTGTTCGCGCCCTGGGCCAACCCCGTCCTGGACGCGATCGGATCCGAACTGGACCCGAAACTGAAGGCCATTCTCGACGCCGTGGAGGCCGCGTGATGAGCACCGAAACCGAGGACTTCAAGCGCTATATCTGCAAGGTCTGCGGATATATCTACGACGAGGCCAAGGGCGATCCGGATTCCGGCCTGGCGCCGGGGACCCGTTTCGAGGATATTCCCGACGACTGGTACTGTCCCGACTGCAATGTGACCAAGGCGGACTTCACCGCCCTGGAGCCGCGCGCCGAAACCGCGGACGCCGGTGCCGCCGCGATGGCCTGGAGCGCCGGGGCGGGGGTGGCCGATCCGGACGCGGTGGTGATCGTCGGCGGCGGCATGGCGGGCTGGGCCCTGGCCGAGGCCCTGCGCGAGCGGGATCCACGGCGCACGATCCGCCTGCTGACCGCCGATTCCGGTGATTACTACACCAAGCCGCGAATCTCCAATGCCTTCGCCCGTGGCGTCGCGGTCGCGGACCTGGTCGAGGAGAGTGGGCCGGCGCGTGCGGCCCGGCTCGGGATTGACCTGATTCCGTTTGTCCGCGTGCTGGATGTCCAGCGGGCGCAGCAAAGAATCATCACCGCCCGCGGCGGCATCCCGTATGGACAGCTGGTGCTGGCCACCGGGGCGCGTCCGAGGCAAATAGCGTTCCCGGGTGGGGCCGGAGCGCCTCTGTCTGTGAACACGCTGGAGGACTACCGCGCCCTGCGCGCGGCCCTCGAGGCGCGGGAAGAATCACCGGCCCGCACCCGTGTGGCGATTATCGGCGCAGGTCTGGTGGGCTGCGAACTGGCCGACGATCTGGCAGCCGGTGGCCATCCGGTGGCCCTGGTCGAATGCGCGGAGCGGCCGCTCTCGAATCTGCTGCCCGAGCCGCTGAGCGACGATCTGGAGAAAGCGCTCGCCGACCACGGGGTCCAGTGGCATACCGGGGCCACGGTCGAGCGCATCGAACCGGTCGCCGAGGGAACGGCGCGTCTCGCGCTCGCCAACGGCGAGGCGTTGGAGGCCGAAGTGGTCGTCAGCGCGCTGGGGCTCGCGCCCAACTGCGATCTGGCCGAGCGCATCGGTCTGGTCTGTCATCAGGGGATCGAGGTGGACGCACTGCTGCGCACGACCGACCCGGCGATCTTTGCCCTGGGCGATGGCTGCGAGTTCGAGGGACAGCTGCGGCCCTACGTGGAGACGCTGCGCGGGCAGGCGGCGGCACTGGCGCAAACCCTGGCGGGCGAGGCGACGGTATACCGGCCGGATGCCGGGGTCGTGCAGGTCAAGACGGGCAGCTTGCCGTTGAACGTCTGTCCGCCGCAAACGGGCGGCGGCGAGTGGACCGAGATCGCGGTCGACGCCGAAGGGCGTCACCTGGAGTATCACGCGAACGGGCGGCTCGCGGGTTTTGCTCTGTCCGGTCGCCATGCACGGCGGGCGCGCGAACTGGAGACGCGCCTGGGCGAGCCGGCGGCGGAAACCCGGACCCGGCTGGCGTCCTGAGTCCAGTGGCCCGGGAGGCGCGCCGGGCTAGCCTTTTCCAATGCGGATCGCGCAGAGCAGGTCCGCTGATACGGGTTAGATCACCCCGTCCAGGCGCAAGTAGCCAATCAGGAACAACACGGCCAGTACGCCGGCCAGCACGTAGAGCCAGTTGGACAGCGTGGGGTTGTTGGGGCGGCTGAAGAAGGCGGCCCACAGCGCGAGCAGGATCAGGACCACAAAGAAAAAGAGGAAGCGCATGGATCAGGCTCCTTCCGGGACCGCGTAGGGCAGTTCCACCACCTCGGCTTTCGCACCGTCCGGTGCCCCCCAGCGCAGTTCGCCCCCGGCGGCGTTGACCTGCACCACCGCCAGGGCGGAGTAGAGGCCGTCCGGGTGCAGCTCGGCCGCTACGATCTCGCCGTCGGACTGCTCGGGATTGCCGTCGGCGCGAAAGACCGGCGAGCCGGGCTGCGGAGGTGTCTGGGCATGGATGGCCAGACGGAACATGCGTCGCTTGAGCTTGCCCAGATAGTGCATGCGGGCGACGACCTCCTGACCCGGGTAGCAGCCCTTCTCGAAGCTGATCGCGCCCAGGGCGTGCAGGTTGAGCATCTGCGGGACAAACATCTCGGTGGTTTCCTCCACCACGGTGGGGACACCGGCCAGGATGTCCAGCAGGGCCCAGTCCCGCGGACCTACCGGCGCCGCGTGAACGTTGAGGCCGTCCCAGGCCTTGCGCATGGCGTCGAACTCGCCAAACAGTTCGAAACGCGGGTGCAGCCCGGGTACCCGGACCACGGTCACGCCGGCCTTCTCGACCACCTCTTCGGGGGCGGTGGGGCAGGTGCCCAAGGCGTTGTGCAACGCCTTTTCGGCATCCGGTCCCGAGAAACCGAAATGGATGCGCGAGTCGCCGGCCTGCTCGATGATCACGTTTGCCCGCAGCACGAACATCTGCAGGCGCTTCGATACCGGGTCGATTCGGTCGGCGGGCATCTCCAGGAGGTAGCCATCGCGGGTCCGCAGCACGCGGAACACGGCGTAGGCGCGGCCCTTCGGGCTCGAGTAGCTGGAGAGCTGGCTGTGCTGCGCATCCACGGCGTGAATGTCGTTGCCGAACTGGCCCTGCAGGAAGTCGGTGGCATCGTCTCCACGGACCTCCAGCAGGCCCCGGTGGGAGAGATCGCAGATCACCTCGCCGTTGACGGCCATGCGGCGTTCACGCTCCGGGTTGCCGTAGTGCAGGAGGTCGTCCTCCTCGAACTCGGCGCCGGCATCGATCAAGTGGTTTTTCCAGTCTTCGCGCATCGGAAATCTCCCGTGGAAGCGCTCGCTGTCGTCCGCCGCCGGGTCCGGTTCGGCATCGATATCCGGGGCGCACGGCCAGGGTTTGAGGTGGTAAGCTGAACCAAGCGGGTCGATAGTAGACGAACCGTTTGCAGGGTGTCAGCCCTGGTTTCCTTTCTTCCCGTTCTAGGGGAACACTGATTGATGTACACACTCGCGTTGGTACCCCAGGTTTTCCGAGACAAGGCGCGGTGCGCAGCCGGTAGTGGTGCTACCGGCAAGTGCCGCAACGCAGGATCGGGGAACCTGGGGTGCCAACACCACAATTCAATAAACGAAGGGGCTCGGCCGCTTCCGCCGCATGCGCACGGCGTTGCGGCGCCCTTGTGCAGAATGGCTGCACGGCAGTCACCGCGCCTTGTTCGCACGCGAAAGCGACTCGAGCGCGAGCGTGTACATCAATCAGTGTTCTCCTCGGGGGTGGCATGACTCGGCAGGGACGTCCCGTCTTTCTGGATTTGCGCAAGATCCGACTGCCGCTGAATGCCGTGGTCTCCATTCTGCACCGGATCACCGGTGTCGTCCTGATTCTGTCGATTCCCGTGCTGCTTTGGCTGCTCGACCGGTCGCTGGCCAGCCCCGAGGGCTTCGCCGAGGTCGTGGCGATCATTCATCATCCGCTTGGCCTGGCGGCGCTGGCACTGGGACTGTGGGGGCTGCTGCACCACCTGTTTGCCGGGATTCGCTACCTGCTGATGGAGTTCGGCATCGGCGAGGATCGCGAGGGCTCGCTGCGCACGGCGCGGGACGCCCTGTACGCGGGTATCCTCGGCACGGTGCTTGTGTGGCTGGGGCTGGTGCTGTGAGGCTCCTGAGCGGACAGCGCGCCTGGCTGCTGCAGCGCATCACGGCGGTGTATGTGGGTGTGTACGTGATCCTGGCCCTCGGATACTTCGTACTGGCCGCGCCGGCGCATCATTCCGCATGGTTGGGTGTGGTCGCGCACCCCGTGATCGGGTTGCTGACGGCGGTGTTCGTGCTGCTGTTGCTGCTGCATGCGTGGATCGGACTGCGTGACGTGGTGATGGACTACGTGCATGCCCCGGGAACGCGACTCCTGGTGTTCGTGCTGGCGGCCGGCGGGTTGCTCCTGACAGGTCTGTGGGCATTGTTCATTCTGATTCGGGCGGGACTTGCATGAAGGGACTGGCATGAACGTGGCACGACGCAAGTTCGACGCCCTGATCATCGGGGCGGGCGGGGCCGGGCTGCGCGCGGCGCTGCAACTGTCCAATGGCGATGCCCAGGTCGCGGTGGTCTCCAAGGTGTTCCCCACCCGCTCGCACACGGTGGCGGCGCAGGGCGGCGTGAACGCCGCGCTGGCCAACGTGTTGCCGGATTCCTGGCATTGGCACATGTTCGACACGGTGAAGGGTTCGGACTATCTGGGCGACCAGGACGCAATCGAGTACATGTGTCGCGCCGCGCCCAAGGTGGTCTACGAACTGGATCACTTCGGCGTGCCGTTCTCGCGCCTGGACAACGGCACCATCTACCAGCGTGCCTTTGGCGGCCAGAGCCAGAACTTCGGCCAGGACCAGGCGGCGCGGACCTGTGCCGCGGCGGACCGCACCGGGCACGCGATCCTGCACTCGCTGTACCAACAGAACCTGCGCGCACGGACGCACTTCTTTGACGAGTACTTCGCGGTGGACCTCCTGCGCGACGCGCAGGGCTATGTGCTGGGGGTGCTGGCGTTCGAGATCCTGACCGGCGAGCCCATCGTGATCGAGGCCAAGACGACCCTGATCGCGACCGGCGGAGCGGGGCAGCTGTTCCGCACCACGACCAACGCCCTGATCAACACCGGCGACGGCATGGCGATGGCCCTCCGCGCAGGGATACCGCTGGAGGACATGGAGTTCGTGCAGTTCCACCCGACCGGCATCGCCGGGCGCGGGATGCTGATTACCGAGGGCGCCCGCGGCGAGGGCGGGTTCCTGATCAACTCCGAGGGCGAGCGTTTCATGGAGCGCTACGCCCCGCGGGCGAAGGACCTGGCCTCACGCGACGTAGTGAGCCGCTCCATTGCCACCGAGGTGCGTGAGGGACGCGGCTGCGGGCGCAACGCGGATCACGTATTGCTGGACCTGCGCCATCTGGGGGCCGATACGATCATGCAGCGCCTGCCAGGGATTCGCGAGACGAGCATGACCTTTCTCGGAGTCGACCCGATCGAGGCGCCGATCCCGATCTTCCCGACCTGTCACTACAGCATGGGCGGTATCCCGACCAATCGCTTCGGGCAGGTCGTGGCGCCGGAGAAGGATACGCCGGAGGACCCGGTCCCCGGGCTGTACGCGGCCGGCGAGACGGCCTGTGTCTCGGTGCATGGCGCGAATCGCCTGGGCGGCAATTCGCTGCTGGACATCCTGGTGTTCGGCCGCGCGGCGGCCAACCACATCCTCGAGTACCTGGCCGAGAATCGTTACCACCGGCCGCTGGACGAGTCGGCCGTGGAACAGGCGATGGCGCGGCTCACGCGCTGGGATCGCCAGGACCCGGGCGATGGCTCCGCCGAGCAGGTCGAGCCGCTCAAGCGCGATCTGCGCAAGGTGATGGAAGACCACTGCTCGGTATTTCGAACCGACGAGGTGATGCGCGAGGGGATAGACAAGGTTCGCATGCTGCGTGAGCGCCTGAACCACGCGGTGATCGCGGATCACTCCAGCACATTCAATACCGCGCGGGTGGAGGCGATGGAGCTGGAGAACCTGATGGACTGCGCGATCGCGACCATCCGCTCCGCGCTGGGGCGCGAGGAAAGCCGCGGGGCGCACTCGCGGATCGATTTCCCCGGGCGCGACGACCAGCACTGGCTCAAGCACAGCCTGTATTCGCTGGCGGATGACAGCCTGGACTACAAGCCGGTGCGCACGCAGCCGAGTACCGTGGCCTCCTTTCCGCCGAAGGAACGCGTCTATTGATCACCCAACTCGATCGTAGGATGCGGGTGAACGCGGCGAATCACATCGGGGAGCATGGCAGCCCGCGCGTTCAACCTTCGGCAACGCGCCCGCTGGGAGACGAACCATGAGCAACCCTGCCGAACCGGTACCCGAGGCATGGCTGCGCGAGCGGCTCGAGGCACTGCTGGCCGAGCTGGATGCCGCGCTCGCGGAGGGCGCCGACGGCGGCGCGACCGTGGAGCTGGACCAGCAGCGCACCGGGCGGCTCTCGCGGATGGACGCGCTTCAGGGCCAGGCCATGGCCAGGGCAAGCCAGCAGCGGCGCGAGGCCCAGCGTGTGCGTGCCCGCCGGGCGCTGAAGCGTCTGGAGGAGGGCGAGGGCGGACTGTGCATCGACTGCCTGGAGCCGATTGCGCGCTCGCGGCTGGAGGTTGACCCGTCCGCCGAACGCTGTATTGCCTGCGCGGAGGCACGGGAACAGGGGTGATCGGGGTGAACCGATGCGCTTGAAAAGGTGGCGGCGCGACCACTGACAGGAGAGACGGATGGAATTCTCGATCTACCGCTTCAACCCGGACACGGACACGCTGCCGAAGATGCAGCGCTTCAAGCTGCCCGACGACCAGGTCGAGCCCGGGATGATGCTGCTGGATGCCTTGCTTCTGCTGAAGGAGCAGGATGACTCCCTGGGTTTCCGACGTTCCTGTCAGCACGGGGTCTGTGGCTCCGATGGAATGAACATCAACGGCACCAATGGCCTGGCGTGCATCACGCCGCTGGTGGATCTGGACTCGCCCGTGACCTTGCGCCCGTTCCCGGGCATGCCGGTGATCCGCGACCTGATCGTGGACATGGGCAACTTCTGGGAGCAATACCGCAAGGCCGAGCCCTGGCTGGTCAACGACAGCCCGGAGCCCGAGGTGGAGCGCAAGCAAAGCCCCGAATACCGCGAACAACTGGATGGCCTGTACGAGTGCATCCTGTGCGGCTGCTGCTCCGCTGCCTGTCCGTCCTACTGGTGGAACCCGGACAAGTTCCTGGGGCCGGCGGCGCTTTTGCAGGCCGCGCGCTTCATTCACGACAGCCGGGACGAGGCCACCGAGCACCGGCTGGAACAGCTGGATGATGCCTGGAAGCTTTACCGCTGCCACACCATCATGAACTGCACCCAAGTGTGTCCGAAGGGCCTGAACCCGAGCCGCGCGATCAGCGACATCCGCCGCACCATGCTGAAGAAGTCGCTGTGAGTACCCTGAGCCGCAACGGTTATCCAACCCCCGCAGGGGCCTGCTCGCGGACGAACGCACCAGCCAAGGTCGGACGCGGGCAGAGGCTTCGCCTGCAAGCAGACCCCTACGGGGGCGCGGGTGAGGCGTTTCGGTGATGGATCCGGATAACCGGACACGCTGGCGCTGCCGCCGCGGCATGCTGGAGAACGACTGGTTGCTCGGCCACTTTCTCGCGCAGGGATATGCGCAACTGGACCAGGAGGGTCGCGATGCCTTCGAGCGCCTGCTCGATTACCCCGACAACGTGCTGCTGGACGTGGTCATGGGTCGCCAGACCACGGTCGACGAGGGGATAGCCCGCCTTGTCCCGGCGATCCGCGCCGCCACTCAGGCTGCGGCTCCGGCCTGACCCGGTCCTCCCCCGGCTCGTGCTCGCGGGCCAGGTCCTCCTGCTCTGGGCTGTGGCCGGCTATGTGCTGGTGTACAGCCCGTTGTGGGCGCTGGCCCCGGTCTTCGGACTGGTCGTGGCCGGCTGGTGGTGGCAATGGCGCTCGCAACCGCCAGCCTGGGACTGGCTGGGGCAGACGCCCGAGGGTGCGACCTGGCTGGCCACGGCCGAGGGGCTGCGCCAGGAACGGGTGGACTGGGTGGAGGTGCTGCCCGACACACGGGTGTTGCGTCGGGTCGTCATCCTTGTCGTTCGGGTGCCCGCAACGGGTCGCGTGTCGCGCCTGTGGTTGCACGCGGGGCGCATGCATCCGGAGGACCTGCGCCGGCTGCGCGTGCGGGTGCGCTGGTCGCCCGCGCGCGAGGTGGTGGATCCCGGCTGGCGGGTGCGGCTTCGCGCGGGGGTGAAGCGGGGCGTTGCTATACTGGCGAAAAGCCGAGTACCCGGAGGCCCGAACATGGCTGGACCCGACAATGCGCAGGTGATGGTGGACGTGTCGCATCTGCTGAGTGACGAGCCCGATCACGTCTACAGCGAAGAGGAGCTCGACGCGATCGAGGAGCTTGATCCGGAGCTCGCGCTGCGCCTGGACCGGGCCCAGACCCATGCGCAACGCGAGGCGGCCGACGTGCCGGCCGATGGCCCGATCGACGAGGACGCGGTGCGCGCCGCCATCGAAGAGGCACGGCGCATCCTGATGCAGGACGGCGGCGACATCGAGTTCGTGGAGCTGGACGGGCGCACCGTGCGGGTGCGGCTCAAGGGGGCCTGTGTGGGCTGTCCGCGCTCCACGCTGGATCTCAAGAACGTGGTCGAGCGCCTGGTCCGGTCGCGTGCCCCGGGCGTGGCCAGCGTCGCCAACACCTTCTGAAGCCCCTTTTCGGCAGTCAAGCGGGGCCGGCACTGAGCCGACGCAGTAGCTGCCGGATGCGCCCCGGCCCGAATCCGTGTACGCGTTTGAAGGCCTTGCGAAAGGCCGCCTCCGAGGTATAGCCCACGGTGTCCATCACGCCCGCCACCGACTCCCGGCCGTCGCGCAGCAGGCGTTCCGCCAGGACCATCCGCCACTGGGTCAGGTAGTCGATCGGGGTCTGGCCGACCAGGGCGTGGAAACGTTCGGCAAAGCTGCTGCGTGACATGGCCGCCTCGCTGGCCAGCCCCTCCAGGGTCCAGGCCGCTTCCGGGTGGGCGTGCAGGGCATCCAGTGCCCGGCGGATGCGGTCGTCGGCCAGGGCGGCGATCAGCGAACCCCCCGAGTGTTCGCGTTGCGAGCAGATGTGGTGGCGCACGGCCATCACGAAAAGGGTGTCGGCCAGGCGGTCCAGCACCGGCCGGTAGCCCGACGAGCGCTCCGCGAGTTCGATGTTCATCAGGTCCGCCAGGTGTGACAGCCGGCCGCCGGATTCGCGGCGGCGGATGATGATGTGGTCGGGGAGCGCGGCCAGGATGGGGTTGCGCCGGCCGGAATTGAATTCGAAGTGGCCGCACAGGAGCTGGGTGACCGGGATATCGGGTGGATCCGCGCCTTCCACCAGCGTCAGGTGGTTGTCGCGGTCCGGTACGGTGTTGCGGCTGGACATCAGGTGCCAGTCGTCATGCGGCAGGAGGAGAAGATCACCGGCCTCCATCCAGACGGGGGCCAGGTCCTCCATGTGCAGATAACATCCGCCTTCCCCCACCAGGTGGAAGCTGGCATTCCCCGAGCCCGCCGTGCTGAGCTGCCACTCCCCGCACAGACGCGGGTTGGTGTCGATCCGGGCGCGGAGGTTGTAGGCGGCCAGAACCGTCGACAGCACGTCTTCGCGGGGGCTGATGTCCATCGGGCCATCCTTTCGTCGGTGACTGGTTGTTGCTTACCTTAAACCTTCTAGGGAAACACTGATCCATGTACACGTTCGCGCTCGAGTCGATTTTGTGTGCGAACAAGGCGCGGTGACTGCCGTGCAGTCACTCTGCACAAGGGAGCCGCAACGCCGTGCGCGCGCAAAATCGGCCGAGCCCCACCTTTCAATGGCTTGTGGGGTTGATGCCCCAGGTTCCCCGATCTTGCGTTGCACCCCTTGCCAGTAGAACCACTACCGGCTGCGGGCCGCGCCTTGTCTCGGAAAACCTGGGGTACCAACGCGAACGTGTACGTGGATCAGTGTTTCCCTAGCGCTCGTTTGACGGGCTTCATGTGCATCTGGGTATGGTCTTCGTACGATCAGACATAAATGCCGGCGGCCCACCCCGCGTACCACAGCCTCCAACGGTCTAGGCTTCTTACCAGTAGAAGACGGAACGGAGATCAGGAGGATGGGCATGATCGGGGCATTGGCAGTACGGGTGCAGGGATGGCTGGACTGGACGCGTGGCGCGGACTTCCTGGCGCCCCTGCTGTTGCGACTCTACCTTGCCCCGGTGTTCTGGTTGGCGGGGACCAACAAGCTGAACGGGATCCTGCCGAAAGAGAATGTGGTGATGTGGTACGGCAACGCGGACTGGGGGCTGGGCATGCCCTTCCCCTATCTGATGGTGATGCTGTCAGCGTATGCCGAGGTCCTGGGAGCGATCGCGTTGCTGCTCGGTCTGGCGGCGCGCTGGTTCTCGATCCCGCTGATGATCACGATGGTGGTGGCGGCCCTGACCGTGCATCTGGAACACGGATGGCAGCGGATCTCGGATCCGATGATGTGCCTGTTCAACTGCTCGGGGATCGAGGAGGCGCAGATGCGGCTGGATCGCGCCAAATCCATTTTGCAGGAGCATGGCAACTACGACTGGCTGACCGAGACCGGAAACTTTGCAATCGTGAACAACGGTATCGAGATGGCCGTGACCTTTTTTGTGATGCTGCTGGTGCTCTTCTTCTGGGGAGCGGGGCGCTATGTCAGTATCGACTATTACATCCGTCGGAGGATGATGAGCAGGGGATGATACCAAGAGCTGCGCGAGCAGCCATAACTGAACGGACCGAAGTGTCCATAATCGCAATACGAGGAGTAACATCATGAAAAACGATCTGTTTTCCACCAAGACCCTGGCCGGTGCCGTCGGCACTGCGGCGATCGGCATGGCCATGTCCACCAGCCCGGTGTTCGCATCGGCCGACCTGAACCACGGCTATCAGCAGGGTGACCAGTCGCCGCTAATGCTGGCCGAGGGCTCCTGTGGCGAAGGCACGGGTAGTGACGCGAGTGATACCAAGGACAGCGAAGGCAGCTGTGGCGAAGGCAGTGACGGTGGCTCGGACGGCGACGACGACAAGGATGATGACAAGGATTCCGAAGGCGCCTGTGGCGAGGGGACCTGTGGCGGCTAGGGTCGCCCATCCCGCCAACCCGGCCCGCGTGAGCGGCGCCGGGCTCGGTTTGCGGCGGGCCCTGCTGGGCCCGCTGGCCGAGGCCCCGGAGGCGACGGAACGCCTGGGGTTCTTCGAGGCGGCGCCGGAGAACTGGATGCACCTGGGTGGACGCCTGGGGCGTATCTTTCGCGAATACACCGAGGCTCAGCCCTTTGTATGCCATGGGCTGTCTCTCGACATCGGCGGGCCGCGCCCGCTGGACAAGACCTTCCTGCAGGACCTGCGTGCCTTCCTGGATACCCACGGGATCGAGGATTACAGCGAGCATCTCTCCGCCTGTGGCGATGGCCAGGGGCATCTGTACGACCTGATGCCGATCCCGTTTACCGAGGAGGCAGTGCGCTACGTTGCCGATCGCGTGCGCCAGGTGCAGGACATCCTCGGGCGTCGGATAGCGCTGGAAAATGTCTCCTATTACGCCCCGATCGGGGCGGAACTCGACGAGATCACGTTCGTGCGGACGGTGCTGGAGGAGGCCGACTGCGATCTCCTGCTCGACGTGAACAACATCGTTGTCAACAGCATCAATCACGGCTACGAACCGACCGCGTTCCTGGATGCGATGCCGCTGGAGCGAGTTCGCTACCTGCACATCGCCGGACACGAGGAGGAGGCCCCGGATCTGCGGGTGGACACCCATGGCCAGCCGATCTGCCCGGATGTCTGGACGCTTCTGGATGAAACCTATGCGCGCATCGGGCCGGTGCCGACCCTGCTCGAGCGCGACTTCAACTTTCCACCGCTGGAGGAACTGCTGGCGGAGACCGACCGGATCCGGGATCTGCAGCTGCGGGCACGGGCCGGGCAGGAAGAGCAGTTTCTGCATGCCTGACGCGGATTTCCAGCAGGTGCAGGAGGCCTTTGCACGTCACCTGCGTGACCCGGCGCGCTATCCGGCCCCGGAGGGGATCGAGGGCCGTCGCCTGGCGATCTACCGCCGGCTGTTCTTCAACAATGTGGCGAACCTTCTGGCGAAGGGTTTCCCGGTCCTGCGGACGCTGCTGGAGGTGGCCGCCTGGGAACAGTTGGTGCGCGATTTCTATCGCGATCATGGCAGCGAGACGCCGTACTTTCCGCAACTGGCCGCGGAATTCGTGCGCTACCTCGCGGAAGAACGCTCGGCACAGCCGGGCGATCTGCCTTTCCTCGCCGAGCTGGCCCACTACGAGCGGGTGGAGACGGAACTGGTCTATGCGGATGCCACGCCGCCTCCGGATGTCGAGCCGGATGGCGACCTGATGGTGCAGGCGCCGGTGTTTTCCGAGGCCGCGCGGCTGCTGGCCTACGAGTACCCGGTGCATCGGATCGGGGCCGATTTCCAGCCCGATCAACCGGGAGAGGTGCCCACCTACTTGCTGGCCTACCGCACCGGGGAGGAGCGGGTGCGGTTTGCCGAGCTGAACCCGCTCGGCGCCCGGCTGCTGTGGCGGGTGATCGAGACACCGGCGACGGGTGACGAACAGATCCGCCGGGTGGCCGACGATTTCGGGCTGGAACTCTCGGACGAACTGGTGGCCAGTGGGCGCCAGTTGCTGGAGCACTACCGCGGACTGGGCGCCATCGTGGGGACCCGGACTGACCGCGCATCCGCCTGATGCGGAGGGGCTGGACGCGCACGTCGCAGACCCGGACGCCGGGGCATGGGAAATTTCCACGGCAGCCGCTAGTTACTGAAGCAGGCAGTAGCGGTTTCAGTGGAGCGGTAGCCGATGCGAGGCATGCTGAATCGATGGTTCGAGACGATTCGTTCCGGGGCGAGACGTCGAATGCCCCGGAACGATGTCCGTCGGGTGCCCCGACGCCACCGGATTCGGGCGCAGTTGCGCCGTCACAGCGTCGCCATTATCTCGTTGCTGATTGCACTCTCGTCCCTGGGCTACAACACCTGGCGCAACGAGACGTCGGAATTGCACCGCAACTGGCGTCAGGCGTCCTTCGAGCTGACGCGCGAGATCAACGATCTCCAGCAGGTGGTGCTGTACCGACGGTATTTTCACCCGGTGGAAACCACCCCGACGGATGAAGTCGGGGATGCTGAGACCTGGATACGGGGCTGGGGCCGGGTGGCCAGCGTGCGGGATCTGACCTCGGTATTGCCGGACCCGTTGCCGGCGCACGGCGCCCATCTCCACTCCACCTGGTCTCAGCATGCGCAGCATCTGAATGCCGGGGACGAATCCGCCCGCGAGGCCGAGGAGGCCCTGCTGGCCGCCCTCGACAACACACGCGACTCGGTGCTGCAGTTAATCCGGAACCTGCGGTGAGGCCGGGCCGGTGTCCCGGGACTCAGTAACCCAGCTCGAGGGCAGGTTCGTCGAGAGCGGCGGCCTGCTCGCGCAGGGTGAGGATGTGATCTTCCCAAAAGCGCGACGTGTAGAAGATCGGGAAGCCGTCGACAAAGGCCGGGTCGTCGGCGCGCCGGGCCAGCCAGGCGGCGTGGCGCAAGATGCGCAGGGTGCGCAGCGGGGCGATCAAGCCGAGCTGGCGGCGATCCAGCGGTATGAAGGTCTCGTAGCCCTCCAGCAGGGCCTGCATCTGCCACGCCATCTCGGGCGGGTCCCCGGACAGGAACATCCACAGGTCCTGCATGGCGGGGCCCGTACAGGCATCGTCCAGGTCGACAAAGTGCGGCCCGTCGTCGGTCCACAGGATGTTGCCGGGGTGGGTGTCGCCGTGCAGGCGCAGTTGCGGGACCGGCCCGATCGTGTCGAGGTCACGCTGGATCCGCTCCAGCAGGTCGGCGCTGAGATCGCGGTACACGGATTCCAGCTCCAGGGGGAGAAAGCCGGACGCGAGCACGGCCTCGCGTGCCTCCTCCCCGCGCGGGACGGGATCGAGTACCGGGCGCTGGTGAAAGCGGTGGGCTCGTCCGACCTCGTGGATGCGCGCGATGAAGCGGCCGATACGGACGAGGGTGTCGCGCTGTTCCAGATCCGGTGCGCGGCCGCCGCAGCGCGGGTAGACGGCGAACATGAACCCAGCGTGGTCGTGCAGGGTTTCGCCTTCAGGATCGGCCAGAGGGGCGACCACCGGGACCTCGCGGCTTGCAAGTTCCTGGCTAAAGGCGTGTTCCTCGTGGATGGCAGCGGGGGTCCAGCGTTGTGGGCGGTAGAACTTGGCGATGACCGGTGTGGTGTCCTCGATGCCGACCTGATAGACGCGGTTCTCATAGCTGTTGAGGGCCAGCAGGCGCCCGTCGCAGCGCAGACCGGTCGTTTCCACTGCGTCGAGGATGGCACCGGGTTTCAGTTCGTCGTACGGATGTGCATGCATGCTTGCAGTGTACGGGTTTGCCGCGCATGGTTCCGGCCCGAGTCCCGTGGGGGGAGATGTGATTGAACCGCTATTACTGGGGGCTGTTGCTGGCGCTGGCAGGTCTCATTGGCACCTGGCTGCTGGCGGGAGTGGGGCCGGGGCTGGACGTGGAACGCTTGATGGCCACCCGCGAGCAGCTGGAGGAGTGGCGGCAGGCACGGCCATTGATCACCGCCGCGCTGTTCTTTCTGCTGTACGCGGTGGTGGCTGCGTTTTCCGTGCCGGGGATCGTGGTGATGACCCTGGCGGGCGGCGCCCTGTTCGGCGTGGTCTGGGGGACCTTGCTGTCTTCTCTGGCCTCCACGCTGGGTGCAACGCTGACCTTCCTGGTGGCCCGGGCGCTGGCGCGTGACGCCGTTCAGCGACGCTACGGGCGGCAGCTGGGGCGGATCGAGCAGGGGTTCGGTCGCGAGGGCGTGTTCTATCTCTTCGCGCTCCGGATGATTCCGGTGTTCCCGTTCCTGCTGGTGAATGCCGGGATAGGGCTGTTGCCGATCCGGACCTGGACCTATTTCTGGGTATCGCTCCTGGGGATGCTGCCGGCCACGGCCGTGTTCGCGAATGCGGGCACGCAGCTGGGACAGTTGCAGGGGATCGACGGGATTCTCTCGCCGGTGCTGATCCTGTCCCTTGTCGCTACGGGCTTGTTTCCCCTTGTGGCCCGCTGGGGAGTGAGCGCCATGCGTTATCGGTTCGCGCGGGGTCGGCGGCCGGTATCGCGTTGAGCGGGCTTCAATATCTGCGAATGCGTATATAATAGACAGGGTACCCGTTGGCCCGAGGCTCGGGAACGAGTGCCGCCGGTTACAGTCTGAAGCGCAAATCGATCAACTCGTCATTGCGCCGTGTTGGCTGGCGG
>NZ_JAWLFK010000013.1:27740-53755 GCF_041685615.1 Thioalkalivibrio sp.
ACAGGGTACCCGTTGGCCCGAGGCTCGGGAACGAGTGCCGCCGGTTACAGTCTGAAGCGCAAATCGATCAACTCGTCATTGCGCCGTGTTGGCTGGCGGACCCGGGGCGAAGGTCTCACAAGGAGTTTTCCATGACATTGAATGTTCTGTTGCGCCAGGGTCAGGCGGCGTTTCTCGCACTGGGCCTGATGGGGCTCGGCATGGCCGCCCAGGCGGAGGAAGAGCCGCTTGATCGTCCGATCGAGAAGGTGCTGGAGCCGATTCAGCTGACCGACCGGGTCCATTACTTTTACGGCTCGCTCGAGAACCGGACGCCGAACAATCTGGGTTTCACCAACAATACCGGCTTCGTGGTGACGGACGAAGGCGTGGTGCTGATCGATTCGGGGCCGAGCTACAAGGTCGCCCAGCGCATGGAGGAGGCGATTGCCGAGGTGACCGACAAGCCGATCACGCACGTGATCTCGGTGGGCAGCCAGGATCACCGCTGGCTGGGCAACGGCTACTTCCAGGAGCATGGGGCGGAGCTGGTTGCGCTGCAGCGGACCGCGAGCACCCAGGCCGAACGTGGCGAGGATCAGATCGCATCGCTGGCCAACTCCGTGGGTGAAGAGGCAATGGAGGGTACCGAGCCTGTTCCGGCACCGGAGCCCATCGATGCCGATGAATACACCCTGTCCGTTGGCGGTGTGGACTTCGAACTGATCTATGCCGGGGATGCCCACTTCCCGGGCGACATCATGGTCCACCTTCCGGGCGAGGACGTCGTCTTTACCGGTGACATCGTCTATACCGAGCGCATGCTGGGCATCCATCCCTTCAGCAACCCGGTGGAAAACCTGGAGGCCTTCCGGCACCTGGAATCCATCGATCCGGAGATCGTCGTGCCGGGGCACGGCCGCGCGACCGACATGGCCGAGGCGCGCGAGGACACCGGCGATTACCTGGAGCTCCTCGTGCGCGAGGTGACGGCAGGTATCGAGGACTGGGAATCGCTTAGCGAGGTCGTCGATCGCCTGGAGGATCTGGAACAGTTCAAGCATCTGCGCCACTACGATGACTGGCACCGTCCGAACGTGAACCGGACCTACCTGTTCATCGAAGGCAATATGTAGCCTCCGGAATCCCGGCCTGCGGCCGGGAAAACTGCCGACGCCGCAACGCCTGTGATAGGCTTCGCGGCGTTGTCATTTGTGGCGACCCCCACTCTTACAAGCGACGTTCGACCCCGCGTATGGGTCGGCGAAGGAGCCTCGCAATGCCCGCAGTCACCCTCCCCGACGGCAGCCGCCGCGAGTTCGATCACCCGGTCACCGTGCTGGACGTGGCGAAGGACATCGGTCCGGGCCTTGCCAAGGCCACCCTGGCCGGCAAGGTGAACGGACAGTTGGTCGATGCCCGCCACGAGATCGACGACGACGCGGAGGTCGCGATCGTGACCGACCGGGACCCCGAGGGGGTGGAGATCATCCGGCATTCGACGGCGCACCTGATGGCACAGGCGGTCAAGCAGCTCTTTCCCGACGCGCAGGTGACCATCGGCCCGACCATCGAGAACGGCTTCTATTACGACTTCGCCTATGACCGCGGATTCACGCCGGAGGATCTGGAGAAGATCGAGAAGCGCATGAAGGAGCTGGCGAAGCAGGACCTGCCGGTGGAACGCTCGCTGATGGACCGCGACGAGGCGGTCCAGTATTTCCGCGACATGGGCGAGGAGTACAAGGCCGAGATCATCGCGAGCATCCCGCAGGGCGAGAACATCTCGCTGTACAAGCAGGGCGATTTTGTCGATCTCTGCCGGGGCCCGCACATCCCGTCCACCGGCAAGCTGAAGGCCTTCAAGCTGACCAAGGTGGCCGGAGCCTACTGGCGCGGCGACTCCGACAACGAGATGCTGCAGCGCATCTACGGCACCGCCTGGCCGAACAAGGACCAGCTGAAGGAACACCTGGACCGCCTGAAGGAGGCCGAGCGCCGCGATCACCGCAAGATCGGCCAGGAGCTGGACCTGTTCTCGATCCAGGACGAGGCCGGTGGTGGCCTGGTGTTCTGGCACCCGAAGGGCGCGCGTATCCGCCGCGAGATCGAAAAATACTGGTACGACATGCATGAAAAGGCCGGCTACGATTTCGTGGTCTCGCCGCATATCGCGAACCTGGAACTGTGGAAGACTTCCGGCCACGCGGATTTCTACGCGGAATCCATGTACGAGCCGATGGAGGACGAGCACCAATCCTTCCAGCTCAAGCCGATGAACTGCCCGTTCCATGTGCTGATGTACAAGGACCGGCTGCATTCCTACCGCGACCTGCCCCTGCGCTGGGCGGAGATGGGTACGGTGTACCGGCGCGAGATGTCCGGGGCGCTGCACGGGCTGATGCGGGTGCGCGGCTTCACCCAGGACGATGCCCATATCTTCTGTCGCGAGGATCAGATCGAGGCCGAGGTCATGGGTGTGATCGACCTGACCCTCGAGGTCCTGCAGACCTTTGGCTTCGAGAAGTTCGACGTGAACCTCTCGACCAGGCCCGAGGATGCGGTTGGCTCCGACGCGATCTGGGAGCATGCGACCGCCTCGCTGCGTTCGGCGATCGAGAAGAAGGGGCTGGAATACTCGGTGGACGAGGGTGGAGGCGCCTTCTACGGGCCGAAGATCGACATCAAGATCCATGATGCGATCGGCCGTGAATGGCAGTGTTCCACGGTGCAGCTGGACTTCAACCTGCCCGAGCGTTTCGACATGGAATACGTCGCCGAGGACAACGAGCGGCGACGCCCGATCATGATCCACCGCGCCCTGCTGGGATCGGTGGAGCGCTTCTTCGGTGTGCTGATCGAGCACTACGCCGGTCACTTCCCGACCTGGCTGGCCCCGGTTCAGGCTGAGGTGCTGACGATCACCGAACGCCAGGACGACTACGCCCGCGAGCTCACGAAGACGCTGCGGGACAAGGGTTTCCGGGTCGAGTCCGACTTGAGAAACGAGAAGATCGGCTTTAAGATTCGCGAGCACACGCTCAAGCGCGTGCCGTACCTGCTGGTCCTTGGCGACAAGGAAATGGAAAACGGGCAGGTCGCGGTGCGTACGCGAAGCGGGGAAGACCTCGGGGTCATGAGCCTCGAGGCCTTCGGCGAGCGCCTCCGGGAGGAGGTTGCCATTCGCCAACACTGAACCTTGAACTGGAGAGAAGGCTATTAGCGCAGCAAAAACGGTCCGCCTGAACGATCAGATCAACTGTCCGCAAATCCGGCTGATCGATGCCGAAGGCGAGAATCGCGGTGTCTGCAGCACTGCAGAGGCCTTGGAAATGGCCCAGGAAGCGGGTCTCGACCTGGTCGAGATCTCGCCGAATGCCGAGCCACCCGTGGCCCGGATCATGGACTACGGCAAGTTCAAGTTCGAACAGGCGAAGAAGGCGCAGGAAGCCAAGAAAAAGCAGAAACAGATCCAGATCAAGGAAGTGAAGTTCCGTCCGGGCACGGACGAGGGCGACTACCAGGTCAAGCTTCGCAACCTGCGCCGCTTCATCGAGGCCGGTGACAAGGGCAAGGTGACCATCCGCTTCCGCGGGCGCGAGATGCGCCACCAGGAGCTGGGCGGCGAGCTGCTCGACAAGATCGAGCAGGACATGGCCGATATCGCGGTCGTGGAACAACGCCCGAAGATGGAAGGGCGCCAGATGATCATGGTGCTGACCGGCAAGAAGAAGTAGCCCGGTCAGACAACAAGGATTGCGCAGGTCTCCGCATACCTGCCGATCCTCCCATAAACGGTCGGCCCGTAGCGGGTACGGCCCAAAATGCCGGAGAGAGCAATGCCAAAGATCAAGACCAATCGGGGTGCGGCCAAGCGCTTCACCCGTACCGGGTCGGGGAAGTTCAAGCGGTTTCAGTCGCACCGTAGCCACATCCTGACCAAGAAGCCTACCAAGCGTAAGCGTCACCTGCGCAGTCCGGCGATGGTGCACGAGTCGGATGCCCCGGCCGTGCGCAAGCTGCTGCCGTACCGTTGAACTGACCGAGGAATCGAGACATGCCACGAGTCAAGCGCGGTGTAACCGCTCACGCCCGCCACAAGAAAGTCTTGAAGCAAGCCAAGGGCTATTACGGCGCCCGGAAGAACGTCTTCCGTGTTGCCAACCAGGCCGTTATCAAGGCCGGTCAGTATGCCTACCGTGACCGTCGCCAGAAGAAGCGTCAGTTCCGGTCGCTGTGGATCGTCCGCATCAATGCGGCGGCCCGTCAGTTCGATCTCTCCTACAGCCGTTTGATGAACGGTCTGAACAAGGCCGAGATCGAGATCGACCGCAAGACCCTGGCCGATCTGGCCGTGCACGACCTGACCGCATTCGGCAAGATCGCGGAGAAGGCCAAGGCTGCGCTGCCGGCCTGAGCCGCAGGGCATGAAGGACTGCCCGTCGACGGTTGTCGGCGGGTCCCGAGAAGGGAGGGTCAATGCCCTCCCTTTTCTGTTTCGGGAACACGAAACGAGGCGCCGGCAAGGCAGCGGTCCCCCCAAGCGCGGGCTGCTGCCTGGCAGGCGAACAGGGGCCGGGGAGGCCCGTACCAGGCGGGGGAAGACGTGGAACAACTGCAACAGCTGGTCGCCGAGGCGCGCGAGCGCGTCGAAGGCGCCACGGACCTGAAGGCGCTGGACGAGGTCCGGGTGCGCTATCTTGGCAAGAAGGGCGTGCTCACGGCCCAGCTCAAGGAGCTGGGCAAGCTGCCGGCGGAGGACCGGCCGGCAGCCGGGCAGAAAGTGAACGAGGCCAAGACCGAGGTGGCCGGCCTGATCGAGGCGCGCAAGGAGGCACTGGCGCAGAGCGCACTGGCGGAACAGCTGGCGGGCGAGCAGGTCGACGTGACGTTACCGGGGCGACCTGTTCCGGATGGGGCGCTTCACCCAATTACCCAGACCCTGGAACGGATCGAGGACTTCTTTGCGGGTCTGGGGTTCCGCGTCGCCCAGGGCCCGGAGGTCGAGGACGACTTTCACAACTTCGAGGCCCTGAACATCCCCGAGCATCATCCCGCGCGCGCGATGCACGACACCTTCTATTTCGATGCCCATCGCGTGCTGCGCACCCATACCTCGCCGGTCCAGATCCGCACGATGGAACAGCAACCGCCGCCGCTGCGGGTGATCGCGCCGGGGCGCGTGTATCGCTGCGACTCCGATCTGACTCACAGCCCGATGTTCCACCAGGTGGAAGGGCTCTGCGTGGATACCGACATCACGTTCGCGAATCTGCGCGGAGTGCTGAGTGCGTTCCTCCAGGCCTTCTTCGATCGTGACGATCTCGCCACGCGCTTCCGGCCGTCCTACTTCCCCTTCACCGAGCCTTCGGCGGAGGTGGATATCCAGTGCGTGCACTGCGGCGGCGAAGGCTGCCGGGTCTGCAGCCACACCGGCTGGCTGGAGGTCATGGGATGCGGGATGGTGCACCCGAACGTGCTCGGCCACGTCGGAATTGATTCCGAGCAGTACACCGGGTTCGCGTTTGGTCTCGGGGTCGAGCGCATGGCGATGCTGCGCCACGGGGTGAAGGATCTCCGGCTGTTCTTTGACAACGATATCCGCTTCATCGGGCAATTCGGGCAGACAGGCTAATGCGTATCAGTGTGCAATGGCTGCAGGAATGGCTGCAGATTGACGAGACTCCTTTGGAGCTGGGTCATCGCCTGACGATGGCGGGCCTGGAGCTGGATGCCGTGGAACCCGCGGCCCCGGACTTCATTGGGGTCCGGGTAGGCCATGTGCTGTCGGTGGAGCCGCATCCGGATGCCGACCGTCTGCGCGTGTGCCAGGTGGAGGCGGGCGAGGCGGAGCCGCTGACGATCGTCTGCGGCGCGCCCAATGTCCACGAGGGGATGCGTGCCCCGGTGGCCGTGATTGGCGCGGTCCTGCCGGGCGATTTTCGGATCAAGCGATCCAGGCTGCGCGGGGTGGCCTCCGAAGGCATGCTCTGCTCGGCGCGCGAGCTGGGACTCTCCGAGGACGCCGCGGGACTGCTGGCGTTGCCGGCGACCCTGGAGGCCGGACAGGATCTGCGCGAGGCGCTGGGGCTGGACGACACCATTCTGGAAGTGGACCTGACCCCGAACCGGGCGGATTGCCTCGGGATGCGCGGCATTGCGCGGGAATGCTCGGCGTTACTGGACCGCCCGCTGCAGGCGCCTGTGGCGTCGGTCGCGGGGGTGGCCAGCCCGGCCCGGGTGGGTGTGGATGTGCGCGACCTGGAGGCCTGTCCGCTGTATGCAGCCCGGGTCCTTGAAGGGCTGGATGCGCAGGCCACGACGCCGTTGTGGATGACGGAACGGCTGCGTCGCGCCGGTGTGCGGCCGCTCAGTGCCATCGTGGACGTGACCAACTACGTCATGCTGGAGTTGGGTCAGCCCCTGCACGCGTTCGATGCCGAACGCACCGGCGACCCGATCGTGGTGCGCCGGGCCGCGGAAGGGGAGTCCCTGACCCTGCTCGGGGGTGACCATACGGTGAAGCTTTCTCCGCAGGATGTGGTCATCGCCAGTGCCGAGGGCCCGCTGGCGCTCGCCGGCGTGATGGGGGGTGCCGCGAGTGCGGTCGATGATGCCACCACCCGGGTGATCCTCGAGTGCGCACATTTCACGCCGCGGGCACTGGCCGGCCGGGCGCGTGCCCATGGTCTGCACACCGACGCCTCTCACCGCTTCGAACGGGGCGTCGATCCCACCCTTGTGTCGCAGGCCATGGAGCGCGCGACCCAGTTGCTGCTGGAGATCTGCGGCGGACAGTGCGGCCCGGTGGAGCAGGTGGGCGAGACACCGACCTCGCACGGCGAGTCCGCCATCACTCTGCGTCCGGGTCGTATTCAGCGCCTGCTCGGAGTGACTCTGGAGCCATTCGAGGTGGAGCGGATCCTGCGCGCACTCGACTGTCTGGTGGCGACCACCGACGGGGGCTGGTTGGTGCATGCGCCGCGTGCACGCTTCGATCTCGAGCGCGAGGAGGACCTGATCGAGGAGCTCGCGCGGGTGCACGGCTACGATGCCCTGCCGCAGACGCTCCCGGAGCCGGCGGCGCCCGCGACCCCGGATGCGGGGCTGCGGTCGTTGCGTAGCGGCCTTGCCCGTCAGGGCTTCCACGAGATCATTAGCTTCAGTTTTGTCGCGCGCGAGGCGGCCCAGGCCTTTTATCCCGACGTCGAACCGCTGGCGCTGGCCAATCCGATTTCTGCGGATCTTGCGGTAATGCGCCCGGGCCTATGGCCGGGGCTGGTAACCACCGCGGCCTACAATCAGGCGCGTCAGCAATCGGATTTTCGCCTGTTCGAGCATGGCCTGCGCTTTGTGCCCGATGCCTCGGGGCTGCGGCAGGAGGGGCGGCTGGGAGGCCTGCTCGGCGGACGGGCGCACCCGGAATTCTGGCAGGGTGCGGCGCGCGAGCTGGATTTCTTCGATGCCAAGGGGGTCGTGGAGGGCCTGTGCGAACGCGTGGGCGGGCGACTCGGCTTTCGCGCCGAGCGTCACCCGGCGCTGCATGATGGCCAGTCGGCGCGGGTCCTGGTGGATGGTGAGGCGATCGGCTGGGTTGGCCGTTTGCATCCCTCGTTGTGCGAGCGTTTCGACGTGGACCCCGTTTACCTGTTCGATCTGGATGCGGTGGCTGTGGTGCGCGCGCCGGTGGCGCAATTCGCGCCGTTGTCGTCGTATCCGTCGATTCGCCGGGACCTGGCGCTTGTGGTGTCCGAGTCGGTGGCGGCGGGTGACGTTCTGGCGGCCATCGATGAAATGGACCTGGAGCTTGTTCAGGACGTTCGCCTGTTCGACGTCTACCAGGGCAAGGGCTTGAATCCGGACGAAAAGAGCCTCGCTTTGGGCTTGATTTTACGGGCTTTTGATCGCACCCTAGGTGAACAGGACGTTGCTGGTGTCACCGATGCGGTGGTGCAGCATCTCCGGGCCCGGTTCAACGCAACCCTGAGACAATAGCCGATGGCAGCTGTAACCAAGGCGGATCTCGCCGCCGTGCTAAACGAGGAACTGGGTCTCAACAAGCGCGAGGCCAAGGAATTCGTCGAGATGTTCTTCGAGGAGATGCGCCAGTCGCTGGAGTCGGGCGAGGGCGTGAAGCTTTCCGGTTTCGGCAACTTCATCCTCCGCGACAAGAATCAACGGCCGGGGCGGAATCCCAAGACGGGCGAGGAGATTCCGGTTTCGGCGCGCCGCGTGGTCACTTTCCGCCCGGGACAAAAATTGCGCGAACGGGTAGAGAGCTATGCTGGAGGCGAGTAACCACCAGGAACTGCCCGCGATCCCGGGCAAGCGCTACTTCACCATCGGCGAGGTGGCGGAGCTATGCCAGGTCAAGCCGCATGTGCTGCGTTACTGGGAACAGGAGTTTCCGATGCTCGCGCCAGTCAAGCGGCGCGGCAATCGACGCTATTATCAGCGTCAGGATGTCATCCTGATTCGCCAGATCCGGGCCCTGCTGTACGAGGAGGGCTACACCATCAACGGTGCGCGCCAGAAACTCTCCGGTGACGAGGCGAAGGGGGACCGGCATCAGGCCCAGCAAATCATCCAGGACACCATCTCCGAACTTGAATCCGTATTGCGGGTGTTGCGCGCCTGAGGTTCCGGTCCAGGAAGGCGGCAGGACGTTGTGTTGAGGCAATTCGCCACGCTCATCGCATGCTGCGGTTTCTGATTCGGATCCATTGGGCTTCGCGACTTTCCGAACTGGGCTTTCTTCACTCTCTCGCCACCCGTAACGGGTTTCCTCTGTGGGAAAAAATCAATCCCGTGCTTGGCAAAGTTCCAGCTCAATGGATAGAGCGGTCGTGACGGGAACAGGTGGTGACGGGTGCTTTCGTGAAGGCGGGGAATCGGATATAGTTCGCGGCTTCGGGGCGTGGCGCAGTCTGGTAGCGCATCTGCATGGGGTGCAGAGGGTCGCAGGTTCAAATCCTGCCGTCCCGACCAAACAGCAATCAACGAAAAAGGCCGCTTGAAAGCGGCCTTTTTCGTGTCCGTAGCTTCGCCCGACCGGACCAGGGGCTATTCCATTGAACGTCGCCGCGCCTCGCGTTGATAGTGGAGCAGGGCGATGTTGGTCTGGCGTTCCAGCCACTGGGTCATCCCGACGACTTCGAATCCGGCGTACTCGTAGCCGTCGCGCGTGCTGCGCCGACGGTTGGCCAGACGCAGGTCACCCGAAAGCCGTTCGCTCACATCGGGGAGTAGCAGGTTCGCGAACGCCAGGGTGGAGCCGATCTCGAGTGTGTCGAGGGTGGAGGTCGGCAATTCGATGCACATGCCCTGTCCCGACAGGTCGACCAGTTCCCCAATCACCGGATCCTTCCAGGACGGGGTGCGCAGCTCGACCTGCGGGCGCTGGGCCATGGGGATATGGACGCGGAAGGTCTCCCGGCGCTGGAGGTACTGCAGTGTGTCGGGATAAGGGCAGGCGTACAGGGCACCGCCCTGTTCCTGCTCGATTCGTGCGACCGTGGTAGTAAACCGCACCGCGACCCCGCGCAGGGCGGCGAAGACGCGAAGCGACATGCCGGCGGTGACCTGCTGGTGCGCGCGGGGCGGGTTCAGCTCGTCAAGGAAGAGTTCCCTGGCCCCGGGATCAAGCCGCACCAGGGCCGAGGTGTACAGCGGTCCGTCGACATCGAGACGGACGCTCACCAGGGTGAGCTTGTGGTCGAGGTCCTTGAGGATGCCGGCGATCCGGTCCGGCTTGTCGACCGTATAGTCGGTGTCGTCCATGCGTCCGTGGCGTTAGTGAAGTGTGAGGACGCAAGGTACTGGTCGGTGGCGGGAAATGCCAGCACCAGCGGGAAAAAGCTGCATCAGGCTTGCGTGATACGGCGTCCGCCACGGCTGTTGGGACGGGTGCGGCCGTAGGGGTCGTAGGTCGCGGCCGGGCCGGCCTCTTCGCCCCGCAGGATCTGCATGGACAGATCGACGCGCTGGCGATCACGATCAATCAGCCGCGCATTCCCCTGATTGAGTGTGTTGCAGCGTTCGATGGAGTGGCGCAGGGCCAGCCAGTGGTCTTTGAGCACGGCACCATCGTCCAGACGCGACAGGAGACGGGCCATGCCCTCGGGCGTAAATGACTCGTTCTCGGTCTCGGCGATTTCCCGTTGCTGATGCGTCTCGGTTTCGAGGTCCTGGAGGAGCCCCTGCTTGGTGGTCACGATTTCCTGCAGGGTCTCGGGCGTGCGCGCCTCGACCGCGCGCGTTTCCTGCAGCAGCGCCTCTTCCAGCTGGTGGGCCAGCCGGATCGAGGCCTCCAGCGAGCGCAGCAAGCGATGGCGCGAGTCGGCATTCATGGCGTCGGGTCCCGTCGTTTGTCCGTGGTCAGCGCAGCAGGCGTTCGAGGTCGATCATGCGATCGGCCAGCTGTTCGTTGTCCACCGGATAGTTGCCGTTGGAAATCGCCTCGCGCAACTCGGCCACCCGTGCGGTGTCGAACGGCGCGCTGTCGCTCGCGCCGGCCGCCGAGCTGATGGCCTGAGCCGCACCGGTCAGGGTCAGTGAGTCGTTGCCGGTTGCCGGCGTGTTGTCCGCACCCTGAGTGCGGTTGGCTGCGCCGTTGTTGTCCTCTCGGCCCTTGACCGTGGAACTCTGGCTGTCGGGGCGCAGGTTGTTCGAATTGAGGCCCTTGATATCCATTGTGCCGTCCTGTCGTTGTAACTGTGCTGCAATTGTTTACGGCCGGAATGTCTGAAACTGTAGTGCCGCGGCATTCGAATGTGTAATACGCGTCACAGACCGGCTTTCAGAGGGAGACCCGGACATGTCCGGAGGGCTGGATCTCGCCCTCCACGACCCGTCCGGAGGAGGTGTTTTTCACCCGGATGCGATCGCCCCGAGTGCCGTTCTCGAGGGCCTCGCCCTGCATTCGGATCGCGATGGACCCGTTTTCCGCCAGGAGCGTCACGCGCTGGCCACGGCTGACGATCTCCCGCTGGGTCACATGCTGGGTGCCGATGATCTGGCCCGGTCGCATGCTGCGCCGCGTTTGCTGCCCGACCAGGGCCGATTTGTCCTCATGATAACTGCCGGCGTGACGCGACGTCTCGATTCGCTGGAAGCGCAGGTCGCCGTTGGTGAGCGTGTGCTGGCGCGGCAGGGTACGGCTGGCAACCAGTACCTGGGCGTAGCGTTCCACGGTCGCGGGGACATACAGCTGCCAGGTGACGGGGCCGGCGCACTGGAGGTGGACCGCAGTGTTTCCGTCGCGACGACCGCCGGGAGGGAAGCGTGCTTTCAGGCCGTCGCTGCAGTAGGCCAGGCGCAAACGGTCGTCGAGCTGACCGATTTCGATGTTGATCTCTTCGGCGTTCGCGGCGTCCAGTTCCTGCAGCAGGAACTCCTCGGCCGCCTGGCGGATCTCCGCCACCGGATGGATCTCTGCCAGCGCCGTTGCCGACAACGGGAACAATGCCATGAGCAACAGCAGCCCGAGAGGGCCCGGTCGGAGCATGCACGTTGGCGATTGGTTCATGTTTCGGTCCTCGCCCTTTGGGGGCGGCGTCATTCGCCGGCCGCGGGGCGGCCAGTCGCAACACGTATCAATGGCCATGCAGGTTTGGTGCCAAGCGGTGAGACGCGCGGGATTCAAGACCCGGGCGCCGCCGCCGTTATCCCAGCAAGGCGGCGCCAGCAGGCGCATTCAAGCCAATGCAAATGACAGGCCGGGGTTGCGCGGTGCACACTTGGCCCTCGAAACCTGCCCGCAGCACGCGGCCGCGGGACAAGGAGAGCAGCACCATGAGTCAATTCATTGACGATGTGAACCAGCGGACACAGCTGGTGGGCCAAAACCGGATGGAGTTGCTGCTGTTCCATCTGGGGGGCGCCCAGACGTTCGGAATCAACGTGTTCAAGGTGCGCGAGGTCATCCCGTCGCCGCCGCTGCGCCAGATCCCGGGGTCCATGAGCGTGGTACGCGGTGTCGCGACACTGCGCGGTGGTACTGTGCCCATCATCGACCTGGCCCGGGCAATGGGCCTGCGCGGAGGGGTCGGCGCGGGGGAGACCGGCGATCAGAAGGTAGTGGTCACCGAGTTCAACCGGTCGGTGCAGGGTTTCTGGGTGTCGGCCGTGGATCGAATTGTGAACGTGAACTGGCAGGACGTGAAGTCGCCTCCGCGCGGGACCGGGCGTGAATCCTTCCTGGTGGCGGTCACCGAGATCGACAACAAGCTGGTCGAGATCATCGATGTCGAGCGGGTACTCTCCATCGTCAATCCGCTGCCTTCGGAGGTCTCCGAGTCCATCCGGGCGGATGCCACGGTGGAGGGCGGGCGCAAGGTCGTAATCGTTGATGACTCGGTGGTGGCCCGCAAGCAGATCGAGGGTGCGATCCGCGGGCTCGGGTTCGAGTACGAGGTCTTCAAGGATGGTCAGGAGGCACTCGACTTTCTGGAACAGAAGGCGGCAGAAGGGCTGGTGCGGGACCAGATCGAGCTGGTGATCTCCGATATCGAGATGCCGCGCATGGATGGCTACACCCTGACGGCCCGCATCCGGGACCATGCGGAGCTGAAGGATCTCAAGGTGCTGCTGCATTCATCGTTGAGCGGCGAGTTCAATACCGACATGGTCAAACGCGCTGGCGCCGATGCCTTCCTGTCGAAATTCAACCCGGACGAGCTGGCGAATGCGGTGCTGGATCAGACCGGGCGCGAGGATCGGCAGGGCGAATGACTTCCGGGCGGAACGGATTTGCCGCCCGGCAAGCGCGGTACGGCGGTGCAAGGCCGCGTACCCGTATCTGTCGTGACGAGGGCGCGACCCCGTATACTGGGGCCCGAATCACGGGGGTTGTCCCGGTTTTGCGGCGTAGGTGCCGCTGTCAAGGATTCGTCACTGGATGCCGGACCATGCTGGACGGCGCTAGGGAAACGCTGATGACCGTACCCACTCGCGTTGGTACCCCACGCTCTCCGAACCCAGGCGCGGCGTGCAGTGAGTAGTGGTGCTATCCGCACGTGGCGCAACGCAGGATCGAGGAACCTGAGGTACCAAACCCATGGGGCCCGGCCGGCCGATGTTGATCAAAGCGGGCGTGTGCAGGACGTTGCAGCCCCCTTTTGCAGGATGCCGGCACGGCGGTCGAGGCGCCTTGTTCGCGCGCAAAAGCGACTCGAGCGCGAGCGTGTACACTCATCGGTGTTTCCTTGGGGGATGAACGGGTGATCGATTCCCGCGACTACGAAGAGTTTTCCCGCTTCCTGCAGGACTGCTGTGGTCTGGTGCTGGGTGACAGTCGCCAATACCTGGTGTCCAGCCGCCTCTCGCGTCTCCTCGACGAGTTTGACTTCAAAAGCGTTCCGGAGCTCCTGCACGCGATGCGGCAGGCGCCGAACCCGCGGCTGCGCACCCGTGTGATCGACGCGATGACCACCAACGAAACCTCCTGGTTTCGCGACGGCTTTCCGTTCGACATCCTGCGCCAGGTGCTGCTCCCGGAACTGGCCGAGCCGGGCACCAGCATCAAGATCTGGTCTTCGGGCTGTTCCAGTGGCCAGGAGGCCTACAGCATCTCCATGGTCGTCTCGGAGTGGGAGGAGTCGCGCCCGAGTCGCAAGGTGCCGGTCTCCATCCTGGGGACGGACTTGTCGGAAAAGATTCTGGACGATGCCCGGCGGGCGGTGTACGACGGACTGAGCATTGTGCGTGGCCTCAGCGAGAGCCGGCGCGAACGCTTCTTCGAGACCGTGGCAGACGGACATAAGGTGGTCCCCGAGGTCCAGCGTCGCTGCCGCTTCCAGAAGCTCAACCTGATCGACAGCTACGCGGCCCTGGGCAAGTTCGATCTGGTGTTCTGCCGCAATGTCCTCATCTATTTCTCGGGCGATACCAAGCGACAGGTTCTTGACGGTATTGCCCGGCAGATGAATCCGGGCGGGTATCTGTTTCTTGGCGCTTCGGAGACGGCCGGGCCCTACACCCAGGCCTTCGAAACCGTTCGCACCGAGTATGGATCGGTCCTGCGGCTGAAATCCTGATGTAGTTCCGCCACGGGGCGGTATCCCCGGAGCGCCCGTGCAAAGCGGGCGATGGCTTTCTTCAGCCCCGCGTCGCCGTCCCCGGAACCTCCTGGCCCGTTCGGGCGACCCGTCCGTGATGGCATAGCGTTTGCATCACCTTCGCTGCAAGGGGCGCAATGGCTGTGTCCCCGTTCTCCAAGCGAGGGTCCGTCACGACGGACAGGACGGAAGGCATGAGTCTCTCTCTCGACAAGGCGATGGGCATTCTGCCGCAGGCGGTCAACGTGCGGGCAGAGCGTATGGAGTTGCTGGCGTCCAACATCGCCAACGCGGACACACCGAATTACAAGGCGCGGGACATCGATTTCCGCTCGGTACTCGAATCCGCATCCGGGGGCGGCACTACCTTGCCCATGGCGCGCAGTCAGGCGGCGCATATCGATCCCACCGCCGGTGCCACGAACGGGCCGGCCGAGGCGCTTTACCGCGTTCCGTCGCAGGCATCGCTGGATGGCAACACGGTGGACCCGCAGATGGAGCGGGCCGCCTTTGCCGAGAACGCCGTGCAGTACCAGAGCAGTCTGGAATTCCTCAACCGCCGGGTCTCCGGCATCCGTGACGCCCTGCGGGGCGATCGCTGATCGGCCTGATCGGGAGATCGATGTCGTGAGCAACCTCTTCAGTCTGTTCAATACCTCTGCCTCGGCGCTGTCGGCGCAGTCGGTGCGCCTGAACACCGTGTCCTCGAATCTGGCCAACGCGAACACCGCGGCGTCCAATGCGGACGAGGCCTACCGCGCCAAGCAGGTGCTGTTTCAGAGCGTGATGGACCAGGCCAATCCGAATGGCTCGGCCACTGCAGTGCGGGTGGCCGGCGTTAGCGAGTCGGAGGCGGCGCCGCATGCCCACTACGAGCCCAACCACCCGCAGGCGAACGAGGAGGGCTATATCTTTCGGCCCGCCATCAGCGTGGTGGAGGAGATGGCCAACATGATGTCCGCCTCACGCAACTACGAGGCCAACGTCGAGGTGATGGAGACCTCGCGTCAGCTGCTACAGCGCACGTTGCAGATCGGCCAAGGCTAGGGAAGCACTGATCAATGTACACACTCGCGTTGGTATCCCAGGTTTTCCGAGACGAGGCGCGCCATGCGGCGGGTAGTGGTTTTACCCGCAAGCGGCGCACCGCAGGATCGGGGTACCTGGGGTGCCAACCCCACAAACAATTGAAAGCAGGGGCTCGCCCGCCCGTTGTTGACGAAAATGGGCGCGCGCACGGCGTTGCGGCTCCCTTGTGCAGAATGACTGCACGGCGGTCAGCGCGCCTTGTTCGCACGCAAAAGCGACTCGAGCGCGCTTGCGTACATTAATCAGTGTTTCCCTGGAGGAGCCGTCATGACACAGATATCCCCCGAAATGCTGGACCGCCTGGGCCTTTCGAGACAGCAACAGAAACCGGAAGAAGGCGAGATGGACCGCCTCGGCCAGTCCGACTTCCTCAAGCTGATGACGACTCAGCTGGAGAATCAGGACCCGATGGAGCCGATGGAAAACGGCGAGTTCATCGGCCAGATGGCGCAGTTCTCCACCGTGACCGGGATCGAGGAGCTGTCCAAGTCGTTCGAGCAACTTGCGCAGTCGATGGGGCAAAACCAGACGCTACAGGCGGCGTCACTGGTGGGCAAGGATGTGCTGGTGCCGGTGGAGTTCGGCGAGCTGGGACCTGACGGCATGGTCAACGGGGCGGTGGATCTAGAGCAAAGCACGGAAGAGCTGCAGGTCGATGTGTACAGCCCGAATGGCGAGCGCATCCGGCGCATGAACCTCGGCGCCGCCGGCAGTGGCCTGCAGGAGTTCAGCTGGGACGGCATGCGCGATGACGGGACCTTTGCCCCGCCGGGCGTGTACGAGTTCAAGGCTACGGCGCGTTCGGGGACCGAGTCCGAGGCCGTGGATACCTTCCTCGATGCCCGCGTGGACAGCGTCGCGGTCGATGAGGACTCCGGGCTGGCACTGACCGTGCAGGGCCTGGGCGAGATCAGTTTTTCGGATGTACGGCGGATTGGCGGCTGAGCGCCCGCCTGCGACAAAAGAACCCCAAGGAGGAAAGACACCATGCCCTTCAATATCGGATTGAGCGGACTCAACGCGGCCCAGGCCGATCTGCAGACCACTGGCAACAACGTCTCCAACTCGGGGACTACAGGCTTCAAGCGTTCGCGGGCCGAGTTCGGCGACGTGTTTGCCCAGAGCTTCGGTGGCATCAGCCAGACGGCGATCGGCTCCGGCACACGGTTGCAGGCGGTGACCCAGCAGTTCTCGCAGGGGCGTACCGAGTTCACCGAGAACGGCCTGGACCTGGCTATCAATGGCGAGGGCTTCTTCGCCCTGAACGACCAGGGCAGCACGGTGTATTCCCGGGCGGGCGAATTCCAGGTCAATCGCGATGGCTTTCTGGTAAACAATCAGGGTCAGGAATTGCAGGGCTACCCGCCGCAGGACCCGAACAGCGCGGATCCGGATTTCAACACAGGGCAGCTTGAAGACATCCGCTTGCAGTCCGGCGAAGCACCGCCCCGCGCGACTACGTCGGTCGAGGCCTTGCTGAATTTGCGTTCCGACGCCGAAGAGCCCTCGGCTGCACCGTTCGACTTGAACGATCCCGATACCTACAACTTTTCGACGTCCCTGACGCTCTACGATTCGGTGGGCACATCGCGCGACGCCAACATCTACTTCGTCAAGGGGGCCAATGATCTTGAATGGACCGCCCATGTTGGCGTGGACGGTCAGGAATACGACTCGTTCGATCTGACCTTCGATGGCAGTGGATCCCTCGACGATGTTCAGCCGGATCCCGCAGAGGTCACGGTGCCGAGCGCCGATCTCGGGAACGGTGCCGACGATCTGGTCTTTGAAATGGATTTCGGGGAGACCACTCAGTACGGCGGCGATTTCGCGGTGAACGATCTGAACCAGGATGGGTTTGCTTCGGGTCGTCTCACCGGCGTGGACATTGATGAATCCGGCGTGGCGTTTGCCCGCTTTACCAATGGCCAGTCGACCGTCCTGGGCCAGGTTGCAATGGCCAACTTTACCAATCCGCAGGGGCTGGAACAGGTGGGGGACAACAACTGGGCCGAGACTTTTTCGGCGGGCGAGCCGGTGTTCGCGGCACCCGGGACCGGCAATCTGGGCACCATTCAGTCTGGTGCGCTGGAGGCGTCCAATGTGGACATTGCCCAGGAGCTGGTGAACCTGATCACCGCGCAGCGCAACTTCCAGGCGAATGCGCAGACGATCTCCACGGCCGACCAGGTCACTCAGACCATTATTAATATCCGCTAAGGGGCGGATAAGGCGCTGACGAGGGCTTGAGCATGGATCGATTTCTGTACATCGCGATGTCCGGTGCGAAGGAGACGATGCACGCACAGGCCATCAACAATCACAACCTGTCCAATGCCAACACCGACGGCTTTCGCCAGGCGCTGGCCACGGCAGACACCGTGCCCGTCCGCGGCCCCGGATACGCCTCGCGCGACTACACCCAGGTCGGCAACGAGGCGGTGGATTTCAGCAAGGGCAAGATGCAGAGCACCGGCCGGGATCTGGACATCGCCATCGAGGGCGAGGGCTTCATCGCGGTACAGGGTCCGGACGGTGAAGAGGGGTACACCCGGGCCGGTTCGCTGCAGGTGGATGCCTTTGGAATGCTGCGCACCGCGCAGGGCCATCAGGTGCTGGGCGATGGCGGGCCCATTGCGATCCCGCCGGCCGAGAAGATCGAGATCGGCACTGACGGAACGGTCAGCGTGCGCCCGCTGGGAGTCGGTCCCGAGGCCCTCGCGGCGGTGGAACGCATTCGCCTGGTCAACCCGGACACGGACGACCTGCAGCGGGGGGATGACGGCCTGTTCCGCATGGCGGAAGGCGGCGAGGCGCCGGCCGACGCCGAGGTGCGGATCGTCTCCGGGATGCTGGAGGGCAGCAACGTGAACACCATCGAGGCGCTCACGCGGATGATCGAGCTTTCGCGACACTTCGAGATGCAGGTGAAGATGATGGATAGCGCCAACACGCTGGAACAAAGCAGCAACCGCCTGCTCGGCCTCGGCTGATGCGTGGCTTCGAGAGTAACGACAGGAGAACACCATGAACCAGGCACTGTGGATCGCCAAGACCGGCCTCGACGCGCAGCACACGCGCATGTCGACGGTCTCGAACAACCTGGCCAACGTGAATACCACGGGCTTCAAGAAGGACCGGGCGGTTTTCGAGGACCTGATCTACCAGACCGTGCGCCAGCCGGGTGCCCAGGCCACGCAGGACCAGCAGCTGCCCTCGGGCCTGCAGATCGGTACCGGGGTGCGGACGGTGTCCACCGAGAAGATGTTCGAGCAGGGCAACCTGCAGCAGACCGAGAACTCGCTGGATATTGCCATCGAGGGCCGCGGCTTCTTCCAGATCCTGTTGCCGGATGGCAACGTCGGGTACACCCGGGATGGCAGTTTCCAGCTGAACTCGGACGGCCAGGTGGTGATGTCCAATGGCTACCCGCTGCAGCCGGGCCTGTTCGTCCCGGAGGACACCCAGTCCCTGGAGGTCGGCAAGGACGGCACAGTGACGGCGCAGATCCCCGGCCAGGCGGAGCCGGTGGAGCTGGGCAACATCCAGTTGGCGGATTTCGTGAATCCGGCCGGCCTGCAGGCGGTGGGCGAGAACCTGTTCCGCGAGACGGCGGCTTCGGGCGTGGCGCAGCAGTCCCTGCCGGGGCTGAATGGCACCGGAACGGTGGTGCAGGGCTCGCTGGAAACCTCGAACGTGAACATCGCCGAAGAATTGGTGAACATGATCGAGACCCAGCGCGCCTACGAGGTCAATTCCAAGGCGATCTCGGCGGCCGACCAGTCACTGCAGTTCGTCAACCAGACGATCGGGTGATGTGATGACACGTCTCGGAACCGTTCTTCGCCCGTTGCTCGCCCTGACCGCGGCATTGCTGTTGTCCGCCTGCGCCGCCACCCAGAGCACCAAGCCGAACGACAACCCGGATTACCAGCCGGTGATGCCGGCGCAGCCGGTCCCGCAGTCGCAGAACAATGGTGGCATCTACCAGGCCGCACATTCCCAGGGCCTGTTCGAGGATTACAAGGCGCGCAACGTCGGCGACATCCTGACTGTGATACTCGAGGAGAGCACCAACGCGCAGAAGTCGGCGTCCACAGCCACCGGCAAGGATTCCAATCTCGAGCTGGGCAACCTGTCGGCCTTCGGTCGCGAGGCCACCTTCAACGGGCGTCCCCTGTTCGGAGCCAGTAACTCGAGCTCGCGCGACTTCGACGGCTCCGGGGACTCCTCGCAGAGCAACCAGCTCGATGGCGAGATCACCGTGACCGTGGCCGAGGTGCTGCCGAATGGCAACCTGGTGGTGCAGGGCGAGAAGTGGCTGGGCATCAATCAGGGCGAGGAGTACGTGCGCTTTCGGGGCATCGTGCGTCCGGTGGACGTGACCACGAACAACACAGTGCTCTCCACCCAGGTGGCCGACGCCCGCGTGTACTACGGTGGTTCCGGCGTGCTGGCGGACAGCAATACCCCCGGCTGGATTACGCGTTTCTTCAACAGCGCGATCTGGCCCTTCTGACCCGGCATGCCCGTGGCGAGGTACGACATGGATTCCATACCCTCCAAACAGCGCAGCTCCGAACGTCGAGGCGCGCAGCTCGGTGACTGGCGCCGGATCGCGTTGCTGCTCCTGGTGGCGGTTCTGGTGGCAGGGGTCGCAAGTCCCTCGGTGTCCGCGCAGACTGCTATCCAGCAGCAGGCCGCCCTGCAGGAGCGCAGCTACATGGAGCGGGTCAAGGATGTGGCCAGTGTCTCCGGTGTGCGCGATAACCAGCTGATCGGCTATGGTCTGGTCGTCGGCCTCGACGGCACGGGGGACCAGACGACCCAGACCCCTTTCACCGTACAGAGCCTGAACAACATGCTCGGGCAGCTGGGGCTGACGCCCGATGCCGGCAATCCCCAGCTGCGCAACGTGGCGGCGGTGATGGTCACGGCCGAACTCCCGCCGTTCGCCAAGTCCGGGCAGCGGATCGACGTGACCGTGTCGTCCATGGGTAACGCGACCAGCCTGCGCGGCGGGACGCTGCTGATGACGCCGCTCAAGGGCGCGGACGGGCAGACCTACAGCATTGCCCAGGGCAACCTGGTGGTGGGTGGATTCGGCGCCGAGGGTAGTGATGGCTCGAGCATCACCGTGAATGTACCGAGCGTCGGTCGGATCCCCAACGGGGCGATGGTAGAACGCGAGGTCCCGACGGCTTTTGCCCAGGGGGATCACGTCACCCTGAATCTGCGTCGCCCGGATTTCACCACCGCGAACCGACTTGTCCAGACCGTCAACGATACGTTCGGTCAGGGTGTGGCGCATGCCATGGATGGCTCTTCCGTGCAGGTTCGCGCACCGTCGGATCCGGATCAGCGGGTGGGATTCGTGGCCGAGCTGGAGAACCTGCCGATCGAACGTGGCGCGCCGCCCGCGCGGGTGATCGTGAACTCGCGTACCGGGACGGTGGTGATCGGTTCCAGCGTGCAGGTGACCCCTGCCGCCGTATCCCACGGCAGCTTGACCGTGACGATCAGCGAGGCGCCCCAGGTGGTGCAGCCGGCGCCCCTCGGCGAGGGCGAGACTGCCGTCCAGCCGGATACCGACATCGATATCGAGGAGGGCGACAACACCATGTTCCTGTTTGACCCGGGTACCTCGCTGGACGAGATCGTTCGGGCGGTGAACAACGTGGGCGCGGCCCCCGGCGATCTGGTCGCGATCCTGGAGGCTTTGCGCGAGGCCGGTGCGCTGCGCGCGGAGCTGGTGGTGATCTGATGGTCGGCGCGGGCATTGATACGCAGATGCAGGCCCGTTCGGCCATGGCGTCGGACCCCAGTGGTCTGCAGGACCTGGCCCGGGGTGCGCGTTCGGGCGATCAGAACGGACTGGAAGCAGTGGCCCGCGAGTTCGAGGCCATGCTGATCGGCCAGATGCTCAAGCAGATGCGCGAGGCCTCGCTGGGCGATGGCCTGTTCGACAACGAGCAGAGCAAGATGTACCAGGAGATGCAGGATCAGGAGTTCGCGAAGGCCATGAGCCAGGGTGACGGCATGGGCCTGCGCGACGCCCTGATGCGCCAACTCTCTGCCCAGCAGCCCGCCGCCCCCGAGACTCTGAACGACCCCGACCGCCAGGCGGGGCTCGAACTGCCGCGTCGGCGCTCGGAGCTGGACACCCTGCGGGCCTTGCAGGACGGTTCCGAAGGCGATGGACAGCCGGTGGCGCCACAGCGGCCCGAGTCTACCGGCCCACAAGCCGCGCGACCGGGGGTGGTACAACCGGCGCCGATTGCCTGGCCGCCGCGGGATGCCGCCGATTTCGTGCAGACCCTCGAACCCCTGGCGCGGGATGCCGCGGCCGAGCTCGGGGTCGAGCCCGGCATCCTGCTGGCACAGAGCGCGCTGGAGACCGGATGGGGTCAGCACGTGCCGTCGCGGGCCGATGGCCAGCCGAGCTTCAACCTGTTCGGGATCAAGGCGGACAGTGGCTGGAGTGGCGATCAGGTATCCGTGGGGACGCTGGAGTTCCGCGAGGGGGTTACCCAGCGCGAACAGGCGCGCTTCCGGGCCTATGCCGATCCGTCCGAGTCGTTCTCCGATTACGTCGAGTTCATTCGCAACAATCCGCGTTACCACCGGGCCCTGCAGGCCGGGGATGACGCGCAGTACATCCGCGAGCTGCAGGATGCCGGGTATGCGACGGATCCGGCCTATGCGGACAAAGTGTTGCAGGTACGCGAGCAGCTGGCCGCACACCAGGGCAGTGGATCGACTCAAGTCGCGGCCGACGCGGCCGTTACCCGTACCGAGGGGTAGAGCATGAAGCAGAAATGGTCCAGTCCGTTTGCTGAGAAGGCGTTGTCGCGGGAGGTACGGGCATGAGTGCGTCCGGTATCGGGACCTCGGCGCTGCTGGCGTTCCAGCGTGCGATCGGGACCACCAGCAACAATATCGCGAATTCGGCGACCGAGGGCTACAGCCGCCAGCGCACCGAGTTGTCCAATCAGACGCCGCAGTTCCTGGGGGGCAGCTTCCAGGGCCAGGGCGTGCAGGTGGACACGATTCGTCGCATCTCGGACGACTTTGTGAACACCCAGTTGCGCAATTCCATCTCCGATCAGTCGAATGCTGAGCTGAAGGCCTCGCTGGCCGGTCGCATCGACGATTTGCTGGGTAGCTCCAGTTCGGGGCTGACGCCGGTGCTGCAGGGCTTCTTCGACGCCGGTGAGGACCTGGCCAACGACCCGACCTCCAGCGCCGCGCGTACGGTCTTCCTGACCGAGGCCGAGTCCCTGGCGGAGCGGTTCGGCGCGATCGACCGGCGCATCGAAGAGCAGCGCGACATCATCAACGGCCAGATCGACACCAACGTCGAGGAGATCAACTCGCTGACCGAGGCGGTCGCCGGGCTTAACCGCGAGATCGTGGCCAAGTCCACCCAGGGCACCCCGAACGATCTGCTGGACCAGCGCGACCGTGTGTTGAATGAGCTGGCGGAGAAGGTGAATGTCCGCATCACCGAGCAGGATGACGGGGCGGTCAATGTCTTTGTAGGCAACGGTCAGGCCCTGGTGTTGGGCGGCAACAACCGCGAACTGGTGGCGGAGTCGCTGACCGGCGACCCAAGTTCGCCGGACATCGGGCTGGCCACCAGCGGGGATCCGGTCAACATTTCCCGTTTCATCCAGGGTGGCGAGCTGGGTGCGTTGCTGGAGACCCGCACCGGGATTATCGACGAGGCCCAGAATACCCTGGGTCGCCTCGCGACCAGCATCGGCCAGGAGTACAACCAGCAGAACAACCTGGGTCTGGATCTGAACGACGAGCTGGGCGCGGATATCTTCGACACCGGTAGCCCGGCCGTGCGCGGATTTCCGGGGAACAGCCTGAACGCGACGCCGGATGTGACGTTCGGCGATACCCGCGACCTGACGACTTCGGATTATCGCCTGGACTTCGATGGCACGGACTACCAGCTCACGCGCCTCTCGGATGGCGAGACGAGCACGCTGAACCTCGATGGTAACAATGTGGCGGATCCCGTCGACGGGCTCGTAATCGATGTCGATGGCCTGACCGGCGCCCAGGGCGGCGACGAATGGCTGATTCAGCCGACCCGCAACGGGGCTCGTGACCTGTCGGTGGAGATGACAGATCCCTCCGGCATTGCGGCCGCCGCCGCGGTGCGGGCCGATGCCGGTGCGGACAATACCGGGAATGCGACCATCGGATCGGTCCAGGCGGTGGACGCGGATGATGGTGCTCTCCTGGATGATGCGGTCGTGACGTTTGACGGGGCGGCCCAGGAGTTCTCGGTAAACGGGGACACGTTCGCACTGGATCCCGACGGAGTGACGACGATCAGCGCCAATGGCTGGGAGATGGAGATCCGCGGCACCCCGGCGGATGGCGATACCTTCGAGGTTGGCAGCAACGAGGGGCACCCGGGCGACAACCGCAACATGCTGGCGATGAATGACCTGTCGGACGAACGGCTGGTCGGGGGTGATCGCACGTTCGGGGATGGCTACAACAGCCTGCTGGCGAATGTCGGCACGCGCACGCGCCAGGCGCAGGTGGCCGAGGAGTCCGCGAACGCACAGCTGGAGCAGGCGGAGGCGCAGCGCGAGGCGGTGTCCGGTGTCAATCTCGATGAGGAGGCGGCGGACCTGATCCGCCACCAGCAGGCCTATCAGGCAGCGGCCCAGGTCATCTCGGTCAGCAATTCGCTGTTCGATTCACTGCTCGGTGCGGTCCGCCGCTAGGGATACGATGATGCGCATCTCGACCACCCAGATCTTCCAGACCGGCATCGACCAGATCCAGCGCGGTCAGACCGAGTTGAACCGGACCTCGCTGCAGATGGGACGCGGCGAGCGCATCCTGTCGCCGTCCGATGATCCGAGCGGAGCCACGCAGGTCAATCAGTTCGAGCGCATTATCCAGGCCACCAAGCAGTACCAGCGCAACATCGACAACACCCAGCCGCGCCTGCAACAGGAGGAATCGGCTCTGCAGAGCGGTACGGACCTGCTGCAGAGGGCGCGGGAACTGGTCGTGACCGGCAACAACGATTCCCAGACCAACGAGACCCGCAGTTATCTTGCCGGCGAGTTGCGTCAGTTGCGTGACGGGCTGTTCGACATCGCGAACACCAAGGACCCGAACGGTGAGTACCTCTTTGCCGGTACGAAGTCGCAGCAGCAGCCTTTCGAGCAGGATGGCGATGGCGCGGTGCGCTACGAAGGGGCGGAGGGATCGGGGAGTGTCCGCGAAGTCGCGATCTCGGCCAACCGGAACGTCCCGGTGGGGGATACCGGTGCGCGCGTGTTCATGGATGTTCCGGAGAATGACGGCCGTGTCGGGGCCGAGGTGACGAACCGGGAGGCGGGTAGTCGTCTCGTGGTCGAGCAGACTGGCGTGAACGATTCGGCTGCACTGACCGACGAGACCTACACCATCACCTTCGAGGATCTGGGGAACGGCGAGACCGGATACGTGGTCGAGGATGAAGGTGGCAATACGGTTGCCGACGGGCCATATGTCCCCGGCGAGGCCATTTCCTTCGAGGGGCGTTCCATCACCCTGAGTGGAGCCCCCGAGATCGGGGACGAGGTGGAATCCCGCCCGGCCGAGAACAAGAGTGTGTTCGAGACGCTGGATGCGATCATCGCGGCGCTGGAAGAAGGGGGTGCCAGCGGCAACAGCCGGGCCAATCTGGCGACGGCCAGCAACACCGCACTGGCCGACCTGGATGCGGTTCTGGGCAATTTCAGCGATATCCGGGCCGAGGTGGGCTCACGCCTGAAGACCTTCGACGAGCAAAAGGACCTGAATGAGGACCGGCTGGTGGATCTGAACAGTGCGGTGTCGGAGATCCGGGATCTCGATTATGCCGAGGCGATCAGCCGCTTCAACCAGCAGCAGGTGGCGCTGCAGGCCGCGCAGCAGACCTATACCCAGGTGAACCGCCTGTCGTTATTCGACTTTCTCTGATCAAACCGGGTTCGGGCGGATCATGTCGTGCCTTTGTGCGACCATGACGCCATTGTGATCAGCGAGAGTCCGGCATGGCGAAGAACAACGAACCCTCCGCGCCCATCCAGTACCGCTCAACCGGGCGTCCCCCGCGCTACCTGATTGTCCTGTTGATCCTGGCCGCACTGTGGGCGGGTTTCTGGGGCGTGATCCACCTGCAGTCGGGCGAGCCCGAGGCGGTGAACCTGAATATCGAGGAGCAGGCGGAGCTGGAGGCCAAATTGCAGGCATTGGGACCGCGCGACGCCGAGCCCCGGCCAGACGCTGTCCCCGGCGAGCCGATCATCGATCTCGAGGCCGAGGCCGAGCCGCTGGTCCCCGAGCTTTACGAGGAACGGGCCGAGGCGCGGGTGGTGCGTTTCAGCGAGCGCGAGCTGAACGCCCTTATTGCCCGGGACCCCGACCTGGCCGGCCGGGTGGCGATCCGGCTGACGCCGGGGCAGGTCAGCACCCGGGTGCGCATCGATGTGCCGGCGGACGTCCCTCTGCTGGGCGGGCGCGTTCTCAATGTGCGCTCGGGTGTTCACTTCGAGACCGACGAGGGGGAGGTGCACGCGCGCCTGGTGGGTGTCAGTGTGGCTGGAATCCCGCTGCCGGATGCCTGGCTGGGTGGCTTGAAGGAGGAGGACCTGCTCGGGCTGGAGGCCTTCCAGCAGCTGCGCGCCGGGATCGAGTCCATCGAAGTGCACGATGGCGAACTGGCCCTGGAACTCGCACGCTGAGGGAGCTTCCTGCCGGGTAACGCACCATTCCGGGTCCGATGTGTTCATCGCGGCGGGATGGGAGATATTCCTGGGCCGGGCTCGACGCAGAAGGGGGGTTGTCTTTGTATCGAGTTACTGTCGAAAGTGGTGTACGGGGGGG
>NZ_JAWLFK010000049.1:0-15820 GCF_041685615.1 Thioalkalivibrio sp.
TGCGGCAAGTTCGCCAGGGCCGCGCCCGTGCGCCAGCGCAGGCAGACGGCCTGGGCGGACGGCGTCAAGCTCTCGGCCTCCAGCAGGAACAACCGATTGAGCCAGTCCTCCAGCGGATCCCCAGGGCCCCAGCGCACCGGGGTATCCAGCGCCTGCGTCCGCACCCGAAACCCCGCGGCCTCCAGCGCCGGCAGGGCGCGCAACCGGAAGCCCTGCCCGCTCCCCTCGAATCCGCCGGTCGTGGTCGCCAGCACCAGGCGTCGCGCCCGGCGGGCCAGCCGCAGCAAGCGCTCCACCGGCAGGTTCGCCGCCTCGTCGACAATCAGGGTATCCGGCCGCACGGAGTCGTCCAGCAGGCGATCGGGGGCCCGGTAGCATCGATCCGCGGCATTCACCCACTGCCGGGCACGTGCCAGCAGGGCGTCCACGGCCCGTGAACCCGGGGCGGTCAGCGTGATACCGGCTTCACGCCTCGCCAGCGCCATGCCCAGGAATTCCCCCAGCAAGGTCGACTTGCCGCGCCCACGGGGTGCTGTAAGCGCCAGGCACTCCCCCGTCTCCAGCCGCGCCAGGCGATCCAGCGCAACCCATTGATCCGGTGTCCAGGCGAACGGGGCCGGCGTTGCTGCCGGCACGGGGGGCAGCCGGTCCATCGATCGTGAACCGATCGCCTGTATCCACGGTTCGGCCAGCGCCGCCCGCCAGCGCCGGGCAAACACGCCATCACTGGTGACCCCATCGAGGATCACCAGGGTGCCACCGCCGCGCAGCAACCCTGCGGCCGTGACCAGCGCATCCACGGCAAGCGGCTCCCCGGCCTCGAACACCAGGGCCTGCACCTCGTGGCCGAGCCAGTGCCCGGCCTGCGCGGGGGCCACGTGCGGCATCCCCTCGGGAGCATGGGGCCCCACCCATAGGACCGAATCCGAGGCCGCGCTGGCCCGCAGCCAGGTCTCGACCGCGCGGCGGGCGAGCGGGTCGGCCGACAGATGGTAGAGCGAACGCGCATCCATCTCAGCACCTCACCGGGGTCGAATGTCGCATGGCACAAGCGGTCTTGCGGGAACGGGAGGGGCATCTGGTCACACCAGAACGGAAAAAGTCCAGGCTCTGATCGGCGTTTCTATGTGAACAAGTCCTCAAGTTTTCCCGTCCCTGGCCGTACAAGTTTTTACGAGAGGCTGGAAACTACCTGTACAAACCCTGTACAGTGCAGACGACTTCACCGAAAGGTACTGCAGATGACCATCATTGCGCTTCCGGAACGCCTGCGCATCGACACCGCCGCCGCCTGCTGGCAGGAACTGCGCGCGACGCTCGACGCCGGCGAGGATCTTCATCTGGAGTCCAGTGCCGTGGCCGATATCGATGCCGCCGGGGTACAGGTACTGTTGATGGCCCGCCACGCGGCCGGGCGCAATGGGCAGGGCTTTTCCCTGGACAGCGCGAGCACCGTCCTCACGCAGGCCTTCCGGGCCCTGGGCGCGGGCCAACCGGACGAATTGGCCGCCAGTACCGGGCAACACGACAACACGGATTCAGGAGAGATCAATGGCTAAGGTTCTGGTGGTGGACGATTCCGCCTCGATGCGCCAGATGGTCGCATTCACCCTCAAGCAGGCCGGACACGAGGTCGTGGAGGGACGCGACGGCAAGGACGGCCTGAGCAAGGCCCAGGGCGCGAAGGCGGATCTCGTGATCACCGACGTGAACATGCCGGCCATGGACGGCCTGCAACTGACCCGCGAACTGCGCAAGCTGGGCGACTACAAGTTCACCCCCATCCTGGTGCTCACTACCGAAGCCGGGCCGGAGAAGAAGCAGGAAGGCAAGGCGGCCGGCGCGACCGGCTGGCTCGTCAAGCCGTTCGACCCGGATCAGCTGATGAACACCGTGAACCGGGTGCTGCGCTAGTCATGTCCATCGACATGGCCCAGTTTGTCGATGCCTTTCTCGAAGAGAGCTTCGAGGGGCTGGAGCACATGGAGACCGAACTCCTGGCGCTGGATGGCGGCGATCCGGAGACGCTGAACACCATCTTCCGCTGCGCCCACTCGATCAAGGGCGGGGCCGGGACTTTCGGGTTCGGCGCAATCTCCGAGTTCACCCACGGTGTGGAGACCCTGCTCGACCGGATGCGTAACGGCGAGCAGGAGGCGGCCCCGGAGACGGTGAACCTCCTCCTGCGCGCGGTGGATATCCTGCGCGCTCAGCTGCACGCCGCCCGCGACGGGGGCGAGGCGGACGCCGCCGAGGTCGCCGAAGTTCGTACCCTGATCGAGGCCCACCTGGATGATGCCGCGCCAGCCGACGGCGCCCCGGGCACCCCGGCAAACGGCGGATCGGGTGGAGACGCCGCCTCCGATAGCGACGGTGGTGGCGGCAACGGCCCGCGCGGCTGGCGCATCCAGTTCCGCCCCCATGCGGATCTGATGCGCACCGGCAACGACCCCCTGCGCATGTTCGAGGTCCTGGAAGAGCTCGGCCGGCTGACCGTGCATTGCGAGACTGATCGTCTGCCCGACAGCGCCGAGGCCTTCGATCCGGAGGACTGCTACCTCGCCTGGACCCTGGAGCTGGAAGGCGACGCCACCCGCGACCGGATCGAGGAGGTCTTCGAGTGGGTCGAGGACGAATGCGATCTGGTGATCGAACCCCTCGAGACCGACACGGCCTCGCCCAGCGAGTTGTCCGAGCCCGAGGCCGGCAGCCCCGCCGCGGCGACACCCCCCGGGCCCGAGGTTCCGAAAAAGGGCGCCGGGGGCAGCCCCCGCGCAACCGAGGCGAGCTCCATGCGGGTGAATACCGGCAAGATCGACGCCCTGATCGACATGGTGGGCGAGCTGGTCATCACCCAGTCGATGCTGACGGACATCAGCGAGCAGCTCGAGGAAAATCCGTCGCGGATGGAGGCACAGATCGAGCGCCTGCGCACCGGCCTGGCCGAGCTGGAGCGCAACACCCGCGAGCTGCAGGAGAGCGTGATGGGCATCCGCATGGTGCCGATCGCGCAGGTCTTCAACCGTTTCCCGCGGCTGGTACACGACATCTCCGGTCAGCTCGGCAAGCAGATCGAGTTGACCCTGAAGGGCGAATACACCGAGATCGACAAGACCGTGATGGAGCATCTGGGCGACCCCCTGGTGCACCTGGTTCGCAATGCCGTGGATCACGGCATCGAACGGCCCGAGGTGCGCGCGGCGGCCGGCAAGCCGGAGACCGGGCAGGTCACGCTCGAGGCCTATCACCGTGGCGGCAATGTCATCATCGAGATCCGCGACGACGGCAAGGGCATGGATGCCGACCGGATCCTGGCCAAGGCCCGCGACGCCGGGCTGGTCGGGCCGAACCAGCAGCTGGACCGCCACGAGATCCTGCAACTGATCTTCGAACCGGGCCTGTCCACCGCGGACCAGGTCAGCGACCTGTCCGGTCGCGGCGTCGGCATGGATGTGGTCAAGAAGAACATCCGCGGCCTGGGCGGCAACGTGGAACTGGAATCCGAGCCCGGGAAAGGCTCGCGCCTGACCATCCGCCTGCCGCTGACCCTGTCGATCATGGACGGCCAGTTGCTCAAGGTCGGCGACGAGACCTTCGTGATCCCGCTGATCGCGATCGTCGAGTCCCTTCAGACCCTTCCGGAAAGTGTGAAGCAGGCCTTCGGCAAGCTGCCGTTGTATCGCCTGCGCGACGAATACATCCCGATCATCGACCTCGCGGCCTTGTTCGGTCGCGCCGAGCCCAGCCCGTTGCCGGAGCGCGCCCTGCTGGTGGTCGCCGAGGCGGACGACCAGCGGGTGGCCCTGCGCGTGGACGACCTGCTCGGCCAGCAGCAGGTCGTCATCAAGACGCTGGAAACCAATTTCCGCAAGGTCCCCGGCACGGCCGGCGCGACCATCCTCGGGGACGGCCAGGTGGCCCTGATCCTGGATGTCGCGGGGATCGCGCGGATGGCCGCCGGGCGCGACACCCGCGCAGCCTGAGCCTGACCCTCAAGGAGCCTAGCACCATGGCAAACGACGCAACCCAGTCCATCCACGATCCGGCCACTGCCGGCGAGGACCAGTATCTGACCTTCATCCTGGCCGAGGAGGAATACGGTGTGGACATCCTGCGGGTGCAGGAAATCAAGGGCTGGGAGCGGCCCACCCCGCTGCCCAATACCCCGGAGTACATCCGCGGCGTGATCAATGTGCGCGGCATGATCGTTCCGATCATCGACATGCGCCTGCGCTTCCGCATGGAGCCGATGGAATACGGTCCGACGACCGTGGTGATCATGCTGCGCGTCATCAACGACGACCGCGAGCGGGTGATGGGTGTGGTCGTGGACGCGGTCTCCGAGGTCTACAGCATCGGCGCCGACGACCTGCAGCCGGCCCCGGACTTCAACTCGCGCATCGGCATCGACTTTGTGCGCGGCCTGGCGACCGTCGACGAGAAGATGATCCTGATGCTGGACATCGACACCCTGCTGGGGCCGGGCCTGATCGCCAGCGAGCATGCGATCGAAGCAGAGGCAACGGCGTAGCCCGGGCGGCGCGACGGAACGATGCGGACAATCGCGGTGATCAACCAGAAGGGCGGGGTCGGCAAGACGACCGTAACCCTGAACCTGTCGCACGCCCTGGCGTTGGCCGGGCATCGCGTGCTGGCGATCGACGCCGACCCGCAGGGGCATCTCTCCATGGCCTTCGGCCTGGAGGATCCGGAGGGCCTGGACCAGGTGCTGCAGGGCCGTGCCCGGCTGGAGGACGCCTTCAGCGAGGCCGGCAACGGGTTGCAGATCGTCGCCGCCGGGGAGCAGCTACAGGAGGTCGAGAACCTGAACGAAGGCGGTGCCGAGCGCGGCTGGCGACTGAAGAAGGCACTGGACGCACTGGTGCGGCCATTCGATTTCGTGCTGATCGACTGCCCGCCCTCGGCCGGCCTGCTGGGCATGAACGCGATCATCGCCGCCGACGAGATGCTGATTCCGGTGGCCGGCGACTTTCTCGCCCTGAACGGGCTCTCGCGGCTGATGCACATCCTCCAGGGCATCGAGGCGCGCCTGGGCACGAGCCGTCGCAAGTGGATCGTGTTGTCGCGTTTCGTCGAGCAGCGCCGGCACGCCCGCGAGGTGCGCGACCGCATCCAGGAACACTTTGCCGACGCCCTGCTGCCCACCACCATCCGCGAAACCGTGGTGCTGGCGGAAAGCCCGAGCTTCGGGCAGACGATCTTTGAATATCAGCCGCGTCACCGCGCGGCCACGGACTTCCAGCAACTGGCCGCCGACTTGATCGCGGCCGGGGCACCAACGACTACCCGCCCGCCGGCGGCACACGCCTGAGCCGCGCGCCAGGGAGAACGGGCCATGACGACACGCAAGCGCAACAAACTGGGCAACGACCCGCTGGGGTGGATGGATGCATCCATCGAGCGGGGCGAGCCGAGCAGCAGCGATGCCTCGACCGACGACAACCCTCCGGCCGAGACGACTGTACCCGAGCCTCCGCCCGGTCCGGAAAAGGCCCCGGCACCAAAAACGAACAAATCCACGCGGCGCCGCAAGCCGGCCCCACGTCAGACGAACAAGCAAATCGAGGACACCCCCATGGCAGCCAATCCGCAAACCGACACCGGCAGTGACCAGAACAACCTCTTCATGCGCGCCGCCGTGCACGGTGCCCGGACCGCGCTGATGATGTGCGACAGCGACATGAACATCGTCTACGCCAACCCGGCGGTGGTCGAGCTCCTGCGCAAGCGCCGCGACATCCTGCGCCGCGAGTTCCCGGGCTTCGACCCGGACAACCTGATCGGGCAATCGATCGACCAGTTCCACAAGGACCCGACACACCAGCGGGCGATCCTGCAGAATCCCGCAAATCTGCCCTATGAGGCCCGCATCCAGGTGGCCGACCTCAAGTTCCGGCTGAACGCGACGGCAGTACTGGATGATGCCGGCAAGTACCTGGGCAACATGGTCGAGTGGCAGGACACCACTGAACAGGAGCGCGTGGAGCAGGAGCGCGCGCGCATGCGCGCCGCGGTCGAGGGGTCGCAGACCGCGTTGATGATGTGCGATCCGGACATGAACATCGTCTATGCCAACCCTTCCGTGGTGAACCTGCTTCGCAGCCGTAGCGACGTGCTGCGCCGGGAGTTCCCGAACTTCGATCCGGACAACCTCATCGGGCAGTCAATCGACCAGTTCCACAAGGACCCCACGCACCAGCGGGCGATCCTGCAGAATCCCGCCCGACTGCCCTTCGAGGCCAATATTCAGGTCGCGGACCTGCATTTCAACCTGAACGCCACCGCCATCATTGATGCCGACGGAAACTATGCCGGCAACATGGTCGAGTGGCGCGACATCACCGAGATGCGCCGGGCCGAGGACGCCATTGACGCGCTGATCAAGGATGCCGCGGCCGGCAACCTCGGCGAGCGCCTCGCACCCGAGGAGTACCAGGGCTTTGCGCGCAACATTGCGGAAGGCGTGAACGAATTGCTGGATGCGGTCGTCAGCCCGCTGCGCGAGGGCTCGCGGGTCATGCAGGCAATGGCCGAGGGCGACCTGAGGGGGCGCCTCGAGGGCGACTTCAAGGGCGAGTTCGCCGAATTCCGCGATGCGATCCACACCTCGCTGGAAAACCTCGACAACCTGGTCGGGCAGATCCTCGAAGGGGCCGGCAACGTGCGTTCAGCCTCCGCCGAGATCGCCCAGGGCAACACCGACCTGTCCCAGCGTACCGAGGAACAGGCCTCCTCGCTGGAGGAGACCGCCTCGTCAATGGAGGAGATGACCTCCACCGTCAAGTCCAACGCCGACAACGCCCGGCAAGCGAATCAACTGGCCGCCGCCGCACGCGACAAGGCGCAGGAGGGCGGCGAGGTCGTCGAGAAGACGGTCGCGGCGATGGGCGAGATCAACCAGTCGTCGAAGAAGATCGCCGACATCATTGGCGTGATCGACGAGATCGCGTTCCAGACCAACCTGCTGGCGCTGAACGCGGCCGTGGAGGCCGCCCGCGCCGGGGAGCAGGGCCGCGGCTTCGCGGTCGTCGCCACCGAGGTGCGAAACCTGGCGCAGCGCAGTGCCCAGGCCGCCAAGGAGATCAAGACCCTGATCAACGACTCGGTGGAGCGTATCGGCGAGGGCAGCAAGCTGGTCGACAACTCCGGGAAGTCGCTGGAAGACATCGTCGACTCGGTGAAGAAGGTCTCCGACATCATCGCCGAGATCGCCGCGGCCAGTGAGGAGCAGTCCACCGGCCTTGAGGAAATCAACAAGGCCATCACCCAGCTTGACGAAGTGACCCAGCAAAATGCTGCGCTGGTCGAAGAGGCCGCGGCTGCCAGCGAGTCGCTGGACGACCAGTCACGTGAACTCCTCGAAATGATGAGTTTCTTCAAGGGCGTCCAGGCATCGGTGGCCGGCCAGGCAACGCAGCAGCAGCCCACTACCCGGGCAGGCAAAGCCGCCGGCAAGGCGGTGGGCGGTGCGACCGGGCTGAAGCGACCGGCCTCCGCGGGTGGGACTGCCCGTCGCGGGGCCGCCCCCAGCCGCCCGGCGGAAGGGCCCGCGCGCCAGGACGCCTCCGAAGAATGGGAAGAGTTTTGAGTACGGCGGATCGATGCTAAATGGCCGCCTCCGACAGCCTAAGTGAGCGCGACTTCCGGCGCGTTGTGCGTCTGACGCAAGAACGCACCGGGATCATGCTCAATGACAGCAAGAAGGATCTGGTGTACAGCCGGCTTTCGCGGCGGTTGCGCGCGCTTGGCCTGGAGACCTTCGACACCTATCTGGAACGCGTGGAAGGTGGCGACGAGGGCGAACTCGAGGAGTTCGTGAATGCGCTGACGACCAATCTGACCGCATTTTTCCGCGAGCCACACCACTTCGAGATGCTGCGAGGCCCGGTGCTGGAGGAGATGCGCAAGCGCAATCCCGCCGGGCCACTGAAGATCTGGTCGGCCGGGTGCTCCACCGGCGAGGAGCCCTATTCCATCGCGATGACGCTGGCCGAGGCCCTCGGGGCGCCGGAGGGCGCCCGCATCCTGGCCACGGATATCGACTCGCGAGTGGTCGCACATGCCGATGCCGGGGTGTATGACGCCGCCCGGATCACCGGGATTCCCAGGGGCCACCAGCAGCGCTGGCTGTTGCGTGGCCGCGGCACCAACGAGGGCAAGGTGAAGATTCGCGACGCATTGCGCTCAATGGTGCATTTCCGGCGGTTGAACCTGTTCGACAAGTGGCCAATCCAGGGACCGCTCGACGTCATATTCTGCCGCAACACGCTGATTTATTTCGACAAGCCCACCCAGAAGCAACTGGTGGAACGTTTTGCCCAGCTACTGCGCCCGGGGGGCTACCTGTTCATTGGGCACTCGGAATCGCTGTTCCGGGTGACCGAGGACTTCCGCCTGCTGGAGCAGACTCTGTACCGGAGGGCCGCCTGATGGCCGCATTGCCGGAGCTGCACGACAACGCGTTCGCGCATATCAACCGCTACTGGGACCGGGTGCATGCCTGCCCGGCGGCGAAACTGCTACCCGGAGAATGCTACGTTTCGGTCTCGGAATCCGAACTGATCACCACGGTACTCGGTTCCTGCGTGTCGGCCTGCGTATGGTCCCCGCAGGCCGGAGTCGGGGGCATGAATCATTTCATGCTGCCCGATGGTGATCGCGATCGTGGCTGGGGACCGGCGACCTCGAGTGCCACGCGCTACGGGACCTACGCGATGGAGTTCCTGATCAACGAACTGCTGAAGCTGGGAGCGCGCCGCGAGGACTTGCGTATCAAGATGTTCGGGGGCGGTCGGGTGATGGCGGGCATGAGCGATGTCGGGATGCGCAACATCCTGTTTCTTCGCCAGTTCATGCGCGACGAAGGGGTGGCTCTGGTAGCCGAGGATGTCGGCGGACCCTGGCCGCGCAAGGTCGTGTTCTTCCCCGCCAGCGGGCGGGCACGGGTGAAGAAGCTCGTCGCCCTGCACAACAACACCCTGCTCGATCGCGAGCAGGACTACCGTCGCCGCCTGGAGAGCGAACCGGTTGGCGGCGACGTGGAGCTGTTCTAGATGCCCGAAAACCGTCCCGTTCGCGTACTGGTGGTCGACGACTCGGCCCTGGTCCGCAAGCTGCTCACGGAGATCCTGTCCCAGGCGCCGGACATCGAGGTCGTGGCTACCGCCTCCGATCCCTTTGATGCGCGCACCAAGATCAAGCAGCACGAACCCGACGTGCTGACCCTGGACGTGGAGATGCCCAGGATGGACGGCATCACCTTTCTGCGCAATCTGATGCGCCTGCGCCCGATGCCCGTGGTGATGGTGTCCTCGCTGACCGAGGATGGGGCCGACGTGACCCTGGAGGCACTGGAGGTGGGCGCGGTGGACTTTGTGACCAAGCCCAAAGTGGACGTCTCCCATGCCCTGCAGGAATACGCCGACGTCCTGATCGCCAAGGTCCGCACCGCAGCCGGTATCCGCCTGCAGGCCCGCAGCGCGCCCCCCGCCGCGCCACCGCAGCGACTCGCCGCCGCGAGCGGGGGGCGCTTTCGCACCACCGATCGGGTCATCGCCCTCGGGGCCTCCACCGGCGGTACCGAGGCCCTGCGCGAGGTGCTCACGGCCCTGCCGCCGGATGCCCCGGGCATCCTGATCACCCAGCACATCCCCTCCGGTTTCAGCCGCGCCTTCGCCGAACGCATGGACCGCAACACCGCTCTCGGCGTTAAAGAGGCCGAGGACGGCGATATCGTGACGCCGGGACATGCCTATGTGGCACCCGGCACCGACTATCACCTGCGCCTGGCGCGCGACGGCGCCCGCTACGTCTGCCGTCTGGACCGGGGCGGTCCGGTGAACCGCCATCGCCCCAGCGTGGACGTACTGTTCAACTCGGCCGCGGAACAGGCCGGCGCCAATGTCGTGGCCGCCCTGCTGACCGGCATGGGCGACGACGGGGCGCGCGGCCTGAAGGCCCTGCGCGAGGCCGGGGCCCACACCATCGCCCAGGACGAAAACACCAGCCTGGTCTGGGGCATGCCCGGCGAGGCCGTCAAGCGCGACGCCGCCGCCCAGGTCCTGCCGCTGGGCGGCATTGCCGCCGCCTTGATCCGCGATCACCGCAACGCCGCCGCAGCCGGCGAATAGGAGCCACCGGAATGGACAACCGCATGCACTGGCTGACCCGTGACGCCACCCAAAAGGGGCTGGCGCTGGCACTTGCCGCCCTGCTGCTGGTCGCGGCGATCCTCGCCGGCGTGAATGCTGCCGGGTGGCTGGCGCTCGGCGCCGTGATCCTGGCCGGACTGGCGGCCCTGCTGACCGTGGGCATCCATCAGCGCGGGGAGGCCCGGGACGATGCACCCGGCGAGGCGGCTACGGCGGACCAGCCCACCGGCGGCGGCGAGCTCTCCGAGGAACTGGACCAGGCAATGCGCTTCGAGCTGGAACAGCTGGAGGGCGAGATCGGCCGCCAGCGCGGACTGATCGCCGATGCTGTGCAGGAGCTGGGTTCCAGCTTCAACGAGATGCACGAGATCGCCGGGCGCCAGATGGAGCTGATGACCAGCGACGTCGCCCGCGAGGGCGATGACGACCCGGGCATGACGCATGCCGAGGTCATCACCGAGCTGACCCGCAAGTCCGACGAGACCCTGCAGATGTTCATCGACACCCTGGTGCAGATCAGCCGCCAGAGCGTGGAGAGTGCCCACCACATGGAGGACATGAGTCAGCACATGGACGGAGTGTTCAAGCTGCTGGACAGCGCCGGCGCGATCGCCGGGCAGACCAACCTGCTGGCCCTCAACGCCAGCATCGAGGCGGCGCGGGCCGGCGAGGCCGGGCGCGGGTTCTCGGTGGTGGCCGACGAGGTGCGTTCGCTGTCGCAGCGTTCCGCGACCTTCCACGACGATATCCGCAAGCAGATCGACCAGGCCCGCGAGTCGATTGGCAAGGTGCACGGCACCGTGCACGATATGGCCTCGCGCGACATGAACGAAAGCATGGGGGAGAAAGAGCGGATCGGTCGGCTGTTCGACTACGCGAAGCGCGCCACTGACGAGCTGGACGCCCGCATCCGCGAGGAGGCCGAGCTGAGCGAACGCATGAACAGCGCGGTCGCCACCGCCGTCCGCTCCCTGCAGTTCGAAGACATCGCCCGGCAATCACTCGGCACTGCCGAGGAGGCCGTGGCGCACCTGCAGGAGCTGCAGGGGATTCTGCACGAGGCCCGCGCCACCGAGGACGCCCACGCCATGGCCGCCCGTGTGCGCGAGTGGCGCGACCGCCGCCAGGAGAACTACCACCGCGCGGTGGACCAGCAGAACATGGGCACGGGCGACGTGGAATTGTTTTGAGGTTTTGCCGTCGAACTCGTCCCATCCCTTGTTCGGAGGGCACACATCCGAATTCAACCGGGCATAAAGCCCGTCACGGCGTCAGGAACCGCACATGAGTATCGAGCAGCACACCTCCGACGACGGCAAGGAAGTCCGCATCCGGGTCAAGGGCCGATTCGACTTCGAGCAGCACCAGGACTTTCGTGCTGCCTACCGCGACACCGCCGGGGCCGGCGTGCGCTATACCGTGGACCTCTCGCAGACCGAATACATGGACAGCTCTGCACTCGGCATGCTGCTCCTGCTGCGCGAGCATGCCGGTGGCGAATTCTCCGACGTCACCATCACCGGCGCATCCGAAGGGGTGCGCAAGGTGCTGGATATCGCCAATTTCGGTCGCCTCTTCCACATCCAGTAAGGCGTTACTGTGAAGGAACCCGCCATCTCCCCGGCGACCACCCCGACCTCGCCCGGTGAACTGGTCTCCGGCAAGGGCGAGGTGCTGGTCGTCGACGACGATCCGCACAACCGGCGCCTGCTGCGAATGATGCTGCAGGGTGCCGGATACGACGTGCGCGAGGCCGCAGATGGTCGGGCCGCGCTGGATGCCTGCCGCGAACAGGCACCGGACCTGATCCTGATGGACGTGATGATGCCGGAAATGGATGGCTACCAGGCCACCAGCCGGATCAAGGCCGAGATGGGCGATCACTTTATCCCCGTGATCTTCCTGACCGCCCTGGACGACGAAAACGCCCTGTTGCGCGCGATCGAATCGGGCGGCGACGACTTCCTCAGCAAGCCCCTGAACCTCGCGATCCTGAAGGCCAAGATCCACGCGATGGAACGCCTGCGCGACCTGCACACGGGCCTGCAAAACCGCAACGAGGCCCTGCTGCGCGCCCGCGCGCGCCAGGACTGGGAGGAGGAAACCGCCGAAGGCCTGTTCTCGCGCGCCATCACCCGTCGCAATCGCGGCCTGGACCGGCTACAGTTGTATCGCCGCGCTGCCGCCACGTTCAGTGGTGACGTGGTGCTCTCCGGTTACACGCCCGATGGCGCCCTGCGCGTGCTGGTGGGCGACTTCACCGGCCACGGCCTGAGCGCCGCCATCGGGACCTATCCGGTCAGCGAGACCTTCCACACCCTGACCCAGCAGGGCGTGGACGACCAGGAGCTGCTGCACGAACTGAACCACGTGCTCCACGACTTCCTGCCCGCGTCGATGTTCATGGGCGCCCTGCTCGCCACCTTCTCCGCGGACGGGCACCGAGTTCGCCTGTGGAACGGCGGCATGCCAGACGCGTGGCTTTGCAACACGGGTCAGGACCGGGTCCGGCGCATCCAGTCCCGGGCCATGCCGCTGGGCATCCTCGACCGTCTGGACCCGGATACGGGCGCGCGTTGTTACGAACTCGACGACGGCGACTGGCTGACGCTGGTGAGCGACGGCGTGCTGGAGGCCACCGATACTGCCGGGACGACCTTCGGCGAGGCCGCCTTCTTTCGCCATTGCCGGACCAGCGAGCCGGCCGGAACGGTCTTCGAGCGCATCCGCGAAGCACTGGATGTGCATTGTGGGGACCAGACCCCCTCCGACGACATGACCCTGGTCACCATCGACTGCAGCCCTGCCGTGGTGACCGAGAGCGGGCGCCCACAGAGCCGCGAACGGCGGGGCACCCTGCGCTGGTCGCTGGAGGCCAGCGACCAGCGCCTGGCGGAGGTCGACCTGGTCGGTGCCGCCCGCACCCAGCTCCTGGAATGGCTGCCGAGCCTGGGAGGCGGTCATGCCGAGGCCCTGCAGACCGTCATCGCGGAGTTGTGCAACAACGCCTTCGAGCATGGCGTGCTGCGTCTGGATTCCGGCATGAAGTCCACGGTGGAGGGCTTCGAGCAGTATTACCGCCAGCGCAGCGAGGCCCTGCGCGACATCCGCGGCCGGATCGGTGTCTCCCTGCGTTACCGTCCACTGGATGGCCAGAACTGCATCCGTATCCGGGTGCGCGACAGCGGGCCGGGTTTCGACCACCATCAAGTCCAGGAAGCCCTGGAGGGTCGCGGCGATCAGCGCCTCTGGGGGCGCGGACTGACGCTGGTGCGCCAGCTCTGCGATCGGGTGCGCTATCACGGCAGCGGCAACCTGGTGGAGGCGGACTACCGCTGGAACACAGCCCACGATGCCGAAAGCGGGGGCAGCCAGGCGCCATGACCTACGCTCTGGAGTCGCACCTAATACCCGCCCCGATCGACCTGGTGAATGCTCTCGGCGAGGCAATCGTGTTCGTCGCGGCCGATGGCGCGGTGCGCTACGCCAATCCGGCGGCGGAACGCCTGTTCGGCATGACCGCCCACAGCCTGGACGGGCGCGACCTGACTCGCCTGATCGCATCCCGGGATGCGGCCTTCGACCTGCACGAACGGTTGCGCGAAGCCACCGGGGCAGCGGGCTGGATCCCGCGTCGGGAGCCGGTTGATCTGCTCTGCGAGGATGGCCAGACCCGGCCCGCGCTGCTCGACATCGGCACCTGCCAGCACGCCCGGGATCCACTGCAGTTCGTGGTCCTGCGCAAACAGCGTCCGGATCACCGCGACGCAACCCCGGAACAGGCCGAGCACCTGCGCGAGGCGATCGACCTACTGACTCGCCAGGTACAGGAGCGCATGCGCGCCGAGCAGGCCCTGCGGGACAGCCACCAGCGTCTGCTGGCCGCGCAGCGCGTGGCCCGCATCGGCCACTGGGACCTGGATCTCGAGACCGGCGCCCTCCTGCTCTCGCCGGAGGCAAGCGCGCTGTTCGGACAGGACGAACGCCCCCGGAGCATAACCCGCGAGGCCCTCGTGGAATTAACCCATCCGGATGATCGCGCCGCGCTGGCATTTGCCCTGCTCCGCCTGGCCAATGGCGAGACCCAACGCTTCTCCATCCGCCATCGCCTGCTGCTGCCGGGCGGCGAAGAACGCTACATGCTGGCCGAGGGTGAACGCGCGGACGACTCCCCCGCGCGCATCCTCGGCATCCACCAGGACCTGACCGAGCGCGAGAAGACCGAGCAGGCCCTGTTCAGGCTGGTGAATTTTGATGCCCTGACGGGCCTGCCCAACCGAACCGGGCTGCGCACCCGTCTGCGGACAACCCTGGACGAGGCCGAGCGTCATGGGGAATCCCTGGCGGTCCTGCTGCTGGACATCGACCGCTTCACCTCGCTCAACAGCACCCTGGGCCATGACACCGGGGACGCCCTGCTGAACGCCCTGGCGGGACGCCTGCAGAACCTCCTGCAGCCCCGCGACGTCCTCGCCCGCCTGGCGGCCGACGAATTCGCGGTGATCCTGACCGGGATCAAGGGTCTGCCCCAGGCCCGGGAACGTGCCCAGACTATCCTCCAGCATTGTGCGGAGCCCTTTGCTCTGGACGGCGGCCAGCATGTCGCGACCAGCAGTGTCGGCGTCAGCCTGTTTCCGCAGGATGGGCGCGGCAAGGACGACCTTTTGCGCCATGCCACCAGCGCCCTGCACGAGGCCAAGAACGCCGGGGGCAACACCCTGCGCTTCTACACGCAGGAGCTGAACACCCAGGCCCGGGCACAACTGGAGCTGGAGCAGGGTTTGCGGGCTGCGCTCCGCCAGCAGGAGTTCGAACTGCACTATCAACCGCAGACCGGGCTGGCTCGTGGCGACATAGTCGGGGTCGAGGCCCTCATCCGCTGGCGCCACCCCGAGCACGGGATGATCTCGCCGGGCGACTTCATCCCGCTGGCGGAAAAGACCGGCCTGATCGTGCCCATCGGCGACTGGGTGCTGCGAACCGCCACCTGGCAAATGGCACAGTGGGCTCGCCAGGGCCTGCCGCCGCTGCGCCTGGCGATCAATCTCTCCGCGCGGCAGTTTGCCGACCCCAACCTGCCCGAGCGCATCCTCGAGACTCTCCAGGCGGCCGGACTCGCGCCCGAGCGCCTGGAGGTGGAGATCACCGAAAGTGTCCTGGTGGAGGACATCGACGCGGCGGCCGAAATGCTCCAGCGCCTGGTGCACCTGGGGGTATCGGTGGCCATCGACGACTTCGGCACCGGGCAGTCCTCCCTGCGTTACTTGCGCCGCCTGCCCCTGACCACGCTGAAGATCGACCGCGAATTTACCTGGGGCATTGGCAACGACCCGGACGACGAGGCCATCACCCGCGCCATCATCGGCCTGGCCAGGACCCTGAAGCTGCGGGTCCTGGCCGAGGGCGTGGAGACCGAGGAGCAGCACCACTTCCTGCGCGAGATGGGCTGCGACGAAGTCCAGGGCTTCCTGCTCGGCCGCCCGATGCCGGCCGCCGACCTCGAACGCGATTGGCGCGAACGCGCCCGTACGCACGGGTAGGCCTCTTAATTCACCACGAAGTTGGCGCCCCGTCCGGGGACGACGCGCTGTCGCGCAGGAAACAGGGGGCGTGGATAATGATCGCACGCGCGGGGCAGGAGGCCGTTT
>NZ_JAWLFK010000050.1:0-15722 GCF_041685615.1 Thioalkalivibrio sp.
CTGGTCGCGCGGGCGGACGATCTGCTCTATCGCGCCAAGAACGAGGGGCGCAACCGTGTCATCGTGCAAACGCACGGCGATCACGGATGATGCCGGAGGGCCGGCGACGCAATCGAAGCCTCGTTGCCAAGCTGGCCGTCGCCACGCTGCTGGTGGCGCTTGCCCTCAGTCTGCTCAGCAGCGCCTACGTGATCGCCTCCGACTGGAATGCCTTCCGGGCGGAAACCCAGTCCCAGATCGATCGCCTGCAACGCCTGGTCGAGCCGCCGGCCGCGGAGGCCGCGTTCCAGTTGAGCGCCGATCAGGCGGATTCACTGGCCCAGGGATTGCTGGTGTTCGACGAGATCCGGCGGGTGGAGATCCTGGACGATTTTGGCAACACCCTGGCCGAGGACCAGCGGGAAGCGGAGCCCACCTCGGGGCAATGGTCGCGATGGCTGTTCGGGGACCTGCGGGAACACGAGCGCGAACTGCGCTACCCGGATACCCGTGGCAACCTTCAGGGAGTGGGGCGGCTGCGCATTGAACTCGACCCCGGCGTGCTGGGGATCGCCTTCGTGAACCGGCTCAAGACCGGTGTCCTGACCAGTGTCACGCAGGCGGTCATCGTGTCACTGGTGGTCGTGGTGCTGTTCTACGTGCTGATGCTGCGGCCCATGCTCAAGATCTCGCGTGCGGTGGCGGAGACCGATCCCGATCAGCCGGCCCAGTGGCCCATGCCACGCCTGGGGCATCACGAGAACGACGAGCTGGGTGCGCTGGGGCGTTCCCTGGATCGTCTGCTGCGTGCCTTTCAGGCGGGTCTCGACGCCCGCGATGGCGCCCGCGGGGAGCTGAAGGCCCTGAATGCGGATCTGGAACGCCGGGTCGAGGATCGCACTCGACAACTGGAGGACGAGAAGGCCGAGACCGAACGGGCCCTGGCCAAGGTCGACGAGGCCAACCGGGAACTGGAACGCAGCAATCGACTTGTGGTGGAGAGTATCCGCTATGCCCGGCGCATCCAGACCGCGATGCTGCCGGACAAGCACGCCCTCGATGGGCATATGGACGAGGTGCAGATCTACTGGGAACCCCTGCACCTGGTGGGGGGCGACTATTTCTGGGTCGAGGCCATCGACGGCCACAGCATCCTGGTGGTGGCGGACTGCACCGGGCACGGCGTGCCGGGGGCCTTCATCACCCTGGTGGTGGCCTCGGCGCTGGACCGCATCCTCCACGAGCATCGCCTCATGGAACCCTCTGCGATCCTGCGCGAGATGGACCGGCTGGTCCGCTCGCGCCTGCGTCAGGATGGCCACGATTCCGATTCGGACGACGGCCTGGAGGCGGCGGTTTGCGTCTACCGCCCGGAGGACCGTGTGCTGTCCTTCGCCGGCGTCGGCTTGCCGCTGATGATCGATCGGGGTGGCACGGTGGAGGAGATTCGCGGTGTGCGCGGGGGACTGGGCTACCGCAGCCTGGAACCCGCCCAGCCTGTGGATCACGAGGTACCGGTGGGGCCGGGCGTCGAATTCTTCCTGATCACCGACGGGGCGCACGATCACGTGGGCGGGGAGCCGCCGCGCCTGTTCGGACGGCGGCGCCTGCGCCAAGTCCTGGCCGAGAAGAGCGGCCGTGACCTGTCGGCCAAGATCGACGCCGTGGTGCGGGTGCTGGAGGACTACCGCGACGGCGAACCGCGCCGCGACGACATGACGCTGGTCGCATTCCGGCCGCTGGCACCGGTGGACCGAAACGAGCAGTTGCCCGCGGCTTCCGATTGAGCGGGGGCGGGCGCTCTGGTACTCTTTCAGGCGTTTTCGGCCCACCCCCGATTGCCGTTCCGAGCCGGGGTGGGACGCTTGTCAGCTCCCAGCCAGGGTTCCCGCATGACGCGTTTTGTTTTCATTACCGGAGGCGTGGTCTCGTCTCTGGGCAAAGGTATTGCATCCGCCTCGCTGGGGGCAATCCTCGAGGCCCGCGGCCTCAAGGTCACGCTGCTCAAGCTGGACCCGTACATCAACGTGGATCCCGGCACCATGAGCCCGTTCCAGCATGGCGAGGTGTTCGTTACCGCGGATGGAGCGGAAACCGACCTCGATCTGGGCCATTACGAGCGCTTCGTGCGCATCCAGACCTCCCGGCGCAACAACTTCACCACCGGGCAGATCTACGAGAACGTGATCCGCAAGGAGCGCCGGGGTGACTACCTGGGCGGTACCGTGCAGGTCATCCCGCATATCACCGACGAGATCAAGCGCTCGATCCACGAGGGGGCCGGCGATGCCGATATCGCCCTGATCGAGATCGGCGGCACCGTCGGCGACATCGAATCCCTGCCGTTTCTCGAGGCCATCCGCCAGATGGGGGTAGAACTGGGTCACGAGAACGCCCTGTTCATGCACTTGACCCTGGTCCCCTATATCGACGCGGCCGGCGAGATCAAGACCAAGCCGACCCAGCACTCGGTCAAGGAGCTGCGCTCGATCGGCATCCAGCCGGACATCCTGTTGTGCCGCTCGACCCAGGCCGTACCCGATAGCGAGCGCCGCAAGATCGCGCTGTTCACCAACGTCGAGGAGAAGGCCGTCATATCCGCGGTCGACGTCGACAACATCTACAAGATTCCGCTCTGGCTGCATTCGCAGAAGCTCGACGAGATCGTGCTGCGGAAGCTGCATATCGAGGCGCCGCAGGCGGATCTCTCGGACTGGAAGCACGTGGTCAATGCCATGGAGTTCCCGGAGTCGGAGGTGACCGTCGGCATGATCGGCAAGTACGTCGACCTGACCGAGTCCTACAAGTCCGTGAACGAGGCCCTGACCCACGCCGGCGTGCAGGTTGGGACGCGGGTCCGGATTCGTTATCTCGATTCGGAGAAGCTGGAGGGTGCCGACGACGACGCCGCCCGCGAACTCGAGGGGCTGGACGCCATCCTGGTTCCCGGTGGCTTCGGCGAGCGCGGCGTGGAGGGCAAGATCGCCGCGGTGCGCTACGCCCGCGGGCACAACGTGCCCTATCTGGGGATCTGCCTGGGCATGCAGGTGGCAGTGATCGAGTTCGCACGGGATGTTGCGGGCCTGGAAGGGGCGCACAGCACCGAGTTTGTCCCCGACACGCCGCACCCGGTCATCGCGCTCATCACCGAGTGGCAGGACCAGGAAGGCCGCATCGAGCGGCGCGACGCCGACAGCGATCTGGGCGGCACCATGCGTCTGGGCGCCCAGAATGCGCGCCTGACGTCGGGCTCGCGCATTGCCGAGGCCTATGGCAGCGAGAAGGTGGAAGAGCGCCATCGCCATCGGTTCGAATTCAACAATGCCTACCGCGAACGGCTGGAGGCCGCCGGATTGCGGATCTCCGGAGTATCGGAATCGGGGGAACTGGTGGAAGCCGTGGAACTGGCGGAGCACCCCTGGTTCGTGGGCTGCCAGTTCCATCCGGAGTTCACCTCCACCCCGCGGGACGGGCACCCGCTGTTTACCGGCTTCGTGCGGGCCGCCCGGGACTACCAGGACGCACGCGAACCGGAAACCACCACGGCACTGACGGAATAGCGCGGCGACACACGATTCTTTGCAGCCGCACCCGGAGGGTGGCGACTGCTGGACAGGACAGAGCATGCAGCTTTGCGGTATTGAAGTCGGCCTCGACCGGCCCTTTTTTCTGATAGCCGGCCCGTGTGTCATCGAGTCCGAGGCGATGGCCCTGGAGACGGCCGGCGCGCTGAAGACGATGGCCGACGATCTGGGCATCCCGCTCATTTACAAGTCCTCGTTCGACAAGGCCAACCGCTCGTCCACCCGGAGTTTCCGGGGGCTGGGTATGGCCGAGGGCCTGCGTATCCTGGAGAAAGTGAAGTCGGAGATCGGCGTACCGGTACTCACCGACGTGCACGAGGACACCGCGCTGGACGAGGTCGCCAGTGTGGTGGATGTCCTGCAGACGCCGGCCTTTCTCTGCCGCCAGACCAATTTCATCCAGAACGTTGCGCGCCAGGGTCGGCCGGTGAACATCAAGAAGGGCCAGTTCCTTGCGCCCTGGGACATGGGCAACGTGGTCGACAAGGCGCGCGAGGCGGGCAACGACCAGATCATGGTTTGCGAGCGCGGGGTCTCGTTCGGCTACAACACCCTGATCTCCGATATGCGTGGCCTGGCCCAGATGCGCCAGACCGGCTGCCCCGTGGTGTTCGATGCGACCCACTCGGTACAGCAGCCGGGCGGCCAGGGCGCCTGTTCCGGCGGCCAGCGGGAGTTCGTGCCGGTGCTCGCGCGATCCGCGGTGGCGGCCGGGATCTCGGGTCTGTTCATGGAGACCCACCCGGAGCCGGAGAAGGCCCTGTCCGATGGCCCCAATGCGTGGCCATTGCCGAAGATGGCCGAGCTGCTGAAAACGCTGAAGGCGCTGGACGCCGCGACCAAGGCACAGCCGTTCGCGGAGGCGGAGTACGGCCTCGGCTAATGGTTCAATAATTTCGATAAAGCGTCCCGGGCGGTCCCGTCCGGGCGGGTACTTTTCAAGGAGAGAGCATGTCCCACATTGCGGAGATTCACGCCCGCGAGATCATCGACTCCCGGGGCAACCCGACGGTCGAGGCTGATGTTGTCCTGGATTCCGGCGCCATGGGGCGCGCGGCGGTGCCGTCCGGCGCCTCCACGGGCGCCCGCGAGGCCCTGGAGCTGCGCGACGACGAGAAGCGCTACGGCGGCAAGGGAGTGCTGAAGGCGGTGGGCCACGTGAATGGCGAGATCCGCGATGCGCTGCGCGGCATGGAGCTGGACCAGACCGCGGTCGACCGTCGCATGCTCGAGCTGGACGGGACCGAGAACAAGTCGCGCCTGGGCGCGAACGCCCTGCTGGCTGTCTCCATGGCCACCTCGCACGCCTTGGCGGCGGATCGCGAGCAGCCGCTGTTCGAGACCCTGGGCGGCGAGGATGCCACGCTCCTCCCCGTACCGATGATGAATATCATCAATGGCGGCGCGCACGCGGACAACAGCGTGGACATGCAGGAGTTCATGATCCTGCCGGTAGGCGCCGATTCCGTGCGCGAGGCCGTGCGCTATGGCGCCGAGGTCTTTCACGCGCTGAAGAAGGTCCTCTCCAAACGCGGGCTGGCAACGGCGGTGGGCGACGAGGGCGGTTTTGCCCCGGACCTGCCGTCGAACTCCGCGGCGATCGAGGTCATTCTGGAGGCCATCCACAATGCCGGCTTCAAGGCGGGCGAGGACATCTGGATTGGCCTCGACTGTGCGAGCTCCGAGTTCTACCGCGACGGGCGCTACCATCTGGACTCCGAGGGCAAGGCCTTCTCGGCGGACGAATTCTCCGACTATCTCGCCCACTGGGTGGACCAGTACCCGATCCTGACCATCGAGGACGGGATGGCCGAGGACGATTGGGCCGGCTGGAAGACCCTGACCGAGCGCCTGGGCAAGCGCGTGCAGCTGGTGGGCGACGACCTGTTCGTCACCAATACCCGCATCCTGCAGGAAGGCATCGACAAGGGTGTTGCGAACTCCATTCTGATCAAGCTCAACCAGATCGGCACGGTCACCGAGACGCTGGAAGCCATCGAGATGGCCCGCAAGGCCAACTACACGGCGGTGATCTCGCACCGTTCCGGCGAGACGGAAGACGTGACCATCGCGGATCTGGCGGTGGCCACCCGTGCTGGCCAGATCAAGACCGGTTCGCTGTCGCGTTCCGACCGCGTGGCCAAATACAACCAGCTGATCCGCATCGAGGAGCACCTCGGGTCGCGGGCTTCCTATCCGGGCATGTCGGCGTTCACCTTCGGACGCTGAGCCAGACGCTGGCCCGCCGTGTCGATCACGCCGTCTGCAGCCTGCGGTGCGGTTCCTGTCCGCGGCCGATCGGGACTCGTAGAATGCCGGGCATGCTGGCCACACGAAAAAGCCCTCGTCCTGCCGCTCCCGCGTTTTTCGCGGCGTGCGGGCGAGGGACTCTTCTGTCCCCGCATTCGGAGTTCGGCTGATGCGCGGCCTGCTGATTGGTCTGGCGCTGGTGTTGCTCGCGCTCCAATGGCCCTTGTGGTTGGGCGAGGGGAGCTGGCGCGATGTGCGCGACCTGCGCGAGCAGGTGGAGCGCCAGCAGGCTGCGAACGCCGAGCTGGAGCAGCGCAATCAAGCCCTGGAGGCCGAGGTGCGGGACCTGCGCAGTGGTACGGCCGCGGTCGAGGAGCGTGCGCGCCGCGACCTGGGCATGATCCGGGAGGACGAGATTTTCTTCTTCGTGGTAGGGGACGACGAGCCCGGGACGCTGGACGTCGAGCCGCTGCCGGGGTCGGCGGGGCAGACCGATCCCGGTCCGGACTCGCGCGTGCCCGAGGATGCCGAGCCGGCGACCGACACCCTGCCACCGGAGGATCCCTTTGATGGCTGATTCCGGCAGTGCACTCTCGCGGGAGCCGGCCTTCTGGGCATTGATCCCGGCGGCGGGTGTGGGTCGGCGCATGGGCTCGGGCCGCCCCAAGCAGTACCTGACGCTGGGGTCGCGCACGATCCTGTCCCATACCCTTTCCGTCTTCCTCGAGCATCCGCGAATCCGAGGCGTGGTGCTGGTCATGGGGCCGGATGTCGATCCGGATGCCCTGGACCTGCCACTGGCCGGGGGGCGGCTGTTCCGCGCGGCCGGTGGCGCGGAACGCGCGGACTCGGTGCAGAACGGGCTGGAATTCCTTGCCGAGCGGGCGCACAAGGATGACTGGGTCCTGGTCCATGACGCGGCCCGCCCCTGCCTTCCGGTCGGGGATCTGGACCGGTTGCTGCGCGAGTTGCGCGACGATCCCGTGGGCGGGCTGCTCGCGAGCCCCAGCACCGACACCATCAAGTGGAGCGACGGGACCGGGCACGTCGAGCGGACCCTGGACCGGGAACGCGTCTGGCGGGCCCTGACGCCGCAGATGTTCCGGCTGGACATGCTGCGCGAGGCCAATGCGCGGGCCCGTGACGCGGGGCATCCCGTGACCGACGAGGCCAGTGCCATCGAGTTTCTGGGCCAGGCCCCGCGACTGATCGAGGGCTCCGCGATGAACATCAAGATCACCCGTGCCGAAGATCTCGAGCTGGCGCGCCTCTACCTGATGCAACAGGGGCGGCTCGAAGGGCGATTCAGCGCATGAGGGGGTTGCGCATTGGCCAGGGATTCGACGTCCACGCGTTCGGGGATGGGGATCACCTTGTGCTTGGCGGGGTACGGATCCCGTTCGAGCGCGGATTCGTGGCGCACTCGGACGGCGATGTGTTGATCCACGCGGTCTGCGATGCCCTGCTGGGCGGGGCTGCGCTGGGGGATATCGGCCAGCACTTTCCGGATACCGATCCGGCGTTTCGCGGTGCAGACAGCCGCGCCCTCCTGCGCGAGACCATCCAGCGCGTGGCCGCAGCCGGGTGGCGTCCGGTCAATATCGACTCGACCGTGATCGCGCAGGCACCGAAGCTGGCCCCGCATGTGCGCGGCATGCGCGAGCATGTCGCCGCGGACGCGGGGCTTGATGTCGACACGGTTAACGTGAAGGCCACGACCACCGAGCACCTGGGCTTTACCGGACGCGAGGAGGGCGTGGCGGCGCAGGCGATTGTGCTGCTCGAGCCTTCTTCGGGGATGATGCGGGTATGACGTCCGGGCAGGCCAAGCCCGTCATCCAGGGGGTGCATCACGCCAGCCTGGTGGTGGCGGATACCGCGGTGGCCGCGGCCTTCTACGAGGGGCAGCTCGGCCTGGAGCGGCTGGAACGGCCCGAGCTCGGTTTTCCCGGTCTGTGGTACGCGCTGGGCGGCGGTCAGGCCCTGCATCTGCTGCAGGTGCCCAATCCCGACCCGGTGGAACGCCCAGTGCGCTGCGGGCAGGACCGCCACCTGGCGCTTCGGGTACACGGTCTGGAGGCGCTGGTCGCGCGCCTGGAGGCTGCCGGCGGGGTGGTTGAACGCAGCCGGTCCGGTCGCCCGGCGGCGTTCGTGCGCGACCCGGATGGCAACGCCATCGAGCTGATCGAGGAAGCCGCTGCCTGAATCCGGAAACGGGAGGCCTGCCATGAGCGATTCGCGTTACATCCTGGCCCTGGATCAGGGAACCACCAGTTGCCGGGCGATCCTGTTTGACCGAGCGGGCGCGATCGCGGGTGTGGCGCAGAAGGACTTTCGCCAGATCTACCCGAAGCCGGGCTGGGTGGAACACGATGCGATGGAGATCTGGGGCACCCAGATTGGCGTGGCACGCGAGGTCCTGGAGACCCGCGGCATCAAGCCTTCCCGGCTCGCGGCGATCGGGATCACCAATCAGCGCGAGACGACGGTGGTCTGGGACCGGGCGACGGGGGAGCCGATTGCCAACGCCATTGTATGGCAGGACCGCCGTACCGCCGCGTTCTGCGACGACCTGAAGGCGGCGGGTCACGAGGCCATGATCCGGGAGCGCACCGGCCTGGTCGTGGATGCCTACTTCTCCGCCAGCAAGCTGCGCTGGTTGCTCGATCACGTCGAGGGGGCGCGGGAACGCGCGCAGCGGGGCGAGCTGGCGTTCGGCACGGTGGACAGCTGGCTGATCTGGAACCTGACCCGCGGCGAGCGCCATGTGACCGACGTGACCAATGCCGCGCGCACCCAGCTGTTCAATATTCACACCCTGGAGTGGGATGCGGAGCTCCTGGAGCGGTTCGGCATTCCCCGGGCAATGCTGCCGGAGGTCCACGATTCCAGTGGTGTTCTCGGGGTGACCGGGGCCGAGATGTTCGGCGGCGCGGAGGTCCCGATTGCCGGGGTGGCGGGGGATCAACACGCGGCCCTGTTCGGTCAGGCCTGCTTCGAGCCCGGCATGGCCAAGAACACCTACGGCACGGGGTGTTTCCTCCTGATGAACACGGGCGAGGCACCCGTGGAATCACGCTCCGGCCTGCTGACGACCGTTGCCTGGTCGCTGGATGGCCGGGTGGAGTACGCGCTGGAGGGCTCGATCTTCATTGCCGGCGCGGCGATCCAGTGGCTGCGCGACGAGCTTCATCTGATCGATTCCGCGGAGGATTCGGAGTACTACGCGGGCAAGGTGGCGAACGCTGACGGGGTCTACGTGGTGCCGGCGTTCGCCGGGCTCGGGGCCCCGTACTGGGACATGTATGCCCGTGGGGCCATCTTCGGACTCACCCGGGGCACGCGCAAGGAGCACATCACGCGGGCCACGCTGGATTCGCTCGCCTATCAGACCCGGGACGTGATCGAGGCGATGCAGGAGGATTCCGGGATCGCCCTGAAGGCCCTCCGGGTCGATGGCGGGGCCGTGGCGAACAACGTGATGATGCAGTTCCAGGCCGATATGCTCGGGGTGCGGGTCGAGCGCCCGGCGGTGATCGAATCGACCGCTCTGGGGGCCGCCTGGCTGGCGGGGCTGGCGATTGGCTTCTGGAGCCGCGACGAGCTGGCGCATAAAACGGGCCTGGACCGGGTGTTCCAACCGGAGATGGATGCGGCCACCCGGGAAGGGTACTACCGCGGCTGGAAGAAGGCGGTGAAGCGCACCATGGGCTGGGCGCGCGAGGACGAGGGGGATCCGGCGTTGTAGCGGGGTGGGACTGTTTTGGTTGCTCCGGCGAAGCCCCTGCCAGACCCGGTTTGGCCCCGGGCCCCTCAGTCCATGCTGGCCGGTTCGGCGGCGAGCTGGCCCGCCTGGTAGTCGCTGATGGCCTGTTCGATCTCGTCGGAGGTATTCATCACGAACGGGCCGTAGTGGGCGATCGGTTCGCCCAGCGGCCGGCCCTTGAACAGCAGGACCCGGGCGTCCTGCTGTGCAATCAGGTGGATCTGCGTGTGTCCACGCCAGATGCCCATCTGGCCGGATGCCAGACCGGTCAGTTCGCCGTCGAACACGTAGGCCAGCACGCGATCCTCCAGCTGCACCGCGAGGGACAGGCGATAGCCGGCGGGCAGCGTGAGATCGGCCATGGCAGCGCCCTCGCCGATCTGTGGCAGCGCGCCTTCGGTGTCCCCGGCGCTGGTCTGCCAGGAGCCGGCAATGGCCTTGAAGCGCAGCGAATCGTCGTCTTCCGGCAGGTGACGCATCGCGTCCGCGCGCACGTCGCGGTAGCGCGGCGGGTCCATCTTGCGTGCGGCGGGCAGGTTCACCCACAGCTGGAAGCCGTGCAGACCGTCGGCATCCAGTAGCGGCATCTCGGAGTGAATCACACCGCGGCCGGCACTCATCCACTGGGCGTCGCCGGCCTCAACGCGGCCCTGGTTGCCCATGGAGTCCTCGTGGGTGAGGCCGCCATGCACCAGGTATGTCAGTGTCTCGAAGCCGCGATGCGGGTGGGAGGGGAAGCCGCCGATATAGTCCTCGCGCGCGCTGGCCTTCAGTTCGTCCAGCATCAGGAATGGATCCAGGCCGCCGCGGAAGTCATGGATGCGCCGGATATTCACTCCGGCACCGTCCTGGGTGGGATGAGAGGTCTTCACGCTGTCCGGCGGTGTGGGGTTCATGGCGTTCTCCTTCACAACAGACATGCACCATACCGACCATGAAACGAAAAGAAAATTGCATCGTTTCCCGTCATGGTGCGTTCTGTCAGGCGGCCGAAAGCTCCCAGGAATCGGCGAACATCTCCAGGCTTTCGATGAAATCGGGATCGTGTTCCTGACGATTGATGGTCAGGTGCAGGATGACGGCCCGTGGCTCCGGCGGGTGGCCGGTGGTCAGTGTCCAGGCGAGGCCATTGGGGCATCCCGGCAGGGAAAAGCGCACGCCGCCGTTGATGAGCTCCCGGCGGACCCGGAATTCGCCCCACAGGCAGTAGACAACGCCGTTATCCGGGCCCTCGTCCTGGACGAGGGTGTCGATGGCATCGCAGAGGCCGGGCAGGGCGGGGACATCCAGCCTCTGCTGCAGGCCGGTGGTGTCCAGCGTGGCGGGCAGGGTGCGGAAGAACTCCATCAGATCACTCGCTGCGCGGGAGGAAGACGGGCAAGCCGTCCACCTCGCCGACGCTCAGGGGTTGGTTGTACAGACGTTCCAGCGCGCTGGGCACCAGCATGGTCCCTGTCGGGCCCCAGCAGGCCTGCCCGTCCGGGAACAGCAGGAGCAGGTGGTCGCAGTATCGCGCGGCCAGGTTCACGTCGTGCAGGACCAGGACCGCGGCCCGGTGTTCCTGCGCGACGATGGTCTGCACGCGATTGAGCACGGCCACCTGGTGATGCATGTCCAGCTGGCTGGTGGGCTCGTCCAGCAACAGCAGGCCGGGATCCTGGGTCAGGACCGTGGCGATCGCCAGACGCTGGCGTTCGCCTCCGGACAGGGTGTCGACCATGCGCTCCTCCAGGTTGGCGAGATCCATCTCCGCGAGCGCGGCCCGGGCGCGGGTGTAGTCCTCGGCGGTCTCGATATCCCAGGGGCGCAGGTACGGGTGGCGCCCGATCAGTGCGGTCTCCAGGACCGTCGCGGGAAAGCCGTCGTGGTGCGTCTGGAAGACGAGACCCAGCCGGCGTGCCAGTTCCGCCCGGGGCAGGGTGGAAATTTCCTGTCCCTTGATTTCGATGTGTCCGGCACGCGTGGCACGCAGGCCGGCGAGGGTTTGCAGCAGCGTGCTCTTGCCGGCGCCGTTGGGGCCGAGGATACCCCAGCACTGCCCGGGGTCCACCGTCAGTTCCATGGGCGCGCCGGGCGATCGTCCGGGGATGTCGATCACCAGCTCGTGCGTGGCCAACAGGGTATCGGGGCCCGGCTCCTGGTGGACGCTGCGCGCGCTCGGGGGCGGGTCGTCGTGGGGCTGGGTCGCCGCGAGATCTCGAGGAGGCGTGTGCGGCATCAGCGGCTCCGGTACAGCAGAAACAGGAACACCGGCACCCCCAGCATTGCGGTGATCACGCCCACCGGCAACTGCTCGGGGGCGATCAGGGTCCGGGCCAGGGTGTCGGCCAGGGTGAGCAGGATGCCGCCGCCCAGCGCCGAGGCCGGGAGGATCACGCGCTGATCGTTCCCGAAGATCAGGCGCAGCATGTGCGGAACGATCAGCCCCACAAAGCCCACCGCGCCGACTTGCATCACCGCGGTCGCGGTGATCAGCGCCGCTGCGACATAGATGCTCCACTCCACCGGCCGCACGGCGACGCCCAGCGCGGCCGCCTGCATCGGGCCGCGCGCCAGGACGTTCAGGGTCCGGCCCAGTGGCAGCGCCAGCAGCACGACCAGTATGAGCACGGTCCAGGCCGGGTAGGGGTTGCGCGCATGGGAGACGTCGCCCATCAGCCAGTAGAGCATGCCCGGCAGCTCCGCCGTCGGGCTGACGGCCAGCAGGAAGCTGATCATGGCCCCCCAGCCGGCCGCAACCACCACGCCGGTCAGGAGCAACCGGGTCGGGGTCCAGCTCCCCGTGCCGTGTGCGAGGCCGAACACGATCACCGTGGACAGCAGCGCCCCGGCGAATGCGGCCGCGGAGACCGAGAACATCGACAGGCCGGCCAGCATGGCCAGGAGGGCCCCGACGGACGCACCACCGGAGAGGCCGAGGACATAGGGGTCGGCCAGCGGGTTGCGCAGTAGAACCTGCATCAAGGCCCCCGCCAGCCCCAGCAGTCCGCCGGCCGCGAAGGCCGCCAGGGCGCGCGGAAGGCGCAGCTCCAGAACCAGCGTGTCATGCAGTCGGCTTGCGTCTCCCGCCACGACGGCGAGAAGATCCGCGGGCGCGATGGCCACACTGCCGAAGGCCACCGCGATCAGGATCGCCAGCAGCGACGCGGGCAGCAGCACCGCAGACGCAAGAAGAAAGGACCGGGTCACGGGCGTTCAGTCGGTCCGGCGCGAGCGGGCACGTTCCAGCTCTTCGCACATCAGCCGCGTGCCCTCCGCGATGCGCGGGGTATGACGCTGAAGCAGCGACGGCGGAATAAAGTACAGATTGTCGCGCCGGACGGCGGTCATATCCTCCCACTGCTCCCAGGCGAGAACCCAGTCGGGGCGATCCTCGCCCATGCCGCCGCCGATGATCACCTCCGGGTCGGCCTCGATCACCGCCTCGCGATCCATGCGCGGCACCAGTCGATCCAGGTGCCCGAACACGTTCACGCCGCCACACAACCGGATGGCCTCGCTGATCAGGTGGTCGTCGTTGACGGTCATCAGCGGCTGTTCCCAGACCTGGTAGAAGAGGCGCACCGGATCGCGGTCTTCGTAGTCCTGGCGCAGGGTTTCGATCTCGTCGAGAAAGGCCTGTACGGCCCTCTGCCCCTCTTTCTCGGTGCCGGCAAGCCGGGCCATGCGGCGCATGCTGGAGGCGACGCCCTCGAAGCTGCGCGGCTCGGAGACGTAGACGTTCAGGCCGAGATCGCGCATGCGCTCGATCTGCGAGGCGGAGTTGCCACTGCGCCAGGCGACCACCAGGTCCGGTTCGAGCTGGACGACGCGTTCCAGGTCGATGCGGCTGTAGCCCCCGATGCGCGGGATCGTCTCCGCTTCCGGCGGGAAGTCGCTGTGCTGCGTCACCCCCACCAGCTTGTCTCCGGCGCCGACGGCGAACAACACCTCCGTGATGTGCGGGGCCAGGCTGATAATGCGCTCGGCGGGCTGGTCGAGCTGGACCTCGCGGTCGTCATCGTCGGTCACCGAAACGGAGCCGGCCAAGGCGGTGGTGCCGCAAAGGCACGTCGTGACCAGGAGCACAAGGTGCCCGATTGGGCGGGTTAAACGCATTAAGGATCCGATGGTTGTGTTTGTAACGTAATGTGACGCCTGCGGAAATTTTCGCATGGCCGGTAGTGTGCAAAAGGGGCTCATCATAGCAGCAAGAGAGAGATTGTTTGGTGCCCAAATTGGTCGGGCGGCTGCCGAACGCGTATCATGGCGCCGCTTGGATCAGGTGCCCGCGACCCGCGGGTGAAACGGGAAGCCGGTGCAAATCCGGCGCTGCCCCCGCAACGGTAAGCGAGTGGCGAAACGCACCGCGGACTCGGCCACTGTGCCCCAAACAGGGTACGGGAAGGCGTCTGCCGGATCGGGACTGCCCGACGCTCGCGAGCCCGGAGACCGGCCTGAAACATACAGATTTCTGCGACCGTGCGGCGGGCAACGGTCGGGGGCGTCGGCCTCGTCCCCGAGGCTGGTTGCTTCCCTTGCGCCGTGCCGTCGCCTCGACGGACACTCATGACGACCCCAGATTCCAGCAACCCGCAGCACAATCCGAACGCGTTCGCCTCGGCGGAACGCGAGGCGGTTTATCGCGCGATCAACGAGCGCCGGGATATACGGCATTTTCGCCCGGATCCGGTGGATGGCGATACCCTTCGGCGGCTGCTGGAGGCGGCGCATCGCGCGCCGAGCGTGGGCTACATGCAGCCCTGGCGCTTTCTGCGCATTGCCGACCCGGCGGTGCGCGCGGCGCTGCACGCGCATGTGGCCGACGAGCAGGCACGCACCGCGGAGGCCTGTGGCGATCGGGCGGCGGAGGTGCACCGCTTGAAGCTGGAGGGCATCCGCGAGGCGGGCGAACTGCTGGTCGTGGCCCTGACCGATGGCCGCGAACGCTACGTGCTGGGACGGCGGACGCTCCCCGAGATGGACCTGTGTTCCGCCGCCTGTGCGATCCAGAACCTGTGGCTGGCCGCCCGCGCCGAGGGCCTGGGCATGGGCTGGGTCTCCCTGTTCGATCCGGACTGGCTGGCCAGCCGGCTGGAGCTGCCCGAGGGCGGATACCCGATCGCGGTGCTGTGCCTGGGGCATGTGGAACGCTTCTATGACCGGCCGATGCTGGAGACGGCGGGCTGGGATACCCGGCGCCCCCTGGAAGACCTGGTGTTCCAGGATCGCTGGGGCGCGCCGTGCGAGCTGGCCGAGTCCCCGGATGCAAGGGAATCCGTCACGGGTCCGGGTGGGACATCCGGGCGCGGCCCGGCATGAGCACCTTTCTGATCCTGATCGGCGCCCTGATCCTGGACCGGCTGTTTGGCGACCCACGGCGGTTCCATCCGCTCGCCGGATTCGGTCATCTCGCGGCCTGGGCCGAATCCCGCTGGCATGCGCCCAGTCGTGTACGCGGAGCGCTTCTCCTCGCGGCGCTGGTTCTGCCCTGGGTGGCACTGGCCGCACTGGGCGCCTCGCTGGCCTGGGGCTGGGTTCTGACGCTGGCGATCCTGACGCTGGCGATTGGCTGGCGCAGCCTGGACGAGCATGCGGAGGTGGTGGCCGAGGCCCTGGAAAAGGATGATCTGTCTGGGGCGCGCACCGGTGTCGGCATGCTGGTCAGTCGCGACGCGGCGGCCCTGGACGAGCGCGGGGTGAGTGGCGCGACCATCGAGTCGGTGCTGGAGAACGGCAACGACGCGCTGTTCGCCACGATCTTCTGGTTCGTGGTGGCCGGTGCGCCGGGCGTGGTCGCCTATCGCCTGGTGAACACGCTGGATGCGATGTGGGGCTACCGCAATGACCGGTTTCGCTCGTTTGGCTGGGCCGCCGCGCGCCTGGACGATGCCATGAACCTGATCCCGGCCCGTCTCACGGCGCTGGCCTATGGCCTGGCCGGGCGTGGCCGGGACGCGCTGCAGTGCTGGCGCGAGCAGGCTGCCGGCTGGAAGAGCCCGAACGCCGGGCCGGTGATGGCTGCAGGCGCTGGGGCACTGGGCGTGGTCCTGGGTGGTCCGGCACCCTATGGCGGGCAGCGCGAGTGGCGCCCCCGTCTCGGGATGGGCCGCATGCCCGACGCGGCAGGCATTCGTCAGGCGATTGCGCTGGTGGATCGTGCG
>NZ_JAWLFK010000051.1:0-15278 GCF_041685615.1 Thioalkalivibrio sp.
TTGCCGGCATCCTTGGTCGCCTGGCGCTGGGAGTCATTGAAGTAGGCCGGGACGGTGATCACCGCCTCCGTGACCTCTTCCCCGAGGTAGTCCTCGGCGGTCTTCTTCATCTTCTGCAGCACGCGCGCCGAGATCTCCGGGGGGGCCATCTTCTTGCCCTGCACCTCGATCCACGCGTCGCCGTTGTCGGCCTTCACGATGTTGTACGAGACGAGCTTGATGTCCTTCTGGACCTCGCCTTCGTCGAACTTGCGACCGATCAGTCGCTTGGCCGCGAACACGGTGTTCTGCGGGTTGGTAACCGCCTGGCGCTTCGCGGACTGACCGACCAGCACTTCGCCGTCGTCACTGAACGCGACGATGGACGGGGTGGTACGGGTGCCTTCCGCGTTCTCGATGACCTTGGCCTGGTCGCCTTCCATTACGGCGACGCAGGAGTTGGTGGTCCCGAGGTCGATACCGATAATCTTGCCCATGATTGAAATCTCCTGATGCAAAAAAGTGGTGCTGCAGAGCTTCGTTCTCTGCCAACGTGTACGGGAATCTGGGGCCCCGGTCCGGCTTTTCAAGGGCCGCGGCGTCCGCCGGCCCGAAAACCGGCCCGGACGAGCCGCGTCAGACGCTCTCGTCGATGTTCGGGGAGGTCGGCGCCCTGGAGACCACGACCATGGCCGGGCGCAACACACGTCCCTGCAGCAGGAATCCCTTCTGCATGGTGGCCACCACGGTGTTCGGCGGATTCTCCGGGTCCTCCTGCATGGACATCGCCTGATGGCGCTCCGGATCGAAACGCTGTCCGGTCGGGTCCTCGGCCTGAATGCCGAATTTCTCGAAGACCTTGTTCAGGTTCTTGAGGGTCAATTCGGCACCCTCGATGATGCGCTCGACGTCCTGGGTCTCGCGCGCGGCCTTCAGGCCCATCTCCAGCGAGTCGCTGACCTCGAGCATCTCGGAGGCAAATTTCTCCATCGCGTACTTGTGGGCGTTTTCCAGCTCGCGTTCAAAACGCCGGCGCTGGTTCTCCAGTTCCGCCTGGGCGCGCAGGACCTGATCGCGGCGTTCCTCGGCCAGGGCCTCGAGCTCCTGCAACCGGTCTTCCGTGGCGTCCGCTCCCGCGTTCCCCGCGTCGGCAGTCTCGCCGGCCTCCTCGTTCCGGGTCTCGAGTTCTTCCGGTTGTTCCTGTGGTTCCCGCTGTTCGGACATGTCGGCCTCGCGAATCGAATGAAAAATGAAACCGCCCGCCGGGTCGCCAACCGGCCGGCAGGGTGAATTCGGTTTGACTACGTGGAGAGTGGGGGCACCCGCCCGGGTTTCAAGGGCGGCGCGACCGGCGCTGCGACTTTCGCGCGCCGCCCGCGATTATTTCGGGTCGTTCGCCGGGTGATCGCCCAGTGCCGAGCCCAGCAGGCGCGCGGTCACGTCCACGATCGGGATGACACGCTCATAGGACATGCGCGTGGGGCCGATCACCCCGAGCACGCCCACCACCTCGCCGTCGACGCTGTAGGGAGCGGTCACCACCGAGCAATTCTCGAACCAGTCCAGCCCGGACTCGCGACCAATGAAGATCTGGACCCGGTCGCTGCGGATGCACTGGTCGAGGATGCCCAGGATCTCCTGCTTCTCGTTGAACGCCTCCAGAAGCTGGCGCAGGCGTTCCATGTCCGCCAGCTCTTCGTAGCCGAGCAGGTGGGTCTGGCCGGCCACGACCACATCGTCCGGGTCCTCGTCGCCGACCGCCTGCTCGCCCAGGTCGATCGCGGCCAGCATCATCGCGTCCAGGTCGTCGCGCACTTCGCGCATCTCGCGCAGCAGCTCGGCGCGCACCGCATGCAGGCTCTTTCCGGCCAGGTGCGCATTGAGGTAGTTCGCCATGCGTTGCAGCTCGTCCTGGCCGAAGTCGCGCTCCAGTTCCAGCACGCGGTTTTGTACCTCCTTGCCGTCGATCACCAGGATCGCGAGGATGCGGCCCTCGCCCAGGCGCAGGAACTCGATCTGGCTCAGCGCCACATTGCGGTGGCGTGGCAGGCGCACCATCCCGGCCATGCGCGTGACGCGCGACAGCAGGTTGCTGGTGGTATCCATCAGGTCCTGGGTACTGGCGTTCGGGTCGAACCCCGACTGGATAGCGCGGATCTCCTCCGGCGAGGGGTTGCGCACCTCCAGCAGGCTGTCGACGAACAGCCGGTACCCGGCGGGGGTCGGGATGCGCCCGGCCGAGGTATGCGGCGAATGGATCAGGCCCATGTCCTCGAGATCCGCCATCACGTTGCGCACGGTGGCGGCACTCACGCTGAGCCCCGAGGTCCGGGCCAGGGTGCGCGAACCGACGGGCTGGCCGTCCCGGATATAGCTCTCGATCAGGGTCCGCAGCAGGGTACGGGCCCTGGCGTCCAGATTGGTGAAAGCGTTTTCCATCGGGCGTCAGCGCTCCACTCGGTCGAGTGCCAGAAGGTACCAGTCTTGGATGGTGCCGGGGCCGGGTCAAGGGAAACACTGATGAATGTATGCGTTCGCGCTCGAGTCGCTTTTGCGTGCGAACAAGGCGCGGCGACCGCCGTGCATTCACTCTGCACAAGGGAACCGCAACGCCGTGCGCGCGCAAAAGCAGCCGAGCCCCTTCGGGGTTGGCGCCTCATGTTCCCCGATCCTGCGTTGCGGCCCTTGCCGGTAGAACCACTACCGGCTGCGCACCGCGCCTGATCTCGGAAAACATGAGGCACCAACGCGAACGCATACATTCATCAGTGTTTCCCTGGAAACCCCGGGTGCAGTCGCGGTCCCTTTTCCGGATAATGCCGGCATGATGCCAGACTTCAACAAGGTCGGGCTGGTCGGCAAGACCAGCGACTCGCGCACCGCCCCGCTGGTCGCGACGCTCATCGGTCTGCTCCAGGAACGCGGGCGCCAGGTCTTCATGGAACAGGAGATCGACGGCTACGAGCGTCCCGACGGTGTCGGACTCCTGGCACTGAACGAGCTGGCGCGCGAGGTCGACCTGCTGGTCGTTATCGGCGGCGACGGGACCCTGCTGGCCACGGCACGCGAGGTGGCCGATGCCGACACACCCCTGCTCGGCATCAACCTGGGCCGCCTCGGCTTTCTGGTGGATGTTTCGCCGGATACCGCCCCGGAGGAACTGGGCGAGGTCCTGGACGGGGCCTTCGAGCGTGAACCACGAGCCATGCTGGAGGCGGAGCTGATCCGCGACGGCGTCACCATCCATCGCGGCATCGCCCTGAACGACGTGGTCGTGCACGTGCTGAGCGTGGTGCGCATCATCGAGTTCGACACCGCGATCGACGGAATGGATGTCGGACGTCTGCGCGCCGACGGGCTGGTCGTCGCGACCCCCACCGGTTCCACCGCCTACGCACTGTCCGCCGGCGGGCCAATCCTGACCCCGCAGCTGGACGCCATGGTGATGGTGCCCGTCTGCCCGCACAGCCTGAACCACCGCCCGCTGGTGGTAAGCGGCCGCTCGACGGTGGAGATCCGCCTGTCCAGCGGCAGCCGCTCGCCGGCCCAGATCGCTCTGGACGGCCAGGAGAACGTAGACTTCGCCCCTGGCGACCTGCTGCGCATCCACCGCCGCGAACAGGCCCTGACCCTGATCCATCCCCGCGAACACCACTTCCTGCGCGTGCTCCGTACCAAGCTCCGCTGGGGCGAGCAGCCCTGATCCTGCCATGCTGCGACTGATCAGCATCCGCGACTTCGCGATCATCGACCGGCTGGAACTGGAGCTGGACACGGGCCTGAGCGCCCTGACCGGCGAGACCGGTGCCGGCAAGTCCATCCTGATCGACGTGATCGGCCAGCTGCTGGGCGACCGCGCCGACGCCGGCATGGTGCGCGAGGGCGCCGAGCAGGCCGATCTGTCCGCCGAATTCGCCCTGCCGGAACACGGTCCGGCCGCCCACTGGCTGGCCGAACAGGAGCTGGGTGAAGATGACGACGATCACGTGCTGCTGCGCCGCGTACTGACCCGCCAGGGCAAAAGCCGCGCCTGGATCAACGGCCGCCCGGTCGCGGTCGGTCAGCTGCGCACTCTGGGCGAGTGGCTGGTGGACATCCACGGCCAGCACGCGCACCAGCAACTGCTGCAGCGCGACACCCAGCGCCACTGGCTGGACGGCTTTCTCGACGGCCACCCGGTTGCCGATGTCCGCGCGGCCTACCGCGCCTGGCGCGAGGCAGCCCGCGCCCTGGAACAGGCCCGCGCGGCCCAGGCCGACACCTCCGACCGCCTGGACCTGCTGCGCTTCCAGACCGGCGAGCTGGCCGAACTGGCGCCGGTCGCGGACGAATATCCGCAGCTGCTGACCGAACAGAACCAGCTGGCCCACGGCACCGAGGTACTCACCGCGCTGCAAACCGCCAGCCAGCAGATCGAGGACGACAGCGGGCTGGACGCGCAGCTGGGCCAGGTCCTGCACGCCCTGCAGGACGCCGCGCAGCACGACGAACGGGTCAACCCGGCACTCGAGCTGCTGGAATCCGCGCGCATCCAGATCGACGAGGCCGGCGACACCCTGCGCCGTCTGGCCGATGGCATCGAGCTGGACCCGGAGCGCCTCGCCGAACTGGACACCCGCGTCGGCGAATACCTGCGCCTGGCGCGCAAGCATCGGATCGAAGCCGAGGCCCTGCCCGGGCTGTACGACGAACTGCAAACGGAGCTGGACGCCCTGGAGAACGGCGACCAGACGGTCGAGGCCCTGGAGACAAGCGAGCAGGAGACCCGCACGGCGTTCGATGCCGCCGCCGCCGCGCTTACCCGGGCCCGCCGGCAGACGGCAGAACACATCGGGCAGGCGGTCACCGACACCATGCAGGAACTGGGCATGGCCGGCGGCCACTTCGAGATCAGCGTCGAGCCGGCCGACAAGCCGCAGGCCCACGGCGTGGACCACATCGAATTCCGAGTAGCCGCGAACCCCGGGTCCGCACCACAGCCCATGGCCAAGGTCGCCTCCGGGGGCGAGCTCTCGCGCATCGGGCTCGCGCTGCAGGTGCTGGCCAGCGAGCAGCAGACCGTGCCCACGCTGATCTTCGACGAGGTCGACAGCGGTATCAGCGGCGCAGTCGCCGAGGTCGTCGGACGCAAACTGCGCACCCTGGGCGAGCGCCATCAGGTCCTGTGCGTGACCCACCTGGCCCAAGTCGCCGCCCAGGCACACCAGCAGATGGAGGTGCAGAAGTCGCACGCCGAGGACGGCACCCGCACCGCGATCCAGCCGCTGGACGACGAACGCCGCGTGGAGGCCCTGGCCCGCCTGATTGGCGGGACCCAGCTCACCGAGACCACCCGTACCCACGCCCGGGAACTCCTCGCGTCCGCCGGCTAGCGAGGGGCTGCGCGACCCAGCGGACGGAGTCGCAGGCTGCGATGACCCAAGTGAGTCGCAGCCTGCATTTGGCAACCGTAGCGCCCACGGTCCGGGAGCACGACAGGTTGCCGTGCGGGTCAGGTCCGATCCGGCCAGCGCCCTTCCGGCAGCTGGCAGGCTCCGGGCGGACGCCCCAGCATCCAGTACACCCAGAGCGCCCGGGGACCCTCTTCGGTCCAGGCAGGCACGAGCGCGCGGCGGTACTCGCCGCGGCCGTCCGCGCGCACGCCCTCCAGCGCATCCAGCGCCGGCAGGGTCCGCGCGGGGTTCGGGAGGCGGATCCATTCTCCATGGACCTGTTCGCGGGCCGGTCCGGGTGGCTCGGGTTTGCGAACGAGCCTCTGGCGTCCCGCATCGCGCACGGGGTCGGCGCCTGCCTCCAGCAGGATGCTTTCGCCCGGGATCTGCACGGCCGGATAGCCCACGGGCAGATCAAAGATCGCTCCGGCGATCGATGCGGCGCGGATCTTGATGGCGCGCCTGCACAACGCACGGTGGTTGGCAAACCCCCGCTTGAGCGTCCCGTACACGAACAGGTCTACCACCGCCGGCATGGCTACCTCCGCGGCAGGCGGACCACCGGCCGCCACAGGCGAGCGGACTCGGGCACCTCGCCGGGCCAGTCCACGACATAGTCGATCAGCGGCAGGTCCGGCGCGTCCTGCTCGCGGATGACGCGCCCGGCCACCGACACGCGGGCACGGCGGACCGTTTCCGGGTCACCGCTCAGAAGCGGATGCCAGGTCGGCAGCGGATGGCCCTCGAAGCGCAGGCGATAGGCACAAGTAGGCGGCAACCAGTGGTAATGCGGCAAATCCTGCCGGGTCAGCTGGATACAGTCCGGCACGAAGTCGCGGCGGTTCGCATAATCCGAGCAGTGGCCGGTCTCGCAATCGAGCAGATCGCAGGCCAGCCAGGTAAAGGCCAGCTCCCCCGAGTCCTCGTCTTCCAGCTTCTGCAGGCAGCAACGACCGCAACCGTCGCACAGAGCCTCCCATTCCGCGTGGGTCAGCGTCTCGAGTGGGCGCTCCCAGAACGGGCGGTCATCCGAAGTGTTTGCCTCACTCATAATCCCCGTGATCCTCACCCAGGCGACGACGACCCTCGTCGCGCAGACGCTCCACGGTCTGCTCCCAGCGGTTCTGGGTGACATAATGCATCAGGACGCGACCACGGCGCGGCACGAGGATTGCGAGCCCGTCCTCGGGGTAGAGCCAGTAGCTGTGATCGGAGTCGATACGCATCCGCTCGCGCGGCTCGCCGAAACGCTCGGTGATCAGGTCCTCGGTCCAGCGCGCACGCGGGATATAGCTCATCTCGACGATCGGCACGTTGCCCAGCGAGGTCAGCGCGTCGTCGCTCAGCCCGTAGCGCCGGGCCCCGCTGGGCATCGGACGCTCGGACGTGGTCTCCGACTCGATCCGGTCAAGCGCGGCCTCGTCCAGATCCGGGCGCAGGATGAGGTTGGCCTCGAATGGCGGCATGCGCGCGTTCACGTAATAGGCCTCCAGCGCGCGCGAGCCGTCGGCATCCACGAACAGACGGATGTCCGGCACCGGCAGGCGGTGCATCAGGTCGGCCATGGTGGTCTCGCCCAGCACGACGCCCAGCACCCGGGTGCGCTGGCGATCCTCGACCTCGATCTGCCAGGGCAGATCGGAAAATTGCTGGCTGCGCATCCCGCCCGGGTTCGAATAGACCCACATGGCCAGGGCCACGATGACCCCCATCACTATCAGCCCGATGATCCAGCGTGTGCGCATGGCGCGATTCCCCTCGAGACAACGTAAGGTCCGCCCGTGGCGGGCACTGCGCACAGCCTCGTATAATGCGCCGCTCGCCCGACCACCGGATAACAACCCGCCATGTTCGCACGTTTGTCTGCCTGGATCACCGCCCGTTCTGCCCCCGGGGAAAGCAGCCGGCGGATCCTGATCCTGGGCCCGCGGGCCACCCTCGAGGCCGCAGACGACTGGCTGCACGAACTCGCCGGCGGAAACGGGCCCATCGCACTGGGCGTCAGCGACTGCCGCCAGGATCGCGAGGCTCAGGGACTGATGGATGGCGTCCCGGCGCTGGCCATGCACCCCGAGCTGGCCGCCACACGCCTGGGGCGCCTGCAACCCCGAGCTGTCGTGGTCATTGGCCCTCTGCATGCCGGCGACGACGACCTGGGCCCAGCCCTTGACACGCTCACGGTGCCCCGTATCTGGGTCAATGCCGAGGGCGGCGGCGCGGCCCGCACGCAATGGAGCGCACGGTTCACCGCGCGCGAGGGCGTCCATGACCACGCCGAGGTGATCGGCGACCCAATCGCCGGGGCCGTAGAGCTACCCCCGGCCCCGTCCGGAGACGGCGGGTTCTGCGAACGCTTCCGCGAGTACCACGAGAAGGGTCACCCGATCCTGCTCGCGCCCAACACCGGCCCGGGCGAGGAGGCCTTCGCCTTCGCCGTGCTGTTCGCGGTGCTGCGCAAGAGCGCCGCCATCCTGCTGCTGGCACCGGCCGACCCGGCACGCCACGAGCCAGTCTATCGCGACGCGATCAAGTACTCGCTGCCGATCATCCGCCACAACCGCTTCATGACCTCCTTCGTGCCGCGCAAGAACCGGGTCTACTACATCGAGGACCCGGAGACCCTGCACGCGGCCTATACCTGCGCCCACGTAACCCTGCCGGGTGGCACCCTGGCCGCCAGCGAGACACCCCCGGACCTGGGCCTGCCCTTGGCCTGCGGTAGCGCGGTGATCTGCGGCCCGGCAGAAAACGAACGCCACCCGGATGCCGCCACCCGCCTGCGCATGGCCGCGGAACACACCGGCCTGGTCGGCCGTGGCGAGGACCCCGAGGAGGTGGCCGACGCAGTCCTCGCGCATCTCGCGGAAGGGATCGACCCCCAGGCTCGGCGTGAACGCCTCTCGGAATGGCAGTCCCGCCAGGCGGGCGCGCGCAAGGTCGTACAAGCCCGTCTGCAGACCCTCCTCGACACCCGCTGACTCATCCCGACCCGCCGGGGGGGGGGTGAAGTGCAACTAATTGATCTATAATCGGGTCATACTGTTACAACCGTAAGCACAACAGGCTCGAAACCATGATCGACGCAAGCGCCTCCCTCGCGGGCATCCAGACCGGCACCACCAGCATGCGCCAGCAGGCGCACACGGTGGCCACCGAGAATGCCGGCAGCCGCGAGAGCATGGGCGCCCACGTCGGAATGATTGCCAGCCAGGACCAGGTCGAGGCATCGGTGAAGACCCTGCAGGCCGAAGACCGGATGATTGGCTCGCTGCTGGACGTACGTGCCTGACCCCGGAATTCCGGGAAACTTGGATACACCGAACGATCAGGAGGCTCGCCGAGTCACGCGATGGAAGTCCCGGTCACCAACCCCTCCGCTGCGGTACCGGTCGGCACACGCCCGACCGGCAGTGACCGGCTGGGTCTGGGACAACTCTCCACGCCGGCCGATTTCGATCGCCCGTTGAACGACCCCGAGGCCGGCGAGGCCCGCCGGCCGATCGAGGATCGCTCGGAGCAGGACGAGAATCGCCGCGGCGATGCCGAGCAGGATCAGGGCCTGGCCTTCCCGCCACGCTCGGAACAGGAAATGGCCTCGCGCGCCCGCGTGGCAGCCCAGATCGAGGCCTTCCGCAGTGGTAACGAAACCAGCGAGGCCGCCCCGCCCGACGGCGGCCCGCTGGGCGGCGGCGGGGTCGAGGCCCTGCGCCGCCGCGTGGAGCTCGCGGTCAGCCTGGCCGGACCGGCCGAGGAACCGCGGCGCGAGCTCAACGTGGTGATTTGATCAAGCACGAACCCGAACCGCCCTCCACCCGGCCTGTCACCAAGCGGCTCCGCCCGCGGTTCGCACCCCCTCTCCTGAATGCCTGCCCGGACCGTTTACTGCAGGCTGCTGCCCTGCCGCTCCCGCGACTGGCCCTGCAACCATTCCTGTGCGCGGTCGCCGGCATGCAGGCGCTGCTCGGGTGTCAACTCGCGGGCCACCCGCTCGCGGTAGCGGGCCGCACTGGCAATCCCCATCTCGGCGGCAATGGCGTACCACTTGAACGACGACACGTCGGAACGCTCCACCCCCTCGCCCATGGCGAACAGGCGCGCGAGATTGGCGGCGCCGCGACCTTCACCGGCCTCGGCCGCCAGCAGGTACCACTGGGCCGCCTGTTCCGCATCCTGCGGCAGACCCCGGCCCTCGTCGTACTTGAGACCCAGATTGAACATCGCCTGGGCATTTCCGCGCTCGGCGGCGATGTGAAACCACCGCGCCGCTTCGTTGGGGTTGGCTTCCAGCCCGTCCCCCTGCTCGAACAGGACCGCCAGATTGAAGGCCGCGTCCGGAAAACCGGCCTCGGCCGAACGCTGGTACCACCCGGCAGCCTCGACCGGATCCCGCGGCAGGTACCGCCCCTCGTCCAGCAGCACACCGAGATTGAAGGCGCACTGGGGTTCACCGGCCTCGGCTCCCTCGCGCCAGAGGGCCATCGCGGCGTGATGTTCGCCGCGCGCCCAGGCGGTGCGGGCCCGATCGAGAAGGACTTGGGGCTGGGAGGGTTGTGCCATCACTACGATCCGGAATTGTCTGGTGTCTACTTTAGCGGCCGGTCGCCGGGGCGTCGACAAACCGCACGGGGATCCGTGACGAGCGCCACGAGTGGCTGATGAGGTCTGATTTTGTGACGAATTTCCGGAAACACGGAGGGGAGGCGTGATGTCATGTGGCAGGAACGCGATCTTTAACGTTCACAGGTACCCAAAAGGACAGGAGTTTCCATGAAGCATTCCACCAAGATCCTGGCCGCCATGGCCATCGCACCCTTCGTCTTCCTGATGGGCTGCTCCGACGGCGACGTGGGCATGGATGAGTTCGAGGAGCAACAGATGCAGGAACAACCCGAAGGCGGTGAAGGCGGCATGCAGAGCGCCCCGCCGCCCGAGGGCGACGCGCAACAGCCGCCAACGGAAGACGGCATGCAGGAACAGCCGCCGACGGAAGACGGCATGGATGAACAAGGCGGCTCCCCGGCGCCCGAGGGTGATGGCGACCGCTGACACCCGAACCAGTACAGAGACAAAAAAGCCCCGACACGCCGCGCGTGTCGGGGCTTTCGCGTACAGAAGGGCTGTGAATCACTCGCTGGAACTGTCTTCCATCTCGTCGCCGGCATCCTCCACCGAATCGCCGGCATCCTCCATGGCCTCGTCGATGTCCTCGCCGGCCTCTTCTGCCGGGCCCTGATTGTCACAACCCGCGAGGGTGGCACTGCCCAGTGCCATCATCAGGGCGAGCATCGGGATCGTCAGTCGTGCTTTCCACATGGTGTTCTCCTTTGCCGTAATGATCCTTTCTCGATGAGTCCCAGTACCCGACAGTTACCTGCCGAGCCGGCGACACTCAGGCACTTTGATCCGCGAATGCAACAGACGATCCGTTCTGCCGGCACCTTGCGACCCAGAATGTGACGGGCTGCCGCTTTCGGTGCACCCATACAAGCAGACCGCACCCATGGGGTGCGGCCTCTCGTCCGACAGGTACCGACTCAGAATCGGTGCGTCAACCCCACCGAGAACGTACGCGGTTCGTTGGGCCGGGCACCGTCCGGGGAGCGGGAGATGATTTGTTGCTCATCCAACACATTGCTCACCCGGGCATAGACGTCGGTGTCCTTCCCCAGTGGGTACTCGCTCACCAGATCAACCGTGGTCAGGGACTCGGTGCGATCGAATGCGCCCCCGGTCCGGTTACAGCCATCACTGGTACAGGTTTCGTCGATGTACTTCACGACAGCGTAGTTGTTCCAGCCGCTCGCGTGTTCGAGGCCCCCTCGCAGGCTGAACTGGTGGCGCGGGATCCCCTGCAACCGGTCACCTTCTTGCTGACCCGAGGCCGGATTGTCCGCGCTGGCTTCGGCGCTGGTATAGGTGTAGCTGGCCTCCAGCGGCGCGTGGAAGGATCCCAGATCCATCCCCGTGGATGCCCGCATTTCCAGTCCGGAGATGACCGCCTCCCCTGTCGTGAAGGTCCCGGAGGTGGCGCCGTCCGAGCAGGGCGTCGCCACCGAGCAGTTCTGCACGAAGTCGGAGAAATCGCTGTAGAAACCAATTGCTTCGACGAACGCATTCTCACCCTGATACCGGGCGCCCAGTTCCCAGTTGGTGCTGGTTTCCGGATCCTGTTCTTCGGTCGCACCGCCCCCCAGGGGAGCAAACCCGCGATGAACCCCCGCCAGCAATTGCCAGCGATCCGTGAAGTCGTAGGTGAGCGACGCCCCCGGCAGCCAGACACTGCTCGAATTGGAACGCCGCGAATCGACGACATTACGCTGCGTGTCGGCATACTGGGTCCGCGAAGTCTCGACATCCTCGTAGCGCAGCAGCAGGTTCGCAGTCAGCCGGTCACTGATGTACCACTCGTCGGCAAGCCAGAAGCTCCAGGCCTGCGCATCCTCGAGCCGGTTGTTGCTGCCCGCCGGCTGGATGGTCTCCTGGTAAACCAGGGATCCGTTCACCTGATCGTAGATGTCGTCCGGCTGGAAGCGGTCCATCTCGTCCTGGTGATAGCGGGCACCCGCACGCAGCCAGTGGTCCCCGAAGTCCATGCCCAGTTCGGTCTGGATGCCCTCGGAGACATATTCGCGGTTGTTGTTGCGGTAGGTCAGACGCTTGCGGTCCTGCTCGCCCCGAAGGATACGCTGGGCCGTTGCATCGCCCCGATTGGCGTCGTCAATGAACGAGCCGCCCCCGCCCAGCTTGAACCAGTTTCGGGCGAATTCGTTGCGGTACAATGTGGTGGTCATGCGCACGCGGTCGGACCAGTCGATATCGTGCGTGAGACTCAGACCGAGGTGATCGTTGTCCATCTGATCGATTTCGGACAGGCCATACCGCCGATTGGGGTCACGCGCGAAATCCGCGTCGGTCAGGCCGAGATAGGTCTCGTTGGACGTTTCCTCCGAGTACTGGACCTTGGTCTCGACGCTCTGGCGCTCGCCATCCCAGCGCAGCTTGCCGACATAGTCCTGGATGTCATAGCCGGTATCGCGGTTGCTGCGATCGATGTCCTTGAAGCCGGCCCCGTTGCGCTGGACCGTCTCGACCATGTAGCTCCAGTCACCGGAGCGATCCCCGAACATCGCGTGCACGTCGGTGCCGCCCCGATCGTTCACCACCGTCTCGATGGAGCCTCCGCGTTCCCGGGGGATGGGCGTGGACACCAGGTTGACCACGCCCCCGGTCGTCTGCGGCCCATGGCGCAACAGCGGGGCCCCCTTTAGCACCTCGATCTCGTTGACCCGCATCGTGGTCGGGAAATAGTAGGCCGCCGGGTTGGAATACGGTGCCGGGGCGACCAGCACGTTATCCTCCATCAGCGTCACCTTGCTGCTGCGTCCCGGAGGCGCGGCACGGATCCCGATATTGGGGCGCAAACCCGCCCCGTCTTCCTCCTTTACGTACACGCCGGGCACCGTCTTGAGTGCCTGATGGATGTCCGTGGTCCCTTCGGTTTCCAACTGCTCGCGGCCGACCACGGCCGCCGAGCCGGGCAGCCGCTGCGTCGCGGTCACGTCTCCGAGGATCTGCACCGGCGCGAGCCGGGCCTCGGTTCCGGACTCGGCTGTCGGGGTGGCCTCATCGGCGTGGAGTGAGGGTATCCCCACGGCCCCGGCAATCGCGATTACGACGGCACGTCGTCTCCACGCCCCGGAGCTGCGCGGATGGTCGAGAGGTTGTGCAGGTGGACGGCTTGCCAAGTGGTTTCGCGCCATTTGTTTTCTCCCTTGATTTGGCCAGCATCAACACCCCCACGGACGCCGGGGCGCCGCGGATCGGTGATGGATTGTGGGCTGGCTGAGGGAGTGGTTCCCCTGGCTGGCGGGACCCGTGGTACAACCACAGGCGATGGAATACTTGTTTTACTTGGTGAGGATCAGCTTCCTGCTGGAGGTTAGCCGAAGCGTGTAGCACTGCCCTTCGTGGCGGATGAAGAGGCGGTCGGCATCACGCAACAAATCACTCGAAGCGATCTCCCGCGGAGTACCGACAGGACAGTCCTGCACCCCCGGGATCGTCGGGAAAGATTCTGTGGATGCCGGGATTCGGCCGCCTTCACTGGAACTCATGCTTGTCTCCCCGGGCGCCCCCATGGGAGCGCCCGAACTCGAAACAGTTACGACGCGGAGCTCGCCTGGCTCTGCTCGTAGTTCTGCAAACCGATACGATCAATGAGCTGCAACTGAGTCTCCAGCCAGTCGATGTGGCTTTCCTCGCTGTCCAGGATCTTCTGCAGCAGGTCCCGGGTCACGAAGTCCCGCACCTGCTCGCAGTGGGCAATGGCCTCGCGATAGACCGGCGCGCCGGCGTTTTCGAGTGCCAGGTCCGCCTCGAGAATTTCGCGGGTGTTTTCACCAATGCTTAGCATCCCCAGGTCCTGCAGGTTGGGCAGGCCATCGAGAAACAGGATGCGGTTGATCAGCTCGTCCGCGTGTTTCATCTCGTCGATCGATTCTTCGTATTCGGCTGCGGCCAGCTTCTCCAGCCCCCAATCCTTGAACATGCGGGAGTGGAGAAAGTACTGGTTGATCGCGGTCAGTTCGCCCTTGAGGGCCTGGTTGAGGTAACGGATTACTTCCTTATCACCTTGCATCACGAGTCTCCTGAAAAAGGTCCTTGATCGTTTTCGGATCAACGGGTTGTCTGGTGGAGGCCGAAATGTTCAGGGCCCCGCCTCACTATCCCGCCCGACTCCGCCTGGATGCAAGGCTTCCCTTCGATGGAGATAAATGATATCGGCAATGCGAACGATTTGCAACCCCGTTCGCATAATCCTCCGGGCTGAATTAACTGTCGCCGACCTGCAGCAGGCGATTAGCGGATCAGGGGCACATCCGCCAGGCTCTCGGTCCGGATCCGGTCGGCACAGTCTTCCATTTCACCTTCCGGACCCTCGCAGGCAGCGACATCGTTAACCAGGATGCGGCCCACACTCTCGCACGCCGTATCCGCCATCCGGAACGCCCGGACCGAGGTACTCCCCGCTCGCAAGGGGGCCATCTCGATCACCGTTCGTCGCTGTATGATGCCGTCTCCGTCGAACACGACCAGGTCCAGCTGGAGCGACTCCAGCGCGTCTTCCAGGCCGTTTTCCAGCACCAGGTGCGCGCGACAGTCAGCCCCGTCGGACTCAAGCTTGTTCAATTGCACACTGATCGCGGCTGGGTCGCCGGCACTGGCCACGCCAGGGGGAACCAGCATCAGAAAAAACACCATCAACGTGCCAATTGCCTTCTTGCTCATACGCTGACCTCCTAACGAACGGAAAAACTCACCGGCACCACGAGTTCGTAGTCGTCCCGCCCGATCGAATCCGGAGCAGGAAACGGATCCGCGCGCTCGACCATGTCCTCGACCGCGCGATCGAGTATGCGGCTGCCGGAACCCTCCTCGATCCGATATTCGATGACGCTGCCGTCACGGTCCAGGTGCAGCCAGACGGAGACCGTCCCTTCCAGTCGCCGCCGTTGCGCCCGCCGCGGATACCTCTTGTGGCGTTCGACCCAGGCCTGCAGTTCTGCCAGGTAGTCCCTCTCGGCACCCGGGCGGCCCCCACCCGAAGCATCGGAAGTGCTTTCACCGGCCTCCGCATCGGCGGCGCCCCGCTCCTCGCCCGACACCTCCACATCGGGGCTCTGGCCGGGCTCGGCAACCTCGTCCATCTCGTCCACGGGATCGGCCTCGGATTCGGCCTCTGCTTGTTCCGCTTCTGGCTCCGGGGCCGGTTCGGGTTCGGGTTCGGGTTCGGGTTCGGGTTCGGGTTCGGGTTCGGGTTCGGGTTCGGGTTCGGGTTCGGGTTCGGGTTCGGGTTCGGGTTCGGGT
>NZ_JAWLFK010000096.1:0-3665 GCF_041685615.1 Thioalkalivibrio sp.
CACTTCAGTGGCCGAACGTATCGCGGGGCTCAGGGAGGAACGGGATGCTACCGACTACAGCCCTGGAGGTCGCGCGCCGCTGATGCCGTTCGATGCCACCGGAAGCATGGCGACCGCCATACCGTTCGCGTTCGACGACTACCTGGAACTGGTCGATGCCACTGGCCGGGTGATCCGCGAGGGCAAGCGCGGTTTCATTCCGGGCCAGACGCCAAGACTGCTGGAACGCCTGGCGCTCGACGCGGACCAGTTCATCGCGACCGCCGGTCGGATGATGCGGCAGTTCGGCAGCGCCATCGGGACCCCGACGCACATCACCGATCTCTGCGTGGCACGCCAGATGCGGTATCTGCGGGGGATGGGAACCGCCCGCGTTCTGTTCGAGAGACGGGCAGCTTGAGCCAAGGTCGGTCCTCTGAGAGATTGAGACTTGGAGGTGACCTGCCAAATTTCTTCGCGCCATTCTGTTGTTGGAAGATGGCCTCGGGCTTTGCGGCGATGCCGCAGGATTTCCTGAATGCCGCCGGGGTCGGCTGCCCCAGACTGGAATGCGTTCGGACCTCATGCTAGTAACGCCACCACGAGTTCGTTGCGTGTTTCGCGAATGGCTTTCATGTGGCGCGGAGCTACGAAGCCGGCGGCGCCGATGAGGGCGAAGGGCAGGAATTGGATCATGCGGGCCTTGGGGTGGGTTCGGTGGGATCAATCGCTTTGCTCACCCATCGGGCCAACTCGCGGCGGTCTGGGAGAGCGTGCCCACGGGGCGCTCACGAAGGAGCCGTCCATGGGTTGACGAGGTCGATCCCCGTATCGGTGAAGTCTTTGGTGTTGCGTGAGGCAAGGCTCGCACCGCGGGAGCGCGCCACTGCAGCAATCATTGCGTCGAACTGGCTGATGGGTCTGCCGGCAAGCCTTCGGGACGCTGCGATCTCGGCGTAGGCGAGCGCGGAGTCACGATCGAAGGGCAGCACACGGCCGGCAAAATCCTCTGCAAATATGGCCGAGACAGCCTGCATGAGCGCGTCGCGCCGCGCTCCGTCCGGAAGCAATCGGATTCCATAAAGGATCTCGCCCTCAACCACAGTGGTGGTGAACAAGGCTGAACGCGGTTGCGCAGCGATCCAGTCCACGACCCGGCTCTCCGGTACTGGACGCAAAATCTCCGACAGGACATTGGTGTCGAGGACGATCATGCCCCCAGGTCGACTGGGTCGCGAATGGGCTCCCGTTCCGGCTGCGCAAGTTCGACTCCGCCAAGGGGGTCGATCCGGCCACGAATCGCATCGACCAGGGTGCGTCCTTCTTCTGGCACCAGCGACAGCGCCGTGCGCAGAATGTCACGGGCTTCATCTTCCATGGAACGGCCGTGAATCGCAGCCCGAACCCTCAGTCGTGCCTTTATCTGCTCGTCAAGGTTGCGGATGGTCATCGTTGCCATGGCAATGTTTCCAATAATGCACCGCGTGCACTCATTGAATGCATGTTATGCGATGACTTCCAGGCCTTCAACGCCACCCAAGGGGCCGAGTATTGCTCTGCAGCAGGCAATCGGGACGGAACTCCGGCAAGCAAACTCTCCAGGACACCCAGATCGCTTGCTCCAGGACACCCAGACCGCTTGAACGCGGCTGTCGGGATGCTCAAGGACGCAGAAGTTCGACCAACAGACCTTCGATGTGCCGGTAGTGACCATCATTGGCGGTGACGAGGCGATCGCCAAGATGGAGCGCGGTTCCCGCGATCACGGCGTCATCGAGTTGCATGTCGCGGCTCGACGCATAGTCTTCGACCAGACTGGTGCGCCGAGCGGGTTCCCGGTCATTTAGTTGTTTACCTCACCCGCAACGGATTCGGGAATTCCCCCAGGCTCTAAACTACGGGACAGCCACTTCGCTTGCCCGAGTCGCGCTGCCCGCCGCCGCATGGTGCCCCGGTCAGGTATCAACGTCCTCGTAGATGCTGTCGAGCGTGAGGTCCTGCTCGAGGCAGTCGAGCCGGAGGCTGCCCTCGGAGTGGGTTTCGTGCACCCAGTCGGCTTCCGTGCGGCGGTACAGTTCCACCTGCCGGCGGTCCTGCGCGACCAGCAGGTACTCGCGCAGGCTGGGCAGAGCGGTGTATGCAAGGAGCTTCTCGCGCCGATCGATGCGCTCGGTGCCCTCGGAGAGCACCTCGACGATGAGGCAGGGGTGTTTCAGGTAGTAGTCCTCCAGATCGTTCGCATCGCAGGTGAGGACGAGGTCGGGGTAGTAGAAGGCATCATCGCCGGCGTGGTGGACGTAGACCTTCATGTCGCTGGTGAACAGCTGGCAACCACGATCTCGAACGGAAGGCGTCAACGCGAATGCGAGAGCGTTGACGATCAATCCGCACGGAAATCCAGGACACCCACCCTGGCTGAACGTTGGTAATTGTCATGCCGGAGGTGACTACCGCGCTCGCCAGCGAGGTAGTCTTCCCCGCAGATGGGGTCAGTATGGCTGTGGCAATGCTGTTGGATCGTTCGACGTTCTCTTCGAGGGCTCCCGACCATGAATCCCCCTTCTCTCAGGCATGCCGACGACACCGTGGCGTATTTTGCCGCCGCGATCGGCGGCGGGACGCTCTGGGTCTTGACTTCACTCCTCACCGAAAACCGTGAGGCATGGGATTCTCCGCTGTACTGGTCTTTGACCTATCCGCTGTGCATTCTCGCTTCGGGTTTTCTGGGCTACCTGGTTCCGCGGAGCGCGTGGCGCTGGGGCCTTACGATCATGTTTGTCCAGGCCCTTGTGATGCTGTTGTTGTGCGGGGGCTCGTTTGGCTTGCTCCCGCTGGGCCTGGTTCTGTTCGGCATACTGGCGCTGCCCTGCATGGCGGCTGCTACGATGACGGCCGCGGTGCGCCGGCATGTGGAGGGTTGGTGATGGCGCTTTTCCAGGGAATCTTCTTTCTGATTCTGGGTGGCGGCCTCACGCTGATCGCCTGGAAGAGCCTGAAAACCGGTTGGCTGCCGTATGGGCCTGGGCGGTTTGGCCGGGATGTCGCTGTCTGGCGCTCCGAGAGCCCGCTTTTTTATTGGATCTTGTTCCTAGGCTACAACGTGGCGGGAATCTGGATGGTTGGGTTTGCCCTAATGGTTCTCGCAGGCACCGCCGAACCCATGCCCTTGCAGCGTTCCTGATCCACTGGTAACTACGGCATAACTACGGGACAGCCACTTTGCTTGGCTGCATCACCTGAACGCGGTACTCGGCTACAAGGAAGTCCAGGTCCTGAGAAGGGAATCGAACCGTCACACTCCGGGACATATATGGACGCCTCCCTCCAGAACACCCACACTGCAGCCTTCTCACCATCGCCCCTCGCGAAGAGACCATCGTGAACCCGCCCCCCACCACCGACACCCAGCCCTACCTCATCGCCCTCCTCGGCGGCTCTGCCCTCTGGGTGCTCACCTCCCTGGTCAGCGGCCGCGCCGAGGCCTGGGACGCGCCGATGTACTGGTCCGTGACCTATCCGCTGGCGCTCCTGCTCGCGGGCGTGCTGGGGTATCGGGCGCCGCGGCGGGCCTGGCGCTGGGGGCTGGCGGTGATACTGGTGCAGGCCCCGGTGATGCTGCTGACCTCCGGCGGCTCCATGGGCCTGCTGCCGCTGGGGCTCGCGCTGTTCGCGATCCTGTCCCTGCC
>NZ_JAWLFK010000052.1:0-14540 GCF_041685615.1 Thioalkalivibrio sp.
CATTCGCCTGTCCAACAGCTACCACGGCGAGACCCTGGGCGCCTTGTCCGTGAGCGACGTACCGCTGTACAGCGCGACCTACGAACCGCTGATGCTGGATGTCATCACCGTGCCGGCACCGGATTGTTTTGACCGCGAAGACGGCGAAACCTGCGCCGATGTGGCGCGCCGCCAGTTCGTCCACATGGAGCAGGCCCTGACGGAACATGCCGATGAGGTTGCCGCGGTCATCGTGGAGCCTCTGGTCCAGTGCGCCGGCCACATGCGGATGTACGACCCCGAATACCTGCGCCTGCTACGCGAAGCCTGTGACCGTCACGGTGTCCACCTGATTGCGGACGAGATCGCAGTGGGCTTCGGGCGCACGGGCTCGCTGTTCGCTTGCGAACAGGGGCCCATCACGCCCGATTTCATGTGCCTGTCCAAGGGTCTGACCGCCGGCTATCTGCCCATGGCGGCCGTGTTGACCACGGATACCATTTACCAAGCGTTCTACGACGATTACGAAAAGCTCAACATGTTCCTGCATTCGCATTCCTATACCGGGAATCCGCTCGCGTGCAGGGCCGCACTTGCCACACTGGACATCTTCGAATCCGATCCTGTTCTTGCACGAAACCGGGAGCTTGCCGCCCATATCGAGAAACGACTTGAACCGCTTAAGGCGCATCCGCATGTCGCCGACGTGCGCCAGCACGGCATGATTGCGGCGGTGGAACTGGTGCAGGACAAGTCTCGGCGCACCCCGTATCCGTGGCAGGAACGTCGCGGACTGCACATCTATCGCCACGGCCTGACACGGGGTGCGCTGTTGCGACCTCTGGGGAACGTGAGCTATCTGATGCCGCCGTACGTGATCACCGAGGAACAGATCGACTTCCTCGTCGAGGTGATGACCGAGGGCATCGAAAAGGCCGTGCGCGCCTGACGCGCGGGGTCAGGCCTGAACGGGATTGGGCCTGGTGCAGCCCGTGTTCATGTCTTCGGTGGCAGGATCCCGGTCATTCCGGTCGAGGCGAGCCCATCCTCAATGTCGCATAATACATATTATGTTAAATCGTGGATTGGAGTGGCATGGCCCAAGATGTGAGGTTGTCGTATAGCGGAACGGATGGCGAATGCCGGGCGTTAGAATGCTCTCCCCCGGGCGGGACGGAAGCTCTTCAGGAGAGACTGCTGATTACGTGCGTCAGGATCTGCTTCACCCGGGTCATGCCCACGTCCAGGTTCGCGGCAATGTCATCCATGGTGATTTCGCCCTCGGCACGACCGGCCGCCCAGTTGGCGATCACGGCACAGCAGCCATAATTCAGCCCCAGTTCGCGCGCCAGCGCCGCCTCCGGCATGCCGGTCATGCCGACCAGGTCACAGCCGTCACGTTCGAGACGGTCAATCTCCGCGGCAGTCTCCAGGCGCGGCCCCTGCGTGGCCCCGTAGGTACCGTGTTCCACTGCGTCGATCCCGAGCTCGTCGATTGCCCGGATAAGGGTCTGGCGGACCGAGTCGCTGTACGGCCAGGTCATGTCGATGTGGGTCACCTCTTCCAGGTCGCCGCCTTCGAAGAAGGTGTTGGCGCGCGACCAGGTGTAGTCGATGATCTGGTCGGGGATTGCGACAATCCCGGGCTTCATCTCCTCGGTGATCCCGCCGACCGCGGCCACCGCCACCACGTTGTCGATGCCGGCATTCTGGAGGGCCCAGATGTTGGCCCGGTAGTTCACCTGGTGCGGGGGGATGGTATGTCGCGCACCATGGCGTGGCAGAAACACGATCTCGGTATCGTTCAGGCGGCCGAACACCAGCGGCCCGGAGGGCTCCCCAAAAGGCGTGTGCATCACCTGGCGCCGGGTAATTTCCAGATCCTTCAGCCGGGTTAGGCCGGTGCCGCCAATCACGGCAATACGGGGTGCGGACATGAACGCCTCGAACGTCGGTGGTTAGTGGTCGGCCACGGCGAAGATGCCGGGAGCGTTGCGCAGATAATCCTGGTAGTCCATACCGTACCCGAACAGATAGCGGTCGGGCGCCTCCAGTGCCGCGTAGTCGACAGTGATCGCGGGGTCCCGCTCGGGGTTGTGCTTGTCTACGAGGACGATCGAGATCACCTGCTCGGCCCCCTGCTCTTCACAGAACGTCTTGATCCCTTCCAGCGTGATGCCGCCGTCCAGGATGTCGTCGACAATCACGACGGTACGCCCCTTCAGCGCGGTCTGTGGGCGTGCCAGCCAGTGGAGCTGGTCCCCGCCACGGGTGCCCCCGCGATACCGGGTAGCGTGCAGATAGTCGACCTGCATCGGAAACGACCAGCGGGTCAGTAGTCCACCCATCAGCACCACACCCCCGTTCATCACGCCCACCACCAACGGGTTGCGGTTCTTCAGCACCGCCGCCGTGCGTTCGGCCAGGCGGTCGATGGCCGTCTCGACGGCATCGCGACTGAAGAGGCAGTCGGCATCACGCAGGGTGGCTCGGGCCTGTTCCGGGCTCATGGCATGTCCTGAGGGTGTCGGTGCGGGGAAATCATGTCCAAGGGCCGCGCAATCGGCAAGGTTGGCCTCGCTGCTTCGGGCCCCGGAAACGCAACCGGCCGGCACAAGGGCCGGCCGGCTGGCGAACAAACGTCGGAAACCTTAGTAGGTAAAGGTGACCGTGTCGTCGTCCATGGCCTCGGAGATCACGTAGGCGCCGCCCACGGTTTCCTCGATTTCAGGGATCAGGTCGTTGCCCCACAGATCCAGAGTCGGGGTACAGACCTTCATCACGACCCCGGCTTCGACGGCGTCCTTCATGAAGTCGTAGACGCTCTTGCTGGAGCCTTCCTGCACGAACAGGTTTTCGGCCACGCCCTTCTTGGCGAGTTCTCCGGCACGGCCGGTCATCACGACTTCAACGTCGTATTCCATGGCGGCGGCGACGGTGGCCTGGAAGAACGGGGCACCCAGTTCGGAAGCGTTGCTCGGGTCGGTGTTGACCATGACGATCAGGAGCTTGTCGGCCATTTTGGATCTCCAACTTCAGTGGTGAGTGTGAATATTAATAGCTGCTCAATCGCAAACCGGTGGCGCATTATAGGCGCCTCGGCTTGCGGGCGCCAATCCGCTTTACATGGGCTTAGGCGATCGCCGGCTGGCTGGCCTGAAGCCAGTCCGCCAGTTGTGCGCGCAGCGCGGCAAGCCGTTGGCGGTCGCCCTTCACTAGCCGTGCGCGTAGCCGCTCCAGGCGGCGTCGTGCCTCGGGTGACAGGGGCTGATCTGCCTGGGAAGAAAGGATGGTGTCGGAGTGTTCCGGGTGGTTGCAGATCAGCACCATGTCGCAGCCGGCCGCTCGCGCGGCCGTGGCCCGCACGGCTGGATCGCCCACCTGCTCCGCCCCGGCCATCGCTAGGTCATCGCTGAATATGGCGCCGCGATAGCGCAGCTCGCGTCGCAGGATGTCCTGTAGCCAGACACGCGAAAATGCTGCGGGCACGCCGTCGACCTGCGGGTACACCACATGGGCGGGCATGACACCTTCAAGATCGCCCAGGACCGGGCGAAAGGCCCCCAGATCCTGGTTTTCGATCTCGGAGAGCGGCCGGTCGTCCACCGGCAGGGCCACATGCGAGTCGGCGGCCACCGCGCCGTGTCCCGGAAAGTGCTTACCCACGGCCGCCACGCCGGCGGCCCCGAGGCCGCGGATCAGCTCGCCGGCAAGGCGCGCGATCACGTCCGGGTCATGATGGAATGCGCGATCCCCGATGACCTCGCTGATCTCCAGGTCACGGTCCAGCACCGGGGCAAAGCTGAAGTCGATATCCACCGAGCGCAGTTCGCGTCCAAGCAACTCGCCCGTCGCGCGCGCGAGCTCGCAGGCCTTGTTGTGATCGACATCGTAGACATGACCCAGCTGGCGCATGGGCGGGATGGTGGTGAAGCCGTCGCGCAGGCGCTGCACCCGCCCGCCTTCCTGATCGACAGCGATCAGGATGCCGGGGCGTTCGGCACGAATGGCCGCCACCAGTGCGGCGACCTGTTCCGGCGCACCCACGTTGCGGGCGAACAGGATGACCCCGCCGGTGGCGGGGTGGCGCAGGCGTTCACGGTCTTCCGGGGTCAGTTCCATCCCGGTGACGTCGAGCATCACCGGGCCGAGGGGCAAGGAGTTGTTTTCGGACATCACTAAGCGGCTCGAATCGACGCTCCCGCGGGAGCCATCTTTTCAGGATAGCGAGGCTTCGGGGAGAAACGCGAGTGCCTTCAGCTTCTCGATGCGGTCGCGGATGCGGGCGGCCTCCTCGAACTCGAGGTCGCGGGCCTTGGCGAACATCTCCTGTTCCAGGCGTTCGATTTCCTTCGCGGCGTTGTCCGGCGCGCCGAGGTAATCCGCGCCCTCTTCCGCATCTTTGCGGCCGCGCCGTCCGCCGGAGCCCGGCGTGGCATTGCGCGCCTCGAGGATGTCCGCGATGTTTTTGCGAATACCCTTGGGTGTGATGCCGTGGAGCTTATTGTGCTCGATCTGCCGGTCGCGCCGCCGTTCGGTCTCGTCGATCGCGCGCTGCATCGAGCCGGTGATCTTGTCGGCGTACAGGATTGCCTTGCCGTTCACGTTGCGAGCGGCCCGACCGATGGTCTGGATCAGCGAGCGGTCGGAGCGCAGGAAGCCTTCCTTGTCCGCGTCAAGGATCGCCACCAGCGAGACCTCCGGCATATCGAGCCCCTCGCGCAGCAGGTTGATCCCCACCAGCACGTCGAACTCGCCGAGGCGCAGATCCCGGATGATCTCCATGCGCTCGACGGTGTCGATATCGGAGTGCAGGTAGCGCACGCGGACGCCGTGTTCCGAGAGGTAGTCCGTCAGATCCTCGGCCATGCGCTTGGTCAGTGTGGTGATCAGTACGCGTTCATCACGCTCCACCCGATCCCGTACCTCGGATAGGCAGTCGTCCACCTGGGTCCCGGCCGGGCGCACCTCGAGGACCGGGTCCAGCAGGCCCGTCGGGCGCACGACCTGGTCGACGATTGCCCCGGCGTGCTCGCGCTCGTAGGGGCCCGGCGTGGCGGACACGTAGATCGTCTGCGGCTGCAGCACCTCGAACTCCTCGAAGCGCAGGGGCCGGTTGTCGAGTGCCGACGGCAGGCGGAAGCCGTACTCCACCAGCGTCTCTTTGCGCGAGCGGTCCCCCTTGTACATCCCGCCCACCTGCGGCACCGACACGTGGGATTCGTCGATCACCAGCAATGCATCCTTGGGCAAGTAGTCGAAGAAGGTCGGTGGCGGCTCGCCCGGTGCACGCCCGGAGAGATAGCGCGAGTAATTCTCGATGCCGTTGCAGTAGCCGATCTCCAGGATCATCTCCAGATCGAACAGCGTGCGCTGCTCCAGCCGCTGCGCCTCGACCAGGCGATCCTCCTTGCGCAGGAAGTCCAGGCGCTCCTTCAGCTCGTCGCGAATGTGATCCACGGCCTCCAGCAAGGTCTCGCGCGGCGTCACGTAGTGTGTCTTCGGGTAGATCGTCAGCCGCGGCACGGTGCGCAGCTGCTCGCCGGTCAGCGGGTCGAAGTACGAGAGACGCTCGACTTCGTCATCGAACAACTCGATGCGCACGGCCTCGTTGTCGGACTCCGCCGGATGGATGTCGATGACTTCGCCCCGCACGCGATAGGTGGCACGGCGCAGCTCGGTATCGTTGCGGGTGTACTGCAGCTCGGCCAGGCGGCGCAGCAGGTTACGCTGGTCGATCCGGTCGCCCCGTTCCACGTGCAGCACCATGGAGAGATACTTGCGTGGATCCCCGAGGCCGTAGATTGCCGAGACCGAGGCCACGATGATCGCGTCGCGCCGCTCCAGCAGGGCGCGGGTCGCCGACAGGCGCATCTGCTCGATGTGATCGTTGATCGAGGCATCCTTCTCGATGTAGGTGTCCGACGACGGAACGTAGGCCTCGGGCTGGTAGTAGTCGTAGTAGGAAACGAAGTACTCCACCGTATTGTGCGGGAAGAACTCCTTGAATTCCCCGTACAATTGTGCAGCCAGGGTCTTGTTCGGGGCGAGGATGATGGTGGGACGCTGTACCTGCTCGATCACGTTGGCGATGGTGAAGGTCTTGCCCGAGCCGGTCACTCCAAGCAGGACCTGGTGTGCCAGACCGGCCTCCAGCCCCTCGGTCAGGGCCTGGATGGCCGTGGGTTGATCGCCAGCCGGCTGGTATTCGGACACGACCTTGAATTGTTCGCCTTCGCCTGGCTGCACCTTATCCTCCGCGCCTGATTTCAGTATCATTTCGCACCCGGCTGCCCACGCGGCCCCTTGTCCCGATCAACAGAGGCCTACCCCTTGGATATCGAGCTCTCCGACCGCGTCCAGCGCATCCAGCCCTCCCCCACCCTGGCCGTCAGCGCCCTGGCCGCTCAGCTGCGCGGCGAGGGCCGGGACATTGTCGGGCTGGGGGCCGGAGAACCGGATTTTGATACGCCCGAGCATATCAAGCAGGCCGCAATCGACGCGCTTGCCCGCGGAGAAACCAAGTACACTCCAGTGGACGGCACGACCACCCTGAAGGCGGCGATCATTCGCAAGTTCGATCGCGACAACGGCCTGACGTTCACCCCCGACCAGATCCTGGTCTCCTCCGGCGGCAAGCAGAGCATATTCAACCTCTGCCAGGCCCTTCTCAACCCCGGTGACGAGGTGGTGATCCCCGCTCCCTACTGGGTGTCCTACCCGGATATCGCCCTGCTCGCGGGTGCCCGCCCGGTCATCGTCAGCGCTGAACAGGAGGCCGGTTTCCGCATCACCGGCGAGCAACTCGAGGCTGCGATCACCCCGAACACCCGTCTGGTGTTCCTGAACAGCCCGTCCAATCCCACCGGGGCCGCCTATTCGGCCGCGGAGCTGACAGAGCTGGCCGACGTCCTGCGGCGCCATCCCCGTGTGGTCATCGCCACCGATGACATGTACGAACATATCCTTTTTGGCGGGGCGCCGTTCGTGAACATCGTCAACGTCGCACCGGACCTGCTGGAGCGCACCATGGTCCTCAACGGTGTGTCCAAGGCCTACGCGATGACCGGCTGGCGCATTGGCTACGCCGGCGGGCCGAAGAACCTCATCGCGGCGATGAAAAAGATTCAGTCTCAGAGCACTTCCAACCCCACCTCCATCGCGCAGGCCGGGGCCGAGGCGGCGCTGGATGGCGACCAGGGCTGCGTGGTCGCCATGTGTTCCGCGTTTGCCGAGCGCGCACGGCACGTGGTGGACGGGCTCAACGCCATCGACGGCATCGACTGCCTGATGCCCGATGGCACCTTCTACTGTTTTCCGCGCGTCACCGGACTCATGGAAGCCGCCGATATCGACACTGACGTGGCCCTGACCAAGCAGCTGCTGGACGAGGTTGGCGTCGCCCTCGTCCCCGGCAGCGCCTTTGGGGCTCATGGCCACGTTCGCGTCTCCTTTGCCACCAGCGTCGACCAGCTCGACAAGGCGCTGGAACGCCTGCGCCAGTTCGTCGCCAGCCACCGCCGCTGACACGGGGGAATGGCGGCGAAAGGCGCGAGGCGGCCAGAATTTCCTTGACGCCCTCGCCCCGCCCCATTAGGATTTGCGCCCAATTCCCCGGTAGCTCAGTCGGTAGAGCGGGTGACTGTTAATCACTAGGTCGGCGGTTCGAGCCCGTCCCGGGGAGCCAAACTGAACAACGACTTAGGCCAGCCTTCGGGTTGGCCTTTTTCGTTTTTGTACCCGGATTTGTACCACTTGGGGCCGCATCTCCCCGCTACATGCTCGGTATCGCCTCGGAGTACAGCCATTGGCGACTTCCCCGGATGGGATTTGAGCGTCACCAGAGATGCCCGGATGCCTCAGACGCCCTCCACCTCAATGCCGTGTTCGGCGAGCCAGCGCTTGCGCTGGTCGTAGTCGGGCATGGCGCGTTCGAGGCGGCGCCAGAATTCGGGCGTGTGGTGGGGCTCGTGCAGGTGGATCAGCTCGTGCACCGCAACGTACTCGGCGATGGTGCGGGGCAGCAGGATCGTCTTCCAGTGGAAGTAGAGCCAGTCGCCCCGGCCACAGGAGCCCCAGCGGAAACCGAGATCCTGCACCTTGACGCCTGCGGGCGATAGGCCGAGGCGCCGAGCGTGGGCATCCACCTGACGGCCCAGCCAGTCGTTCGCGCGCGCGGTGTACCACTGGATGAAATGCCCCCGGGCGGCGCTCAGGGCATCCTCGCGGATCCGGAAACGGCCGGCCTCGAGCTTCAGGGGAACGGCCTGCGCGGCCGCCGGGACCGTCTTCAGGCGATGGCTGCGCCCGAGGTACAGGAACCCTTCGCCGTCCACGTATTCTTTTCTCGGCAGTGCCCGGTGGCGCTGGGCCTTTTCCGCCAGTTTCCGGTAGATCCACCCGCGTTTCTCGACCACGAAGGTTCGCATCTGCTCCGGGTCGGTCCCCGCCGGAGCCGCGATGAACAGCTCGCCATCCCGGTCCACCGTGATCTCCAGCGTCTTGCGCCGCCGGCTCTCTCGCACCTGGATGGTCAGGTCTTCTACCCGCAGCTCCGTCATGCGTTGACCAGACGGTCGTGGTTGGCCCGCGCCAGATCGAACAGCCGTTCGACCAGCGGCTCGACTTCGTCCACCGGCACCACGTCCCGCTGCACCAGCTGCTGGAACAGCTGGCCCTTCAGCCGCTCCTGGTCCGGAACGTGGGAAGGTTTCCAGAAATCGGGCACGTCGATCTCGTCCTGGATCACCCCGAGCAGCTCCTCGGTGACTTCGATCAGGCGGTTCGCTTCGGTCTCCCCGGCTGGAGCGCCGTCCGCAGCGGTGCTCTGCGCCAGTTCACGCCAGAACGGGACCGCGTGGGCCGGCAGATCGGGCAGCGCCTCGCCGTCCACGGGCTCATCCTCCCGCAGCTGCCGGATCAGGCCTTCCAGCGCATCGACCTGCTCCGCCCACTGGCCATCCAGCTGCTGCAGCAGTTCCTCCAGCCGTTCGCTCAGCCGCTCGTACTTCACCGGGTCTTCGTCCAGGTGCTTTCGGATATGGGAGCGGACCGCGTGCTCCATCTCGGAGGCCTTGGCGCGATCGCCCACCTGACGGTTCACGTGCTTGTCGAACTCGGCATCCGTGAGCTGAACCGGCGGAATGCGCGGGTCCATGCCGAGCGAGATCACGTAGTCGTCGATCAGCTTGCGCACCTTGTTGCCCACGTCATGCCCCAGCGACGGCACATCCTTGTAGCGATTGCGGGCCAGCGCGTGGATATAGGCCAGCTGCTTCGCATCGTTGACGAACTCCAGCCCTTCCGGGCGTGGTAGCACGTCATCCAAGCTCTGGCTAAACTCCTTCAGCTTGACGGTGAACTCGGCCCGCACCCGCTCGTCGCCCAGGGCCTGCACGGCCTCTTCCACGTCCTCCAGGCGCTCCACGCCCTGCTGGCGCAGCACGTCGACCGTTCGGAGATGGCGATCACGCAGTAACGGGATCTCGTCCTTGAGGCTTTGCAGGGCGCCCTCGATGTCCTCCTCGCTGTAGGCCGCCAGGGCCTCCTTGAGGTGATTGGCCACGCCGAAGTAGTCCACCACAATGCCGTGGGTCTTGCGGTGACCGGTTCGATTGACCCGGGCGATGGCCTGCAGCAGTTCCGCCTCGCGGATGGAACGGTCCAGGTACATCACCCCCTCGATGGGCGCATCGAAGCCGGTGAGCAGCATAGATTTGACGATCAGGAAGGCCAGCGGATCGGCCTTCTCGGGGTCGTCGTGCGTCAGCGGCTTCTTGAACCGCTGGATGTGGTTCTCCACCGCGCCGCGGTCCGTCCAGCGCGCCCACGCTGCATCGTCGTTGTTGCCGCCGCTAATCACCACGGCAAACTCCAGCCGCCGGAGAAGGTCGCGATAGCGCCAGGCCTGGATCGCCGCCTTCACGCGCTCCGGCCGGGCCACCAGCTGCGCATCGTCCAGCTGCTTGTCCTCCACCGACAGCGCCATCGCCTCCTGCAGCAGCTCGTCCCGGGCCTCGTTCAGGGCGTCGAAATAGCGCACGGCCGCCCGCCGGCTGTAGGCGACCAGCTGGGCCTTGTAGCCATTCGGCAGGATATGGGTCACGTAGTGGCGCAGCATGTCCGCGGCCTTCTCGCGGATGAGCTGTGGCCCCTCGAAGATCTGCCCCTTGGTGGCGTATTTCTTCTTGATCGCCTCCAGCTCCTCCTTGCTGTAGCTGCGGAACAGGTCCTCGAACAGGCCGTCCAGGCTGGCCCCGTCCTTGATCGCGCCCTTCACCGTGCGCCCCTCGTACAGGATCGGCACGGTGGCGCCGTCCTGCTCCGCTTCCTTGATGGTGTAGCGGTCGATGTAGTCGCCGAAGATGTCGTGCGTGCGCTTCTTCTCGCCCATGATGATGGGCGTACCGGTGAAGCCGATGCGGGCCGCGTTGGGCAGCGCGCGCATCATGTTGGCGTGCAGGTCGCCGGCCTGGGTCCGGTGCGCCTCGTCCACCAGCACCAGGATGTCCTCGCTGGTGTTCAGCACCTCGAAGGGTTCGGTGCGCTTCGGGGCCGCCCGGGTCGCGTACTCGCCGGGCGGTTCCGCCACCTCGCGCAGTTCGCCCTGCGCCGCGTCCCCCGGCGCCTCGCCGGCGGCGCCCTCCCCCTCGGTGTCGGGATCGCGATACTTCTGGATGGTGCCGAACACCAGCCCCGGCCCCTCCCGGGCCAGCAGCTGTTTCAGGCGCCCGGTATTCGCCGCGGTCGCCACCGTCTCGCCGGTCAGCGCAGCCGTCTCGGAGAGCTGGGCCTGCAGGTCCTTGCGGTCAGTGATTACCACCACCTTGAAGCGGCGCAGCTCCGGGTCCGTGCGCAGCTTGCGCACCAGAAACACCATCGACAGGCTCTTCCCGCTGCCCTGGGTGTGCCAGATGATCCCGCCGCGCCGGTCCACCTCGCCGTCTTCGCGGCGGGTCGCCCCGGTCTTCAGCCGTTCGATCGCGCGGGTCACCCCGCGGTACTGCTGATAGCGACAGGCCAGCTTGATGGTCTGCCCGCCCGCGTTCATGAACAGCGTGTAGTGGCGCACGATATCCAGCAGCGTATCCGGCGCCAGCATCCCCGCCGCCAGGCGCTGCTGGGCGGAGAGCTCCGCCACGCCCAGCGCCTCGGCCACCTCCGACTCGCGCCGCGGCACCACCGTCTTCCAGCTCAGGTAGTGGGCAAACGCCGCCCCCACGGTGCCCGCGCGCGCCTCGTCGAAGTTGCTGGCGACCAGCAATTGACTGGTCGCGAACAGCGCCGGCGCGCCCTCGTGCTCCTCGACCTCGAAATCCTGGAAGCGCTGGTCGTGATACCGCCGCAGCTGGTCCACCGCCTGGCTGATCCCCTCCGGCACCGTGCGGCTCTTGCACTCCACCACCACCAGCGGAATGCCGTTCACGAACAGCACCAGATCCGGGATGATGTGGCCCTTGCCGACATCGAACCCGGGCGGGCACTTCACCTTGAACTGGTTCACCACCAGAAAGTGGTTGTTCGCCGGTTCGTCCCAGTCGATCAGCCGAATGGTCTGCCCCCGGCCACCGTCCCAGTCCGGCAGGCCCTCCACGGTCAGGCCGCCCAGCAGCAACTCGGTCGCCTGCCGGTTCGCCTCCATCACCTTGCTGGCCGGGATGCGCGTAACCGCCGACACCGCCTGATCCAGGCGCTTCTCATCCAGCCAGGGCTCACCCGCACGCAGGTTGATCGCCCGCACCCGCTCGCGCAGCACCGGCTCCATCACCACCTGCGCGAAGCTCTCGCGGTGGGACACGCCCGGATCCTCGACCGATCCAGCCAAGTGAGTCCATCCCAACCCGACCAGCTGATCGATCAGCGGCTTCTCAACGTCCGTGTATTCCGGCCCGGCCATACCGCGCTCCAGTGGTCTGTGGGATCAGCATAGCAACTGTGCCGACTTCGTCCTCCGTACCATGGGCAACGAGTTGGCCCAAAGCGTATAATCAGAACTGCACTGCGAGGAGTTCGCCATGAAAGCACCCACCAAGAAAACGTCCCGCAAACCGGTGAGCCGCGAGGCCATCATCCGGGCGGTGGCGACCTCCACGGCGGTCGAAACCGGCGAATCCAGCAAGGTCATCGAGGCCCGGCTGCGCAAACCCAACCCCCGCCTCAAATCCCTGCGGCTCGGCTGACCCGCTCGACCATCGGCTGGTAATCGCCGTCCAACCCGGCGTGAATCGCCGCGATGTACTCAGCCTTGTTCGTATCCCAGTCGCTGTAGTCCATCGGCCCGATACCCGCCTGATACGCCATCGCATCAGCGAGAAGGCGTGCGATCCGCCCGTTCCCCTCCCGGAACGGGTGAATCAGGATCAACTCCACATGGATCTCCGCGATCACGAGGATCGCTTCGTCACGCGCCATGTCACAGCATGGGGTCCGCGTCTTCAGCCACTTCTCGTCCAGCTCCTTCAGCAGGTACGGGACTTGTGAAGCCGCGGCGAACATGAAGCCGTCCTTCTGCAGGTTGACCTGCCGTTCTTGACCGGCCCAGTCGTAGAGGTTGCCCAACCAGCGGCGGTGCCAATGCTTGATCAGGGGCACATCCAGCGGCTGGTCTGGCTCCAGGTTCGCAAATACCTCCTCGTACAGCATTCGCAACAGCTGGGTCTCCGCTTCGTCCAGCTCGCGCTGATCGGTAATACCCATCTTGTTCGCCAACACCCGACCGTCAGAGCCTGGCTCGGCACTCCCCTCCGGCCCGGTCGCTCGATACCGGCTCATGTCCGCTCGGCTTCCATAAGGTTCACGCGTACCGTGCGTCTCACCGGGCCATCGCCTTCAGTCGGGGCCGAAAGGCGTTCACGTAGCGATTGAGCTGCTGGGACAACCACTCCCGGCAGGCCTCGTCGGTCTCGAAATCGTTCAGGTCGGCGTAGATGGAAAATCCGGGCCGCTCAGGGTCGTACGAGTATCGAGAATGCGACACCCCAGGCAGCTCGGCCAGGATCGCCTCGCGCTCCTCGTTCAGCCGGTCGAGCGCCTGGTGGAGATCGGTCTTTCTGCCCGCAAGGAAGACCCCACACACCCCGTCGGACATCAACTTGAAGGCCGTGATCCAGACCCCCGAGTACGGCATCTGCACGCGAACATGATTTCGCGGACGGTAGACGGGCGGCTCCTGCTCGGGATCATCAAAACTGATCCGGGTCAGCGGCTCCCACCAGGCGCGTTCGTCGGCGCGTGATACCGGCTCCCCCTCCTCTTCCGTATCATCCGTCACTTCCTGAAGGCGCTCTCCCTCATCTCCCACGCGCAGGAAGGTGCGTTCGATGGTCTCCGTCCGCGCCACGACTCGAGGCTGCACCACCAGGCCCTGCTCGCCGAATTCGTAGAGGGCCACTTCCACCAGACCGAAGCTGAAGCCAAGCGCCGCGTTGCGGGTGATCAGCTCCGCCATGCCGCTGAGGCCTTCGCGGATGCCGTCACCGGCGATCAGAAGCAGAAAGCGCCCCTCCCGCAACGCTTTGGCTGTGGCGTCGACGAAGGCCGCCTCGTCCAGATCGGGCCGCACCTCACGGGCGGTCTCGAACGGTGCATTCCCCTTACGACCGGTGGCGGCCGCCACCCGGCGCTGCAGATCGGCGTAACTCCAACCGGAGACGGCCCGTGCATAGTCCAGGATTTGGGCGATCACCTTCCGCCGGGCCTCGGGGTTGCGCCACAGCTTGCACTCCACCAGCGTCAGCCGACCGGAGGGGCTTATGAACACCGCATCCACTGGGCCAGCCTCGGTTTGCAGCTCGGTACACAGCGGGATCAGAGGTGCGAATGAGGGGTCGATCTCCTCGATAGGCAGCAAGTCCGGATTGTCGGCCAGAAGATCGCGCAGCCAGGCCTCGTCCCGGCCATCAGTGAACCCCAACGCAGAACGGCGAGCGGTCGTGAAAGCAACGCCCCCGTCCTGACGCAGTAGGATGTTTCCGTAGGTCGGCATTGGCAGCGCTCCGGTTTCTACCCGTTAAGAGAACTCTTCCGGTGCAATGGCGTCTCCGTACGTGTCGATGCCTTCATCAGTGCCCATGAGCACCTTCTTGCCTATCGCCTTTTCGATGATCTCCAGCAGCCGGCGCTTGCGCTGCTGGTAGAAGGCATCGAAGTCGTTCGCGCGCAGGGCCTCGACCGGGATGCGGTGGCCCTCAAGGATGGCATCCATATCCGCGTCGCCGAGCTGGACCTGCTCGTGGTTCTGCAGGCGCTGCAGATAGTCAGAGGGCGCATCACCGCCGATCATCCGGTTCGCCTTGAACGAGATCGGGGTCTTGTTGACGATCGAGTCGTACACCCGGGGCGGGATGTCCCGGCCATCGCACCAGGCCCGGGGGAAGATGTGGTGGATGTCCAGTTCGACGCCCTGCTGGTCCAGCGCCTGGATATCGCCCTTCCAGAAGAAGTCCCGGGCGCCTTCGCGCAGAATCAGCACGTTGATTCCCTTGTACGCCGCACTCAGGCGGGTGCGCAGGGTATCGAGGCGTGCCGGGTCGAACGAGGCGTCCACCACGGTGCGTGGCAGC
>NZ_JAWLFK010000097.1:0-3450 GCF_041685615.1 Thioalkalivibrio sp.
TGGCGGAGAGAGAGGGATTCGAACCCTCGAGACGGTTTCCCGCCTACACACTTTCCAGGCGTGCGCCTTCGACCACTCGGCCACCTCTCCTGATAGTTCATTAGGCATTTGTCTTCCCGGTTGCAATAGGCCCGGTGTCTGACCAACCCATGACCCCGAAAGCTGACGTGAGCTATCGTCAGCTGATCCTTGACACTGAACAGTTCAGAAACTTCGAGTCTGACCTGAGCGCGCTCTGCGCCCCCATCAGGACCTTGTCACGCCAGACCGTCAGGCGATGCACCGGCACGTTCAGATCCCGGGAGACCGCGTAGCGGCTCTCACCCCGCATGCGCCGCTGAACCGCCGCCAGCTTGCGTTTCGTCGAAAAGCGCTTCGTCCCACCGGCCACGGCCCCGCCGTCGCCAGCGTTGTGGGCGCGCACCGATGCGGCCGTCGCCGCCATCGCGACAGATTTATCTGTTGTTTCGCCAGACATGTTCTACGCCCGGTCCCTTCGGAAACAGCGATCAGACCTGTCCCACAAAACCGTGTTCCATCCCAGAGAGATCAGACATGTTCACTACGCCGTTATTGAAACCGTGATTCACGCGGTGCACCTTAAATCAATGGGGCCTAACCCTGGACTAAAGACACGAACGCGCTTTTGCAGGCGTTCTGTCGCTTACGAAAGGTGACCTCTGTTCAGGCCTGCCGCATCGCACAGGCGCGCGGCAACTGGGGCCAAATGGCACTACTTCCACCCCTATGTTGCAGCAGATTGGCGACATCGAAGCAATCAACAGCAGTCTGCGACACGAGTGCCTCAGCGAGGAAATCTTCGACAGAGAGGCCTCAGCCTGACGCAAGCTGGCCATCTGGTGCTGTGATCGCAGCAATGTCGAGATATTTTCCCCGCTGGAAAATCAAACACCTCCCAACGCGCGCCAGGCGCTTGGCCAATCCTCGGGTTCCGCGCGCACAGCCGACGACCATCCGTCCCAAGGACCCCCGGTATGAACCGGAAATGGTCGATGGGCAAATCAGATGCGGTGACCACGTGCGGCCCTGAACCGTTCAGCCGATGGGACGAGGCTCAGAGCACGGATCGCGCGCCCTGTTCGGGGCCTTGCACCACGCCCATATCGAAGAGCCCCGCGATCTCGGCATCACACAGCCCCATCACATCCCCGAGAACGGCCTCTGTGTCCGCACCCAAGGCCGGCGCGGGTGAGGGCGACTCGCGGACGTGCCCGGAAAACACCGCCGGATGTCCGGGCACCGGAAAACGGCCCAAGCCCGGCTGATCAAGTGTCTGGAACATCGGGTTCGCATCACTCAGATCGGGGTCCTCGTCCACCGCCTCGCGCACGGTGCGAAAGACCGACCAGGTCAGCCCCGCCGCGTCGAACTCCGCCGCAAAATCGCTGACGCGGCGGGCCGCGAACCACGGGCGCAGGATTTCGGTGATCTCGTCGCGCAGCTCCCAGCGGACGCCCTCGTCGTCCAGATCGCGCCCGGTGCGTGTCGCGAGGTCGGCCATCGCGGCCTCGGTGCCCGTCGCCTTGACCAGATTGCGCCATTGCCGCTTGGTCAGGCCGATCACCATGACCCGACGCCCGCAAGCACAGACGAAATCCTGACCGTATGCCCCGTAAAGCGCATTGCCGGCCTTGGGCCGGTCCTGAGCGTTCACCACCGCATCGCCGATCATGCCCAAGTGTCCGATGGTCGCCGCCGCCACATCCTTAAGCGACAGCTCCACCTCCTGGCCCTCGCCGGTCCGCAACCGCGTGCGCTCGGCCGCGAGCAACGAGGACACCACCAGATGCCCCGCCGCCACGTCCCAGGCGGGCATGGCATGCGCCACCGGATCGGAATGGTCTGCCGGGCCGGTCATCGCCGGGATGCCAAGCGAGGGGTTCACGGTATAATCCACCTGCGGGCGCCCGTGCCGGTCGCCCATCAGCGTGACCATGATCAGGTCGCGGCGGTGCTGGCTCAGCGTGTCGTAATCCATCCAGCCGCGCACGCGCAGGTTGGTCAGGAACAGGCCGGCATCCTCGCCGGGGGCCGTGACGATGCGCGTGACCAACTCGCGCCCCTCGGGGTGGCTCATATCCACGGCGATGGACTTCTTGCCCTTGTTCAGGCCGGCCCAGAACAGGCTCTGTCCCGAGGGCGCCAGCGGCCAGCGCCCGGCATCAAGGCCCCCGCCGATCCGGTCGAACCGGATCACCTCGGCGCCCATCTGCGCCAGCGTCATCCCCGCCAGCGGCACGGCGACGAAGGCCGACCCCTCGACCACGCGCATGCCTTTCAGAATTCCAGTCATGCCGGGTCCTCCCATGTGGCCGTGGCCTGCGTGCATTGATGCCCCGCCTGCCCCGCGTAAAGCGCCAGCCCGCCCGTCTCGGTCGGCTCGGCCATGATATCGACCTGCGGGCTTTCGCCGCGCACCAGAAGCATCGGATGCACCCCGCGAAACGAGAACCCCTCGGGCCAGGCCCCGCGCGCGCGATACGCCGCCTGAATCAGCCATGTCGCCTGCAACGGCCCGTGCACCACGAGGCCGGGATAGCCCTCGACCTCCTGTGCGTAAGGCAGATCGATATGGATGCGATGCGCGTTGAACGTCAGCGCCGAGTAGCGGAACAGCAGCACCTCGCTGGCCTCGACCGTGTCGTGCAGCATCGGCTTCTTGGGCATCGGTCGCTTGCGCGGCGGGCCGTAGGTGTCGGGGATATCGAGATAGACGATGTTCTGCACCTCTTCGACCGCGCACCCGTCCTTGCCATGCAACTCGTGTGCCACTGTGACCAGCGCCATCGGGCCGGATGCGCCGGCCTTTTCGTCGACGCTGCGGATGACGGACTGCCGGGTCAGCGTCTCGCCGACATGCAGAGGCCGGTGAAACCGCAGATCGGCACTGGCCCACATGCGGCGCTGCAACGGTACGGGCGGCAGAAATCCCCCCAGCCTGGGATGCCCGTCGCGCCCCAATTCGCCGGTCGGCACGGTCGGCACGAAGGCGCACCAGTGCCAGAGCGGCGGCAGGACCTCGCCCGCAACGGGCGCGGCCGCATCGGGATCCCCGAGCGTGGCGTGGATCTGCGCTGCCTGCGGCGGGTGGATACACCCGACCCGCGTCTCACGCCGCCCGATCCATCCCGAAAAATCAAGCTCCGACACCTCTGTCCCCCCCTGCCCTGTCGCGTGCGACGGTGGCGGGGCGGCCGAAAAAAGTCAATCTGTCAATATGTTACTGGATACCGTTGTATGCGACAGGCCGATACGCATGCGTCCCCGCCCGCCAAACGCAAAAGGGCGTCCCGTGGGACGCCCTTTGGATCACGATCTGGGATCCGTAACGCCTGAGCGTTTCTTACACGAGGATCTTGCTGACGACGCCGGCGCCGACGGTGCGGCCACCTTCGCGGATGGCAAAGCGCAGGCCGTCTTCCATGGCAA
>NZ_JAWLFK010000098.1:0-3387 GCF_041685615.1 Thioalkalivibrio sp.
GCTACGGCAATTGCTCCGGCTTGTGATGCTTCAGCCAATCTTGCAAGGCCGCGTCCATACGCCCTTGCCAGCCGGAACCCGTGGCACGAAAACGTTGAACCACCTGTTCGGAGAGACGCACCGCTACGCGTTCCTTGCCCGTATCGGACTCGGGGCGGACGGCACGGAGCCGCGCTTCATCCCATTCGTCATCGCTCAGGACTGGGTTGTCGGGATCGTCCGCAGCGACTGCCGTGAGGGCTGCATCCTCCTCCGGTGTGGGCAGGATCACCCTTCGGCCCGATCTAGTTTTCAGATGCATAACGTTTCACCTCACGCCGATTGGCCTTGCGCAGGCTGATGATACGGCGCCATGCCCCTCGTTCTACATAGACTACCGAGTAAAGCCGGTCGTTCATCAGGACCAGCCCCGCCATCCGCGGCTCGCCATAGTGCCTGCGCCGATCTTCCCAGGCGAAAAGCGTATCCCACTCGAGCCTCGAAGCCTCTGCAAGGGACAGACCGTGCTTGGCGAGATTGCGTGCATCCTTGTCGTGGTCGTATTCCAGTTCCATGGAAATCCGTCAAAAACCGGCTCAGGTCGGTATCACCGCCCCCCCTGTAGGAGCGTGCCTCGCACGCGAATCGGCGTTTGGTGTTGCACCCACCCCACCAGCGCCTGCAGCGCGTTCGCGAGCAGGGCTCGCTCCTACAAGGTCTGGGCGGCCGTGACTGCAGATGCAACACTGGATGCGAACGCAGGACAGAAAGGGCTTTCGACCATCCATTTCTGAAGGCCACACCTCCCTGGTTGGACCACGCCTCCACACGGGTCGGACCAAGCCAAGCCATAAGAAAAGCGGGGACGGACTTATTTTCTCACCGTGGGGCACGCATCAAGACTGCTCATGAGTCTGCCCCAAGCGGGGCATTCCCATGGTCTGCCACTGGCTGAACGGGTTCATTCAGAAGCCGCTGGACGGTTCCAACAGGCAGGAATAGTCGCCGCGGATTGGAGGGCAGCGGCATGAAGCCATAGCCTTCGTATAGCGCCCGCCGCCGTGCCACCCGCTCCGGGTCACCGCAATCCAGGACATCGAGCATGACAACCGCAATGCCAATATGATCGGCCGCGCGGGCGATACGCGCGAGGGCATCGAACAGCAGGTCCCCGCCAATGCCGGTCCCGCGATAACGCGCGTCCCGGCCCATCATCGAGATGAACGCAGCGGGTATCGAACCGTGCGCGGGTCGGCTTCGGGCATAGCGTGCCGGTAGGGCCTCGTAGCAAACGGCGTGTGCGTTGAGCGTGTAGAACCCCGCAACCGCGCCATCGGGTGCGACCATCACATACAGGCGCACGTTGCCCGCCTTCGCCAGTTTATTCGCGGTGTTTTGGAAATAGTTGTCCACGGCGGTCACGCCGCAGCGGAATCCCTTCCGATCGTGCCGCTCGGGATCGAACGGCTCAATGACGAAGGGCCGCCCGACGGCCCCTCCCATTACCCGGAAACCGTCCGCGCGCGACTGCGACGAGCAGCTTCACGCAGCGCGTGGGTCGGCTCCCCCGGCTCGTCCAGGGCGGCGAAAAACGCCGCGTGGTCCTCTGTGCTCAGCACCGTACGCTCGTGGGTGGCGATGGTCTCTAGCGCCGCCCGATAGGCGGCATTGATCACGAACGACGAATCATCCATGCCGGATAGCGATGCGGCCTCCCGGATGGCCTGCTTGATCCGGGACCGCGTCCGGAAGTGCATCCGGGCGTCATTGCGCTCGTCCCCTTCGCCTGACGGGTGGTTGACCGGATTCATAACGATGCCCACTTTCCTTGACTTGGGTCGAAAGTGTACTCCGGATAGGCGTACACCACAAACGGCGACAGATTCAGGTTCTCACGTCCGGCGCGACGGCGGGCGCGTAAGCGCAGTGGCCATTTCTGGATTCGGGGTGATGGCAGTGGGGTGCATCACAAAGCCCGGTAGAGCGATTCACGGCTCATGCCTGCCTCGGCGGCCACAGCACCCAACCCACCGTAGGCTTCGGCAACGGTGCGCAATGCCAGCAGGCCGGCAAGCGCGATCTTCGGGACCATCGAGAGATGCCATCGCGGCCTTCAGAATCGCAGTGATGGGATTCGTGCTGCGTGCGGCTGCGGTTAGGTTACCCGGCGAGGGTTACTGCGACGTTGTGACCGTTGGCTTCGGCCCAGGCTTCAATCTCGGCCTTCAAGGCTTCCCGGGCGTCGCGTTCGCCGTGGATCAGGCGGATTTCCTTTGGCGCTTGCGGGATGCCCTGGATGAAGGCGAGCAGGTCGTTCTGGTCCGCGTGGGCGGAGTAGCCGCCGATGGTGTGGATGCGGGCGCGGATGTCGATGCGTTCGCCGTCGAGCTGCACCCAGCCGCCGCGCGGGCCGTGGCGCTGGATGGCGCGGCCGGGGGTGCCTTCGGCCTGGTAGCCGACGAACAGTACGTCGTGGCGTTCGTCACCGAGCATGCGCTTGAGGTAGTTCACCACCCTGCCCCCGGCGGCCATGCCGCTCGCGGCGATGACGACCGCGGGGCGACCGGTGCGGGCGAGATAGTCAACGGTCTGCAGGTGTTCTTCGTGGCTGTCCACGGTGTACAGGTTTTCGAAGGCCAGCGGGTGGCGGCCGTGGCGCAGGCGTTCGCGGGCCTCGAGGTCCCAGTAGGGCTTCAGGTCGCGGTAGGCCTCGGTGAAGCGTGCGGCGAGCGGTGAGTCGACGATGATTTCGAGATTTCGCCAGCGTGCATGCCGGTGTGCATGGGGACGGAATTCAATTCCGTCCCCTTCGGCTACATGAATCAGGTCTTCGAGTTCGTAGAGCAGTTCCTGGGTGCGGCCGATGCTGAAGGCCGGGATGAGGACGGTGCCGTTGTTTTCCAGCGCGTGCTCGATCGCGGCCTTCAGGCGTGCCTGGCGGGTGCTGCGGTCTTCGTGGACGCGGTCGCCGTAGGTGCTTTCGAGGACGAGGATGTCGGCGCGCTCCGGCGGGTTGGGGGCCGGGAGAAGCGGGCTGTTGGGGGCGCCGAGGTCGCCGGAGAAGACGATGCGGGTGGTGGCCTCCTCTGCCCCGTCATCGCGAGGAGCGGAGCGACGTGGCGATCCAGGCGGCGTGTGGACTGCCGCGTCGGCTTCGCCTCCTCGCAGTGACGGATTTGCCTCCGGCGTCTGGATGTCCACTTCCACGTACGCCGAGCCGAGGATGTGGCCGGCGCGTTGGAGGCGGATGCGGACGTGGTGGCGTTCGTCTTCGATCACGGTGTGCCAGGTCTGGTATTCGAGTGGGACGAGGCGGCTGTGCACTTCTTCGAGGAAGCGCTCGATGAGCGTGCGGTCGCGCGTGAAGCCGACTTTCAGGGCGTCTTCGATCACCAGCGGCAGCAGCCG
>NZ_JAWLFK010000099.1:0-3344 GCF_041685615.1 Thioalkalivibrio sp.
AGCGATAGAACTGCTGGCTCGGCGCCAGGTGATGCACGAAGAACCCCTGGTTCTCGATGTACGCCTCCCACTGCTTCGGGTTCGGCTCGCCGCGCAGATGGCTCTTGCCGTCCTTGCCGCGGTAGCCGGACAGGAAGCCGATACCCGGCTCCTTCTCGTAATTGACGATGAAGTCCTTGTAGTCCGAGAACTTGCGGCTACCGTCGTCCTTGGTGAAGGCCGGGAACTTCAGACGCCCGGCCAGCTCGACCATCACCTCCTGCCACGGGCGCACGTTGCGATCGACCTCGAGGATCGGGTGACGGATGGAGTCCGCCGCCGCGGCCGGTTCGGAGATCGGGCGGTCCAGCATGGAGATGGTGTCGTAGCGCTCCAGATAGGTCGTGTCCGGGAGCACCAGGTCGGCGAAGTTGACCGTCTCCGAGTGGAAGGCGTCCGAGACCACCAGGAACGGGATCTTGTATTCGCCGCTCTCGTCCTTGGCCCGCAGCATGTCCATGACCTCGGCGGTGTTCATCGAGGAGTTCCAGGACATGTTCGCCATGAAGAAGATCAGCGTGTCGATCGGGTAGGGGTCGCCGTTGACCGCGTTGGTCACCACCATGTGCATCAGGCCGTGGTTGGAGATCGGCGCATCCCAGGAGAAGGCCTTGTCGATGCGCAGCGGGTTGCCGTCGTCATCGATCACCAGGTCCTCCGGCGCGGTCGGGAAACCGAGCGGCGGGCTCTTCAGCGGGGTGTTCGGCGCGCATTCCTTGGCCGGCTTGTTGCCCGGCGGGACGTGCTTCGGATAAGGCGGCTTGGCCAGATGACCGCCGGGGCAGTCCACCGAACCCAGCATGATCTGCAACAGGTGGATCGCGCGGCAGGTCTGGAAGCCATTGGAGTGCGCGGAGATTCCGCGCATCGCGTGCATGGACACCGGACGGCCGAACACCTTGTCGTGCTTGCGCCCCCAGGAGTCGGTCCATTCGATGTCGAGCTCGATGGTCTCCTTGAACGCGACATGGGCCATCTCCAGCGCCAGCCGCTCGGTCTGGTCGGCCGGCACGCCGGTCACGGCGGCGGTGTTCTCCGGGGAGTACTCGTCCGACAGGTAGCGCTCCGCCAGCAGGGTCATCACGGTCTTGACCGGGCGGCCATCCGGGGCGGTGTACTCGCCGAACAGGGCCGGCTTGATGTCCACCTGGGTGCCGTCGACGAAGGCTTCCTGCTCCAGCTCCCAGACCAGCGGATTGCCGGCCTCGTCACGCAGGATCAGGCCGTCGCCCTTCTGGCCCGGGGTCTGCACCACGAGCTGGGTGGCGTTGGTGTAGCGCACCAGGAAGTCCCAGTCGAACTGGTCATTCTTCAGCAGCACGTGCAGCATCGACAGCGCGAAGAGGCCGTCCGTGCCGGGCTTGATGCCCACCCACTCGTCGGCGATCGCCTGGTAGCCGGTACGCACCGGGTTGATGGCCACGAACTTGCCACCGCTGCGCTTGAGCTTTTCCAGGCCGATCTTGATCGGGTTGGAGGCATGGTCTTCCGCCACGCCCCAGAGCATGTGGTACTTGGTGCGGTCCCAGTCGGGGTCGCCGAATTCCCAGAAGGCGAAGCCGGTGGTGTACAGGCCGCCCGTCGCCATGTTCACGGAGCAGAAGCCGCCATGGGCCGCCCAGTTGTAGGTACCGAACTGGGTCGCCCACAGTCCGGTCAGGGCCTGCATCTGGTCACGGCCGGTGAAGAACGCCAGCTTGCGCGGGTCGGTCTCGCGGATCTTCTGCAGGCGCGTGGACAGGATATCCAGGGCCTCGTCCCAGGAGATCGGCTCGAACTCGCCCGCGCCACGCTCGGTACCCGGCTTGCGGCGCATCGGCTGATGCAGACGCGCGGGGGACTGCTGCTTCATGATCCCGGCGTTACCCTTGGCACAGAGCACGCCCTTGTTGATCGGGTGGTGCCGATTGCCCTGGATATAGCGGACCTTGTTGTTCTGGACGGTAACCTTGATGCCGCAGCGGCAGGCACACATGTAGCAGGTGGTGTACTTGATTTCCTGCTCGCTGTGGTTCTCGAACTCGGGCAACGCGCTCATTCAGACGACCCCATAGATTACGGTTTGCTTATTCAGGAGCTATGTTGGCCATAAACGGGGCTTCTGGCCAACGAAAAGTTCTTATCTAGAAATAAGACGAAGTTATCTGCGAGAGATTTTGTTTATTGCCGTAGCGAATCTGGGGCATTCTTGTTGCGTTCCCGGGCAAGTGGTCTACGATGTGTATCGTGGAACATATCGCCCCCACTGGCCGTAAGGATCACCCCATGGACCAACCCCTCAGGGACGAGAACGCCCTGGTCGACGCCTTCGGACGCCGCATCGAGTATGTCCGCCTCTCGGTCACGGACCGCTGCGATCTGCGCTGCTTCTACTGCATGCCCAAGGGGTTCCGCGACTTCGAGGAGCCCGATCACTGGCTCAGCTTCGAGGAGATCGAGCGGGTGATGGGCGCGTTCGGTCGTCTCGGCACCCGTCGCGTGCGCCTGACCGGCGGCGAACCGCTGGTGCGCAAGAACCTGCCGGCCCTGGCCGCGCGCCTGAATGCCCTGCCGGGCATCGACGACATCTCGCTGTCCACCAACGCCACACGTATGGCGCGCCACGCGCAGGAACTGAAGGATGCCGGCGTCGGCCGCATCAATGTCAGCCTTGACTCGCTCAAGCCCGAGGTCTTCAAGGAGATCACCGGCGGCAAGCTGGAAAAGGTCCTGGACGGGCTAATGGCCTCCAAGGCCGCCGGGCTCGACCCGATCAAGATCAACATGGTCGTGATGGACGGCATCAACGAGCCGGAGGTCGAGGACATGGTCGACTTCTGCATCGAGCACGGCTTCACCCTGCGTTTCATTGAGACCATGCCGATGGGCGACACCGGACGCGAGGCGAAAGAGGGGCACTACGTGAATCTGCAGGACGTGCGCGCACGTCTGGAACCGCGCTACAACCTGGTGCCCGGCGTGATGCCCGGCGGCGGCCCGGCGCGCTACATGCAGATCCCGGATACCGACGTGCGCATCGGCTTCATCACCCCGATCTCGCAGCACTTCTGCGACACCTGCAACCGTGTGCGCCTGTCGGTGGACGGCACGATCTACACCTGTCTGGGCAACGACCACAGCCTGAACCTGCGCCCCTTCCTGCGCGAGGGCTGCACCGATTCCGAGCTGGAGGATCTGGTGGTCCAGGCCATCAACCTGAAGCCGGAACGCCACGAATTCTCCGAGCGTCCGGAGAAGGTGATGCGGTTCATGTCCATGACCGGGGGATAACGACTCCCGCGCTGCCCACCGGGCCCGTCATGGCG
>NZ_JAWLFK010000014.1:0-25560 GCF_041685615.1 Thioalkalivibrio sp.
ACGTTGCTGGTGTGCCAGCGGTAGTGGCCATCCTGATGGCGAATACGGTATTCGATGCCGCCTGCCTTCTGGCCCGTGCGCGCAATCCAGTCGAGGAAGGCGTAGCAGTCCGGCAGATCCTCTGGCGCCACGTACTCGTCGATCGCATGATCGATCGCGGCGCTGATCGGGTAGCCAAGATTCTCGGTCCAGTTGGGCGAGACATAGGTCAGCACACCGTCCGGGCGGAGGGAGTAGATCACGTCGCTGGCCGTCTCGACGAAGGCGCGGAATTTGGCCTCGCTCTGGCGCAGCGAGGCCTCCAGTTCCTTGCGGCCGGTCACGTCGGTGGCAAAACCGGTCCAGACGACGGTCCCGTCCTCGAAGCGGCGCGCGGTGTCGTACGCCGAGAGCCACATCACCTGGCCCCCGGGGCACTGCATGCGGAACTCCATGCTCCATGGCTCGGACTGTTCGGCCGATTCCATGGTGGAAAGCATGACCCAGTCGCGATCGTCGGGGTGGATGCAGCCCAGCAGCGCCGCCCCGTCGGTCTTCAGTGCCTCGCGGTCCACGCCGAACCAGCGCTCGACCACCTCGCCCACGTAGGGATAGTCGAATTGCCCGTCGGGACGCATGCGCAGCTGGTACACGAACCCGGGCAGCAGACCCTGGAGCGCCTCCAGGGTCTGGGTATTGTCAAGATCAAGCTGGGGGCCGAGCATGGGCGATCCCGCTGGCGACACGTGGTCAACCTTCGCAGTGTATCGCAACCCCGGTACGGCGGAACGCGCGATGCCCCGCCCGGAGCGCCTCGCGTCGGCACTCTCCGGCGCCGGGAGCCGGATTCGCGTCAGCGATTGCGCGCGGCGGCGAGCATGTACTGGATCATCGAGACCAGCGTGAGCGCCGCGGCGAGATACAGCAGCCACTCGCCGATCACAAAGGTGGGCAGCCCGACGATCGGCTCGGCCCACAGAAGCAGGAAGATCGCGACCATCTGCGCAGTGGTCTTCACCTTGCCCACCCAGGAAACCGCGACCTTCGCGCTGCCGCCGATCTCGGCCATCCATTCGCGCAGGGCGGAGATCGCGATTTCGCGCCCGATGATCACGATCGCCGCCAGCGCCAGGCCCAGTCCCGGGTTGTGGTCCACCACCAGCACCAGTGCCGCGGCCACGATCAGCTTGTCCGCCACCGGGTCGAGGAAAGCCCCGAACCGGCTGGTCACCTCCCAGCGACGCGCGAGGTAGCCATCCAGCCAGTCGGTCACGCCGGCCAGCGCGAAGAACATGGCGGCCACGATGCCGGCCAGCGGCATCACCAGGCCGTAGAACGCGGCCACCAGCAACGGGATCATCACGATCCGCGACCAGGTCAGCCAGGTGGGAAGTTTGGGCAGCATGTTCTAGGGAAACACTGATTAATGTACACGCTCGCGCTCGAGTCGCTTTTGCGTGCGAACAAGGCGCGGTGAGTGAAGTGTAGCCGAGCTACATAAGCGAGCCGCAACGCCGGGCGCACGCCCGTTTTCGACAACAACTGGCGGCCGTGCCCTTGCTTTCAAAGGTTTGTGGGGTTGGTACCCCAGGTTCCCCGATCCTGCGTTGCGCCCCGAAGTCATCAAAAACGGGCGGGTAGAACCACTACCCGCTGCGCGACGCGCCTTGTCTCGGACAACCTGGGATACCAACGCGAGTGTGTACATTAATCAGTGTTTCCCTAGCTCTCGTGAAACTGGTCGTAGATCGACTGCGCGAGCCGGCGGTGGATCCCCGGCACCTTGGTCAGTTCCTCGACCCCGGCCCGGCTGACCCCGCGCAGGCCACCGAAGTGCTTCAACAGCGCGCTGCGCCGCTTCGGCCCCAGCCCCGGAATTGCCTCCAGGGTCGATTCCTTGCGTGCCTTCGCACGTCGGGCGCGGTGCCCGGTGATCGCGAACCGATGCGCCTCGTCACGGATCTGCTGGATCAGATGCAGCGCACCGGAATGCGCGGGGAGTATAGAGGGCGCCTCTACCCCGCTCAATATCAGGGATTCCATGCCCGGTTTGCGCGCCTCGCCCTTGGCCACACCCACCACCTTGATATGGTCCATCCCGAGATCCGCCAGTACATTCAGCGCCTGCGTCACCTGGCCCTTGCCGCCATCAATGAACAGGATATCCGGTTCCTGCCCCTCGCCCTTCTGCAGCCGTGCGAACCGCCGGCTGAGCGCCTGGTGCATGGCCGCGTAATCGTCGCCCGGCTCGATGCCCTCGATGTTGAACCGCCGGTAATCCGACTTGATCGGACCCTCCGGTCCGAACACGACGCAGGAGGCCACCGTGCCCTCGCCGCCCGTGTGCGAGATGTCGAAGCACTCCATGCGCTTCGGCGGCTCCTCCAGGCCCAGCTCCGCGGTCAGCGCATCCAGGCGCGCCGTCTGGCCCGCCTGGCTGGCAATCCGGGTCTTCAGGGCCAGCTCGGCGTTGCGCCGCGCCATGTCCAGCCAGCGTGCGCGGTCGCCGCGCAGCGACCAGGCCAGCGCGACCTTGCCGCCGCGACGTTCCGCCAGGAAGGCCTCCAGCGCCTCCGCGCCTTGTGGCGCGTGTGACAGCAGGATGCGCGCCGGCGGTTCGCGTTCCGCGTAGTACTGCGCCAGCACCGCGGCCATGATCTCGTCGGTCTCGGTGGCCTCCGGCACGTTCGGGAACAGCTCGCTGTTGCCCAGGTTCTGGCCATTGCGCACAAAGAAGATCTCCACCGCACAGGTCCCCGCCTCCTGGGCCAGGGCAAACACGTCGGCATCCCCCTCGCCGCCGGAGACGAACTGCTGTTCGGAGATCTGGCGCAGGCGCGCGATCTGGTCGCGCAGGCGCGCGGCGTGCTCGAAGTCCAGCCGGGCGGAGGCCGCCTCCATGCGTTCCATCAGTTCCTCGATCACCGCGTCGCTCTTGCCTTCCAGGAACTTGACCGAGGCCTCGACGTCGCGGGCGTAATCCTCCGGCGCGATGTACCCGACACAGGGCGCGGTGCAACGCCCGATCTGGTACTGCAGGCAGGGGCGGGATCGATGCGCGAATACGCTGTCCTCGCACTGGCGCACCTGAAAGAGCTTTTGCAGCAGCGCCAGGCTTTCGCGCACCGCGCCCGCCGAGGGGTACGGCCCGAAGTAGCGCATGCCCTTCTTGCGCGCGCCGCGGTGAAACCCGAGGCGCGGGTAGTCCTGGTTCGAGACGTAGATGTAGGGGTAGCTCTTGTCGTCGCGCAGCAGCACGTTGTAGCGCGGCCGGTGACGCTTGATCAGGTTGGCCTCCAGCAACAGCGCCTCGGCCTCGGTGTGCGTCACGGCCACCCGGATATCCGCGATCTGGCGGACCATCGAGCGGATCCGTGGCCCGCGGTCGTCGCTGCCGCGGAAGTAGCTGGTCACCCGGCTCTTCAGGTTGCGCGCCTTGCCCACATACAGCACGGACCCGGACGCATCCAGCATCTGGTACACGCCGGGCGACTGCGTCAGTGTCTGCAGGAAGGTCTTGTGATCGAATCCGGTCGCGGGGGCACTCATGACCGCATCAGGATACCGGAACTGTCCGGCCACCCGGCATAGCCCCCGCAGGCGCTACGCCCTCGAACAAATGCCGAAGCTTCCAGTTCCCGACGGGCATCATCCGCGCATCCCCGACACAGGGGGCCTCGAGCCCGCCGATAAACCGACGATTGCCGCGGCGCCTGGCACTGACGCGGGAACGAAGGCCGCCATCCCGAGCGCCGCAGGCGCGTGGCGATCGCCTTCGACACTGCGGAAGCGGCGCCTCGCGATTCCGGGTCCATCGGAGCCGGATGGAACCGGCTAGCCGAGGTCGCTTCGGATCCGGGCGAAGAGCTCGTTGAACATCGCAGGGGTCAGGCGACGGGTCTGGGTGTTGTAGCGCGAGCAGTGGTAGGAGTCGATCAGGCGGGTGTGCGCATCCAGCGCGTGCCCGGCACCGTGGGCAAAGCGCAGGCTGGATAGCGGCAGGCCCTTCGCGCGCAGGATGGCGTCATGGGCGATCTTGCCCAGCGCCAGGATCACCCGCGGCTGCATCGCCGTGATCTCGGCCGCAAGGAAGCCGTTGCAGGTGCGGATCTCCTCGGTGATCGGCTTGTTCTGCGGCGGCAGGCACTTCACCGCATTGGTGATGCGACAGTCGAGCAGTTCCAGTCCGTCATCCGCCCCCACGCTCTCCGGTGCGCTGGCGAAGCCATGTTCGTGCAGGGTCTGGTACAACAGCACGCCGGCATAGTCGCCGGTGAACGGGCGCCCGGTGGCATTGGCCCCGTGCATGCCGGGTGCCAGGCCGACGATCAGCAGCCGCGCATCCAGCGGGCCGAAGGACGGCACGGGCGCGGCGTGATACTCGGGATGTTTCGCCCGCACGTCCTCCAGGAAGGCCGCCAGGCGCGGGCAGGCGCGGCAGTCGGCCGCGAAGATCTCGTGTGGCTCAGGAGGCATCCGGCCACTCGCGGTAGGGATTCCGGGCGAGTTCGGTGTTGTAGTAGCGCGGATCGTGCGAGACCTCCTCGCCCAGCCAGTCGGGGCGCGGGAATTTGGCGTCGCTGCGCGGCAGCTCCAGCTCGGCGACGATCAGGCCGGCGTTGGCGCCCTCGAATACGTCGATCTCGTACTCCCAGCCGTCCACGTCCACCCAGTGGCGGGTCTTTTCCACCTGTGGCCCCGCCAGGGTGTCCAGCAGGCGGTGGGCCTCGTCCAGCGGGATGTCGTACTGGTACTCGTCGCGTTCCACGCCAAGGGTCGCGCTCTTGATGTTGAGGCTGGCCCCCTCCTCGTCCACCCGTACCCGGATGGAGGCGCGGTCGTTGCCGCACAGGTAGCCCTGGCGCATGTACTGCGAGCGCACCACCCGGGCTCGCCAGGCGTCACTGGCCAACAGGAACTTGCGTTCGATTTCGCGACCCATGCGGATACGTTCTCCTCGAATTGGTTGATCCCGGTGCGTCCCGGCGCGCCTTGCTGCACGGCGCCGAGGGGAATCAAGAGCGTCGCCGGCAAGCACCGATGCATGCCTTCCTCCACTCACGGGTTCCTTCGGCCGATCGCCAAGGCGCTGCCCGCCTTTCGATGACGTTACCCCGCCCGGCCATTGCGAGCCCCGCAGGGGCCCTGGCAATCGTCCGGAAGCACCCCGATGCCCGCTCGCACCGGACAGCGGGGCGCTCCATGTGTTACATCCGGATGAGCGCGGAACCCCAGGTAAACCCGCCGCCGAAGGCCTCGGTCAGGATGAGGTCGCCCCTCTTGATTCGGCCATCGCGCACGGCGGTATCCAGTGCCAGCGGGATGGAGGCGGCCGACGTGTTGCCGTGGCGATCCACGGTGACCACCACGTTGTCCATGGACATGTTCAGCTTCTTCGCGGTCGCCTGGATGATCCGGATGTTCGCCTGGTGCGGCACCAGCCAGTCCAGTTCGGACTTGTCGATCCCGTTGTATTCCAGGGTCTCGTCGACAATCTGGTCCAGCGTATTCACCGCGACACGGAAGACCGCGCGGCCCTCCATGCGGATGAACTCCAGGTCCGGGTTATCGGTTGGCTGGGAGACGCCGCCCGGCACCTCCAGCAGGCCCTTGTGGTGGCCGTCGGCGTGCAGGTGGGTGGAGATAATGCCGGGGTCCGGCGAACGCGAAAGGACCACGGCCCCCGCGCCATCGCCCCAGAGGATGCAATTGCCGCGATCGGTGTAGTCGGTGATACGCGAGAGCGTCTCCGCCCCCACCACCAGCACGTGGCGAATCTCGTCGCTCTGCATGAAGCGATCGGCGGTCGCCAGGGCATACACGAAACCGCTGCAGACGGCCTGGATGTCGAACGCCGGGCAGCCCCCCACGCCCAGCTTGGCTTGCAGGATGCAGGCGGTGCTGGGGAAGATCTGGTCCGGCGTGGTGGTCGCGACCAGGATCATGTCCAGATCGGCGGCGCGGATGCCGGCGGCATCCAGGGCGCGTTCCGCCGCCTTCAGGGCGAGATCCGAGGTGACCTCGTTCTCGGCAACGATATGGCGCTCGCGGATGCCGGTGCGTTCGCGGATCCAGGCGTCCGTGGTATCCACCATCGCCTCCAGTTCCGCGTTGGTCAGGATGCGTTCGGGCAGGTAGCTGCCGGTCCCACTGATGCGTGCGTGCTTCACTCGCTTGTCTCCTGCCCCAGGAGCTGGCCCAGCTGCTTGTCGATCCGCCGCGAGATGTTCGCCTCGGCCTCGATGCGCGCGATGCGGATCGCGTGTTCGAAGGCCAGTTCGTCGGCGCTGCCGTGGCTCTTGATGACCACGCCCTGCAGGCCCAGGAGCGAGGCACCGTTGTAGCGGCGGTGGTCGAACCGATGGCGGATGCGGCGCAGCACCGGCAGCGCGAAAAGGCCAGCCAGGCGCGAGTACACCGAGGCGCGGAACTCGCCCTTGATATTGCTGGAGATCATCTTGGCCACGCCTTCGCTGACCTTCAGCGCCACGTTGCCGACGAAGCCATCGCAGACCACCACGTCCACCTCGCCGCAGTAGACGTCGTTGCCCTCGACAAAGCCGATGTAATTCAGGCTGGATTCTTCCAGCATGCGTCCGGCCTCGCGCACCCGGTCGTTGCCCTTGATCGCCTCGGAACCGATGTTGAGCAGCCCGACCCGGGGCGCCTCGAGACCGTCCACGGCATTCGCCAGGACCGAGCCCATCACCGCGAACTGGTACAGATGCGCGGCCTCGACATCGACGTTGGCACCCAGGTCCAGCATGTGGGTATGCCCGCTCATGGACGGCAGGGCCGTCGCGATGGCCGGGCGGTCGATGCCGGGGAGGGTCTTCAGGACGTAGCGGGCCGTGGCCATCAGGCCACCCGTGTTGCCGGCCGAAACGCAGGCCTGGGCGGCCCCGTTCTTCACCTGATCGATGGCCACGCGCATCGAGGAATCGCGCTTGGTGCGCAGGGCCACGGCCGGCAGCTCGTCCATGCCCACCACCTGGCTGGCATGAACGATTTCGATCCGTCCGCGCTCGGCAGCCGTCCAGCCGGACAGGCCGGACTCGATGGTGTCCTGGTCGCCAACCAGCAGCAGACGAAAGTCATCCGCCCCCCCGAGGGCGCGGCGTGCCGCCGGCAGGATGACGGGCGTTCCGTGATCACCGCCCATCACGTCCAGTGCGATGGTAAAACTGGCAGTCATGTTCGGGTCCGACGGTCGGCCTCGGTGTGGCCGTATTCAAACGCGGAAAGGCCACGGTGCGAGCGCAGCCGTGGCCCGGGAGCGGTCACGTCCTGGACCTTAATCTTCGTCTTCGTCGACTTCGACGTCCTGCTGGATCACCTGACGACCGCGGTAGAACCCGTCCGGGGTCACATGGTGACGACGATGGATCTCGCCGGTCGTCGGATCCGTGGACAGGGTAGCGCCCGTCAACCCGTCATGGGAACGGCGCATATCGCGCTTGGAACGGGTCTTGCGGCGTTGCTGAACAGCCATGATGCATCTCCAGATTGATCAAAATCCCGTGGCGACGGGAGTGAGCCCGGTATCAAACGGGCGCAAGTATAACGGTTCGGACCGGACAATGCGCCGGCCACCTCTCCTCAAGGGTCGTCCCGATCCGGGCCGCCTCCCTTCTTCAGTTGTTCCAGCACGGCGAACGGATTGTCACCCCGCTCGCCTTCGGTGAACTCGGGCCGGGCCGCCGGTTCGCAATCCGCGTGGCGCGGCACCAGCGGCCAGGCCAGCAGGATCTCCTCCTCGATCCAGGCCGCGGGGCGCAGCAGGCCATCGGCCTCGAGTTCGACGAAATCATCACCCTCGCTCAGGCCCGCGCGCGTGCCTTCCGGCGGCAGCAGCACGGCATCCGGCTCCAGCCGGAATTCCCAGGCCATCGGCTGCAGGCAGCGCTGGCAGGTCTGCCACAGCTCGCCGCTGATCACTCCGCTCAGGCGCATCTCGTCCAGCGATCCGCGTTCCAGCAGGAACTTCGCGCGCACGCGCAGCGGGTGCCCCGGCAAGGCATCGGCGCGCAATCGCGGCAGATCGTCCGGCCCCAGATCACCCTCGAATTCGAGGTGCCGGGCCCGCGGTTGCCACGGGTCTAGAGAGACGGGGATACGACTCATATCGGGCTCGGTTGCGAGGGCGCGGAATATACGCGCGCGCGGGCGATCTGTCAAAGCGAAACAGAAACTTGCAGCGTCCGCAAACGACGTCGATACTCGGGTTGTCATCGACCTGTCCGGGGCTCTCCGTTTGATCCGCAAGCTGCTCATTGCCAACCGGGGCGAGATCGCCGTGCGCCTGATCCGGGCGTGCAGCGAAATGGGGATTATCTCGGTCGCCGTGTATACGGACGCCGACCGCCACGCCCTGCACGTGAAGAAGGCGGACGAAGCCTATGCCGTCGGCCCGGATTCCATGGGTGGCTATCTCAGCATCCACCGGCTGATCAGCGTCGCGCGCGCCGCCGACTGTGACGCGATCCATCCGGGCTACGGCTTCCTCTCGGAGAACCCCGATTTCGCTGCCGCCTGTGCCGCGCGCAACCTGACCTGGGTGGGTCCGGATGCCGCGGTGATCCGCCGCATGGGCGACAAGGTCGCGGCGCGCCGGGCGATGATCGAGGCCGGCGTCCCGGTCACGCCCGGCTCCGAGGGCAACCTCGAGAATGCCGGGGCCGCGCTGGAGGTGGCCGAACACATCGGCTACCCGGTGATGCTCAAGGCCACCAACGGCGGTGGCGGCCGCGGCATCCGCCTGTGCGAGGATGCCAGCACCCTGGAGTATAACTTCGAGCGCGTGCGTTCCGAGGCAACCCGCGCCTTCGGCAGCACCGAGATCTTTCTGGAGAAGGCCGTGGTCAACCCGCGGCACATCGAGGTGCAGGTCCTCGGCGATGCCCACGGCCACGCGATCCACCTGTTCGAGCGCGACTGCTCCGTGCAGCGGCGGCACCAGAAGCTGGTGGAGATCGCCCCCTCGCCGCAGCTGACCGAAGCGCAGCGACAGCATCTGGGCGAACTGGCCGTGCGCGCGGCCAAGGCAGTCGGCTACCAGAACGCGGGGACCGTCGAGTTCCTGATGGACTCCGACGACTCGTTTTATTTCATGGAGATGAACACACGTCTTCAGGTAGAGCATCCGGTATCCGAGATGATCACCGGGGTCGATATCGTGCAGGAGCAGTTGCGCATCGCGGCCGGCGAGCCGCTGCGCTACACCCAGTCCGATATCACTCGCCGCGGCTACGCCATCGAGTTCCGCATCAATGCGGAGGACCCGAAGAACGACTTCCTGCCGAGTTTCGGCCGCATCACCCGCTACTTCGCCCCGGGCGGCCCCGGGGTGCGCACCGACGGCGCCATCTACACCGGCTACACCATACCGCCACATTACGACTCGATGTGCGCCAAGCTGATCTGCTGGGCGCTCGAATGGGACGATCTCCTCGCGCGTGCGAACCGCGCGCTGCGCGACATTGGCGTGTTCGGCGTCAAGACGACCATTCCGTTCCACCTGGCGATCGTCGACCATCCGGTGTTCCGCAGCGGCCACTTCGACACCGGATTCGTGGCGGCCCACCCGGAACTGACGCAGTTCCCCGGCAAGCGCTCGGATCGCCAGCTCGCGGTCGCCGTCGCCGCCGCCCTCGCCGCTCACCACGGGCTCTAAGGAAACACCCCGCCCCCGACACCGGAATGACCATGGATCGAGTTCACATCACCGATGTCACCCTGCGCGACGGCCACCAGAGCCTGATCGCGACGCGCATGCGCACCGAGGACATGCTGCCGATCTGCGAGCAGATGGATGGCATTGGATTCCACTCGCTCGAGGTCTGGGGCGGCGCCACCTTCGATGCGTGCGTGCGCTTCCTGAAGGAAGACCCCTGGGAGCGTCTGCACCAGCTGAAGGCCGCGCTGCCGAACACCCCGCTGCAAATGCTGCTGCGCGGGCAGAACCTGCTGGGTTACCGTCACTACGCCGACGACGTGGTGCGCGCCTTTGTCGACCGCTCGATCGCGGGTGGCATCGACATCATCCGCATCTTCGACGCGATGAACGATGCGCGGAACCTGCGCACCGCGATCGAGGCCACACGCAAGGCCGGCGGCCACGCGCAGGGCACGCTGTGCTACACCACCGGACCGGTGCACTCGGCCGCCGAGTTCGTGGCCCTGGGCCGCGAACTGGTGGACATGGGCGCACAGAGCATCGCGATCAAGGACATGGCCGGGCTGCTGACCCCGTCCGCCACCCGCGAACTGGTCACCGAGCTGGTGGATGCGCTGGACGTGCCGATCCACCTGCATGCCCACGCGACCTCCGGGCTCTCCGAGCTGTGCCACTGGCAGGCCATCGAGGCCGGCTGCCGGCATGTCGAGACCGCGATCTCCGCCTTTGCCGGCGGTACCAGCCACCCGCCGACCGAAAGCCTGGTCGCCGCGCTGGCGGGTACCGGGCATGACACCGGGCTGGACCTGGTCGCGCTGCAGAAAATCGGGCTGTATTTCCACGAGGTGCGCAAGAAGTACCGGCGCTTCGAGAGCGAATACACCGGCGTCGATACCCGCGTGCAGATCAACCAGGTGCCCGGCGGGATGATCTCCAACCTGGCCAACCAGCTGCGTGACCAGAACGCGCTGGATCGCTTCGATGCCGTGCTGGAGGAGATCCCCCGGGTACGCGAGGACCTGGGCTACCCGCCGCTGGTGACTCCCACCTCGCAGATCGTCGGCACCCAGGCGGTGATGAACGTCCTGGCCGGCGAGCGCTACAAGACCATCACCAACGAGGTGAAGCAATATCTGACCGGACACTACGGACGGGCGCCCGGCCCGATCAACAGCGTCGTGCGGCAACAGGCCATCGGCAATGCCGACGTGATCGACTGTCGCCCGGCCGACCTGCGGCAGCCCGAGATGGACAGCCTGACCCGCGAGATCGGCGATCTCGCCCGCAGTCCGGAGGACGTGCTGACCTTCGCCCTGTTTCCCGAAGTCGGACGCCAGTACCTGGAGCAGCGCCGCGACGGCACCCTCGACCCGGAACCGCTCAACCTGCCGGAGAACACCCAGGCCGGCTGCCCCGCGCCGGTGGAGTTCAACGTGACCTTCCACGGCGAGACCTACCATATCCAGGTCAACGGCTCCGGCCATCACCGGGAAGACACGCGCCCGATGTACGTGACGGTCGACGGGATGCCGGAAGAAGTGCAGATCGAGACCCTGGACACCATCGAGACCGCGGGCGGCGCAACGCACGGTGGAAGCGGGGGCGGTGGCAGTGGCAAGAAATCACGCCGTGCGACGCGCCCCGGCGATGTCACCACCTCCATGCCCGGCACCATCATCGACGTGCTGGTGGCCGAAGGCGACCGGGTCGAGGCGGGCCAGCCGGTGCTGGTGCTGGAGGCGATGAAGATGGAATCCGAGATCGCCGCGCCCGTGTCCGGAACGGTCACGGCGGTGAACGTCGCCAAGGGGGCGGCCGCCAACCCGGACGACGCCCTGATCGAGATCGAGGGCGACGATGGCTGAGCCCCCGCGAAGACTGGTCCTGGCCTCCACCTCGCCCTATCGCGCCGAACTGCTGGGGCGCCTGCATCTGCCGTTCGAGGCCGCACGGCCCGAGATCGACGAGACCCCGCGGCCCCACGAGCGGCCCGAGGCCATGGTCGAACGCCTCGCCGCAGCCAAGGCCCGCGCCGTCGCCGATGCCTGTCCCGACCACCTGGTGATCGGCTCCGACCAGAACGCCAGCCACGCCGGGCACATCCTCGGCAAGCCCGGAAACGCCGAACGCGCGGAGGCGCAGCTCGCCGCGCTTTCCGGCGGGACCGTCACCTTCCACACCGGCCTGTGCCTGCTGGACACCGCCACCGGTCAGGCGCGCACCGGGGAGGTGCCGTTTACCGTGACCTTTCGCGAGCTGACCCCGGAGGAGATCCGGCGTTATGTGGCCCTGGACCAGCCGCTGGACTGCGCCGGGAGCTTCAAGTCGGAGGGACTGGGCATCAGCCTGTTCGCGCGCATGAGCGGCGACGATCCGACCGCGCTGGTCGGCCTGCCGCTGATCACTCTGGGCAGCTGGCTTCGCGAGACGGGTATCGCCGTCCCGCCCGCACCGAACTGAACCGACCGCGAGCCCCGGCCATCGCCCGGGTGTACCGCCTCAGCCACCGTCCTGCCGCGGCTTGTGGGCCAGGATCTGCACGACGGCGCCGCGCCCGGTGTGAAACTGCCCCTCGATCACGTCGCGCTCGCGCTCCACGGCCTCCTCGAATTCCAGCCCGTCCAGCTCTTCGACCAGCGCATCCCGCGTCATCATCAGTTCGGCCGTGGGCGGCCCGCCCGTCCCCCATTCCAGCTGCGCCGGAGTATAGGCCTCGAGAATGAACACCCCACCGGGACGCAAGCCCGTCACGACCTCGGCATGCAGGCGGCGCCGGATCGCCGGTGGTACATGGCAGAAAATCGACACGATCAGGTCCCAGGCATCCGGTTCGATTGTGTAATCCGCGAGATCCGCCACCAGGGTCTCGATGTGGACGCCCCGGTCGGTGGCCAGGCGCCCGGCCTTTTGCAGCCCAACAGCGGAACTGTCCACCGCCAGCACCTCGAACCCCTGCTGTGCGAGGAACACGGCATTGCGCCCCTCGCCTTCGCCGAGGCACAGGGCACGGCCGCGCCGCACGTTGGCCACCGCGGCGCGCAGGAACTCGTTCGGTTCGGTGCCATAGACGTATTCGTCCGAGGTGTAGCGTTCATCCCACAAGTTTTTGTCTCCTTCGTTCGCCCGTGCATCCCCTGCCCCAGCCCCGCACCGGGCGTGGCACGGACCGCAGCCGGCGCCATTGCCGGAATCCGGGGTTTACCCTACTCTTGCGCGTCCCCGAGTACTGCGACGACCCCCAAGACCATGAGCGAGACCCCCACGTTACGCACGCGCCTGGAAGGCTTCATCGAGGCCCGCCTGACCCAGCGCTTCATCATCGGCCTGATCCTGCTCAATGCCCTGACCCTGGGGCTCGAGACCTCCGACACCGTGATGGGCTGGATGGGTCCGGTCATCCTGACCGCTGATGCCCTGATCCTGTCGCTCTTCACCGCCGAGGTGCTGGCCAAGCTGTTCGTCTACCGACTGAGTTTCTGGCGCAACCCGTGGAACGTGTTCGACTTCCTCGTTGTCGGAATCGCCCTGATCCCGGCCTCCGGACCGTTCTCGGTGCTGCGCGTGCTGCGTCTGCTGCGCCTGGTTTCGATGGTGCCCAAGCTGCGCTTCATCGTGGAGGCGCTCCTGCGGGCCATCCCCGGCATCATCTCCATCGTTGGATTGCTGCTGCTGATCTTCTACGTGTTCGCGATCATTGCCACCGGGCTGTTCAGCGAATCCTTCCCGCAGAACTTCGGCACCCTCGGCGCCACCATGTACAGCCTGTTCCAGGTGATGACGCTGGAGAGCTGGTCCGAGGAGATCGCGCGCCCGGTGATGGAGGTCTACCCCTGGGCCTGGGCGTTCTTCATACCGTTCATCCTGATCGCCACCTTCACCGTGCTGAACCTGTTCATCGCGATCATCGTGGATGCCATGCAGCGCATGCACGACCGCGCGATCGAGATCGAGCAGCAGATGATCCACGACAGCGTGCACGAGGAGAACCAGGCGCTGCACGCCGAGATCCACGAAATCCAGCAGGAAACCGTCAAGCTGCAGGAACGCCTCACCCGCATGCAGAACATGCTGGAGAAGCGGGTGAAGTAACGGGCCCGGGGACGGAGGCCAGGCTGTGGCTCTCCGACGCGGGGGGCTTCGCCGCCAAGGCGGCTCCTACAAAGCCGCATCCCACCCTCGGTGGGAGCCTGCTTGCAGGCGAAGCCCCTGCCAAAGCCAGCCTCGCCTCAACGAACGGTGCTTGCGTGGCCCTCAACGCCCCCTGCGCGCCCTTGGACGCACAGGAGGGCGCTGGATCAGGCGTTGACGGCGACCGGCTCCACGGCGCGTTCGCCCAGGCGGCGGCCGGTGGCGTTCAGCACGGCCTGCAGGGTGGCGGCGGTGGTGTCCTCGCCCAGGGCGACACCCACGGAGCGTTCGCCATCCACCTGCACATCCACCGCGGCCATCGCGCGCGCCTCGGTACCGGACTCCATCGCGTGCTCGTCGAAATGGGTCACCTTCACCTGCACCCCGCGCCCAGCCTGCATCGCGGCGGTCAGGGCCTCGACCGCACCGTGGCCCTCGCCCTGCAGGCGCGATTCGCGCCCGGGCGGGCCCATGGTCGCGTCCAGCCGCACCACCGGGCCTTCCTTCTCGATCTCGTAGCGCACCAGATCCCAGCCGGCGACCGGGGTCAGGTAGTGCTGCTCGAACAGCTCGTGGATGCGCCTGGAGGACACCTCGATCTGCGAGGCCTCGGCATCCTGCTGCACGATGCGGGCGAACTCGATCGCCAGCCAGCGCGGCACCTCGATACCATAATCCCGCTCCAGCACATGCGCCACGCCGCCCTTGCCGGACTGGCTGTTGATGCGCACGACCTCCTCGTAACGCCGGCCCAGATCGCCCGGGTCGATCGGCAAGTAGGGCACGTTCCAGTGGCCGCCCCTCTCCTTGTAGTGCGCCAGCCCCTTGCGGATCGCATCCTGGTGGCTGCCGGAAAATGCGGTGTAGACCAGCTCGCCCGCCCACGGGTGACGCGGATGGATGGGCATGTCGGTGCACTCCTTGTACACGTCCATCAACCGTTCCATGTCGGACAGGTCGATGGTCGGGTCGATGCCCTGCGAGTACAGGTTCATGCCGACGGTGACCAGGTCCATGTTGCCGGTGCGCTCGCCGTTACCAAACAGCGTGCCCTCCAGGCGATCGGCCCCGGCCAGCAGTCCCAGCTCGGCCGCGGCCACGCCGGTGCCCCGGTCGTTGTGCGTATGCAGCGACACGCAGAAATGCTCGCGGTACTGCACGTGGTCGCAGAACCACTCGACCTGGTCGGCGAACACATTGGGCGTGGCGGACTCGACCGTGGCCGGCAGGTTGATCACGACCTTCTGGCCCTGGTCCGGGCGCCAGATCGCGTTCACCGCATCGACCACCTCGACCGCGAAGTCCAGCTCGGTGGTGGAGAAGCTCTCCGGCGAGTACTGGAAGATCCAGTCGGTCTGCGGGTACTTCGCCGCGTAATCCCGCACCCAGCGCGCCCCGTTCTCGGCAATGCCGCGCACGCCGTCGCGGTCCATGCGGAAGACTTGCTCGCGCTGCGCCGGGTTGGTGGAGTTGTACACGTGCACCACCGCGCGCGGGGCGCCCTCCAGCGCCGCGAAGGTCTTCTGGATCAGGTCCTCGCGCGCCTGGGTCAGCACCTGGATGTACACGCCCTCGGGGATGCGGTCCTCCTCGATCAGGCGGCGGGTAAAGTCGTAGTCGATCTGCGAGGCGGACGGGAAGCCGATCTCGATCTCGGTCAGGCCGATACCCGCCAGCACCTCGAAGAAGCGCATCTTCTGCTCCACGCTCATCGGATGCACCAGCGCCTGGTTGCCGTCGCGCAGGTCCACCGCGCAGAAACGGGGGGCAACCGTCGTGCGCTGGGCCGGCCAGCGGCGATCGGACTTGTCGATCGGCGGGAACGGGGCGTACTTGGCGTGATCGAAGGCCATCGTGTTCGTCTCCTGTAAGGGGCGCGGCCTCGCCTGTGGTCGGGCGCCGAGCTCCGGATTTCTATCTGTGCATCATCCTAACGTATTTATCCGGGCATAACCTTGCGTTTTTCCCTATAGAAGCCTTAATTGGGATCTATTGTTGCGCATTCAAGGGCAATATGCGCAATAATTCACCCCATGAAACCACAACCGCATTCGCTGGACCGCTATGACCGCCGCATCCTCGAGATCCTGCAGGAGGATGCGAGCCTGTCCAACCAGGCCCTGGCGGACCGTGTGGGGCTCAGTCCCTCGCCCTGCCTGCGCCGGGTACGCGCACTGGAGCAGGCCGGCATCCTGCTGCGCCGCGTGGCGCTGCTGGACCGGCGCAGCCTGGGCCTGGAGCTGACGGCCCTGATCCACATCGGCATGGACCGCCATACCCCGGAGCGCTTCGCGCATTTCGAGGAGACCGTGGCCGGCTACCCCGAGGTCCAGCACTGTTACCTGATCACCGGCCAGTCCGCCGACTACATGCTGCAGGTGGTGGTCCCCGACATGGATGCCTACCAGGACTTCCTGCTGCGCCGCATCACCCGCCTGGAGGGTGTGGACAGCGTGCACTCCAGCTTCGTGCTGCGCCGCGTCGTCGACCGCACCGCCCTGCCACTGGACTACACCCCCACCTGAAGCGCCTGAAAACCCGGCGCGGATTCACCACCAAGCCCACGAAGGCACCAGAAAGACCCAGATCCAGATCAAAAACGGTCTACAGGGTCTACAGGAAGAAAAGAAGGCTGGAAGACGGATTATCGTAATGCTGGGCATTTTCGGGTACGAAGGTCAGAGGCAAATGTGAGTACCTGTCCGGTATCGTCTTTCCCCTGAAACCCTTCCGATCTTCCAGCCTTCCTGTAAATCGCCCTTGCTCTCCGGCGAGCCCCCTTGTACTGTATATATAGACAGTTACCGGAGGGCGCCTCGTGTCGCTCACTGAACGCCAGCAGGCCATCCTCGACTACATCGCCGAGACCGTCGCCACCCAGGGCACGGCGCCGACCCGCAGCGAGATCGCCCGGGCCTTCGGCTTTCGCTCGCCCTATGCGGCCGAGTGCCACCTGAAGGCCCTGGAGAAGAAGGGCGCGATCGAGCTGCTGGGCGGCACCTCCCGCGGCATCCGCCTGCCGGGCACCGCCCGTGGCGCACCAGCCGAGCTGCCCCTGATCGGACGCGTCGCCGCCGGCTCGCCGATCCTCGCCACCGAGCACATCGAGCACCACTACCGGGTCGACAAGGCCCTGTTCCGTGCCCGACCGGACTACCTCCTGCGCGTGCACGGCGAGAGCATGCGCGATGCCGGCATCCTCGACGGCGACCTGCTGGCCGTGCGCCAGACTCCGGAGGCCCGCTCCGGCCAGATCGTGGTCGCCCGCATCGAGGACGAGGTCACCGTCAAGCGCTTCGCGCAGGACGGCCCGAAGGTCCGCCTGCTCCCGGAGAACCCCGACTTCCGCCCCATCGAGATCGACCTCGAGCGCCAGGACCTGGCCATCGAGGGGATCGGCGTGGGCGTGCTGCGCGATCTCGAACCCCAGGCCTAGGGAAACACTGACTCATGTATACACTCGCGTTGGCACCCCAGGTTTTCCGAGACCAGGCGCATCGTGCGGTGGGTCGTGGTTCGACCCGCCCGTTTTTGATGGATTCGGGGTGCAACGCAGGACCGGGGAACCCGGGGTGCCAACCCCACAAGCCATTGAATGCAGGAGCTCGGCCGCCCGTTGTTGACGAAAACGGGCGCGCGCACGGCGTTGCGGCTCCCTTGTGCAGAATGACTGCACGGCAGTCACCGCGCCTTGTTCGAACGCAAAAGCGATTCGAGCGCGAGCGTGTACATGAATCAGTGTTTCCCTAAGCCATGGACGCGCTGGACACCCTGCTCGAGCACCCGGCGCTCTGGCGCGGGCGCAGTGCTGCCCCGGCCACGGATGCCCCGGTCTGGCCCAGCGGCCATGCGGAACTGGACCGGGCCCTGGGCGGCGGCTGGCCGCGCGGCCAGCTGATCGAACTGCTGGGGGCCCCGTTCGGCTGCGGCGAGACCCGGCTGCTCGTCCCCATGCTGGCCGCCTGCGGCCGCGATGACTACTGGATCGCGGTGATCGCGCCCCCGGCCACACCCTGGCTGCCGGGCTGGCAGACCCTCGGCGTCCCGCCAGAGCGGGTGCTGCTGATCCGCACCGAACACGATCGCGACACCCTGTGGGCCGGGGAGCAATGCCTGCGCGACCCGGCCTTTGGCGTGCTGCTCGCCTGGCTGCGCCGCCCCGTGGAGACGGCCCTGCTGCGCCGACTGCGCCTGGCCGCGAGCGAGAGCCGGGCCTGCGCCATCCTGTACCGGCCACCGGACGCCGCGACACAACCCTCGCCGGCCCACCAGCGACTGCGCTGGCAGTCCGCGGTCTCCGGGCTGGAACTGCACTGCCTGAAGGGGGACGGCCACTGGGCCCGCTCCGGTCACCCCCTGCGGGTTCCCGAACCGCCGGAGGCCTGAGATGGGCCAGCCTGCCCATCCCCCGCATGCGGCCTCGCCCCCGGAACCGGCGCGACGGCAACCGAGCCTGCTCCCGGCCGCCGCCACACCCGTGCCTGTACCGGCACCACAGCCACCAGAGACGCGCCCCGCCAGCTCCGGCACCACCCGGGCGCGGCAGGAACACTGGATGGCGATCGACCTGCCGCATCTCGCGCTGGACGCCCTGGCCCGGGCAGAGCCGGACCCGGAGCGATTGCAGCGCCCCCTGCTGGTGGTGGCATCCGGCGCCAGCCCCCGGGTGCATGCCGCCAACCGCGCGGCACGCCGCGCGGGCGCACGGCCCGGCATGGCACTGGGGGATGCACTGGCGGTGCTCGACACCCCGGAACTGGTCGAGCACGACCCCGACGCCCTGCGGACCCCACTGGAGATGCTGGCCAGCGTACTGCTGCGGTTCTCCGATCACGTGCATCCGGAACCGGAGGCACAGCGCATCCTGGTGGAGGTCGGGCGCAGCCGCCGCCTGTTCGGCGGCCTGGAGGCGTTGCGCGCACAGGTACGGGACACCCTGACCGAACTGGGCTTCCATCCCCGTATCGGGCTGGCCCGAAGTCCCGCCGCCGCGCGCCTGCTGGCCCGTCTGCGCAACCCCGCGATCGCGGAAGACCCCGAGACCCTGCGCCGTCTCCTGTCGCCGGTCCCGCTGGAGGCCCTGTCGCTGGCCGGTGCCACCCGCGAGGGCCTGCGCGCCGTGGGCCTGCGTCAGCTGGGCGACCTGCTGTGGCTGTCACGCCCCGAACTGGCCCGGCGCCACGGACCGGAGTTGCTGGATCTGCTCGACCGCCTGCTGGCGCGGCGCGCGGAGGCCCTGCCCCGCTTTGTACCGCCACCGGTGCTGGATCTGTCCCTGCGCCTGGAGTACGAGATCCACGCCACGACGGCCCTGGCCTTCCCGCTCAAGCGCCTGCTGCGTCAGGTCGAGGCGCAGTTGCGCGGCCTGAACCGCAGCCTGCAGGGGATGACGCTGGAGCTGGTCCACCGCGAGACGCGCACCCGGCTGACGCTGGAACGCGGGCAACCCGGCATTCGCGCCAGCGAGTGGCTGTCCCTGTGGCAGACCCGGCTGGAGCGCGAGACCCTGCCGGAGGCCGTGATCGGCCTGCGCCTGCAGGCACCGCGCCTGCTGGATCCAGCAGACCGGAGCGACGGCCTGCTGGCCGGGGACCCGGCGAGCACGCCCCCGGCGGACCAGCTGCCCGCGGTACTGGCCCGGCTGCGCGCCCGTCTGGGCGAGCCGGCGGTCTCCCGGCTGGTCAACCGCCACACCCCGAGGCCCGAGGATGCCCAGAGACCGCGACACGATCTCGCCGTCATCCCGGGTCCTGGCGCCCCGTCCCCGGGCCAGCGGACCACCGGGGCCGCCCTCTGGCTGCAGGGCCCGGAACCCGCCGCCCCGCCCGACCAGCCCCAATGGCTGGGACGACTGGAAGACGGCTGGTGGGACCATGGGCAGGATGCGCGCCGCGACTACGCCCGGGCCCGCGACCGCCAGGGCCGCCGGCTCTGGCTGTACCGCTGCCTGCGCAGCGGCCAGTGGTATCGCCAGGGCTACTGGGGCTGAACCCGCACCGGATGCCGCGCGAAACCCCCGTCCATCAGCGGTGGTACTCGCCCGCACGCTCCGGCTGGTACTCGACCTCCACGATGCACACATGCATCTGCCCGCCACCCGGCCGCGGCCATTCGATCTCGTCGCCCTCGGACAGCCCCAGCAGCGCGCTGCCCACCGGCGCCAGGATCGACAGCGTGCCACCGCTCTCGTCCACGTCGCGCGGGTACACCAGTGTCATCGAGAACTCGTCGCCGGACTCGGTCACCCGGAACCGGACCTTCGAATTCATTGTCACCACCGAACCCGGGACATCGTGCGGATCCACGACATCCGCCCGGTCCAGCTCGGCCTCCAGATCGGCCTTGCCGGGAAAGCTGTCATCCGGCAGCGATTCCAGCAACTTGTCCAGGCGCTCCATGTCGGTGGTGGAGACGATGATCTTCGGCTTGTTCACGTTCACACTCCAATGCAGGACGCGTCCCCCGAGAGACGCGCCAGACACGAATAATTCAGGGATTTTCCGGAGACCGGGAAACGAGCTTCGAGATTAGCCAGGTCTCGGCAAAAAAGCGATCCAGCCGCTCACGGCCAACGGATCGCCGGCCGGGGTCACACCGCGACGGGGCCTACCGCGATTCGGCCTCCCGCCACGCAGCATACCCACCGCGCAGCACATGCGCCTCGACCCCCATCGCCCGCAGGCTGTCCGCCACCAGCTGCGAACGCCCGCGCCCCCCGCAGAACACCACCACCGGCTGGTCGGGACTGCTCATGCTGGACTCGATGGTTGCCTCGAGCTTGGGCCGGGGGATGTTGACCGCGCCCTCGATGGTGCCTGCGGCGGCCTCCTCCGGCTGGCGCACGTCCACCAGCAGGAACGGCTTCCCGGCCTCGCGCCAGCGCGTCACCTCGGCCGGCTCCAGATGCGGCAGGCTCTGCTCCAGCTCGTCAATACGCTTCTCGAAAAGACTCACGGACGGACTCCGTTGGTGGGTGCGCCCCCATTCTATCGCGCAGGATCAGAGGGAGGGGCGCACCAGCAGGGGAACCACCCGCAGGGTGAACAATGCGAGTCCGATCAGGGCGGCTATCGCCCCGATTGCGGTCAGCATGGCCGCCCCCATCATCCAGCCAAGTCCCATGCCCACAACCGCCAGATGCACCAGGAGCTGCGGCGCCCAGGCCCACAGCCAGCCACCGGCGATCGGATGACCGGTAAAGCGCGGCAGCATATGCTCGCCAAGCCCCATGATCAGCAGCAGGAGGAATCCGAGAGTAAAGCCGTGCAACGCGGCCGGGCGCGCCGCGCCCTCGAGGAAGAACCCGCCCAGTGGCAGTACCGCCCCCGCGATCAGCAGCCAGGCCATCGCCCCCAGCACCGAGGCGCGGCTGGAGGCCGACAGGCCCAGACCGACATGACGCACCGCCTTCTGCATGCGCTCCGGGGCCTCCGCCACCAGTTCGGTGGCCGCCGCGCGATCCAGCAACCCGATGTGCTTGAGCTCGCCATCCACCACCACGGCGGGGATCGACCGGATGCGCAACCGGGTCGCCAGCTCGCGCCCTTCGGGCTGGCCCATGTCGACCACCGCGAAGTCGATCTGTTTGTGTTCCGCGACCTCGCGCCAGATGCGCTCGGCATCGTGGCAGGAGGCACACCATTCGGATACCAGAAGCTCTACCTTCATCATTCCCTCAGTCCGCGCAACGCATGCAGTGGATGTCGTAACGGTCGATCCATTGCTTGAGCCCCTTGATCGCCTCGGATCCGGTATGCAGCCGTTCCAGGGCCTTCTCCGGGTCGTCGGGGCGCATCACGACCACCCAGGCATCCGTGTAGGGCGCCACGTTGACCAGCCCCGGATCCGCCTCCACGGCCGGATTGATGCGTTCGATCGTGCCATCGAACGGGGTCGGGATACCGCCGGCCCACTTGCCGGATTCCAGCCGCGCGACCGGCTTGCCCGCAGCGCGGTGCGAACCCGGCTTGCGAAACCGGAAGTACTGCACCCGCCCCGCCATGGTCTGGGCGGGATCGGTAATCCCGAGGGTGAAGGTCCCGTCGTCCTCCGGGCGCACCCAGACATAGTCCAGGTCGTAGAACAGGTCGTCGGGCAGCTCGCAGCCGTTGTATTCCTCGCGTGCCATGGTTACGCCCCCTTCGGACCATAGTGGCGCACGGTCAGCGCAATATTCAGCGCAAACAGGATCATCGCACCCCAGGCCATCGCGCCGCCGAACGCGACCGTCATGTTGTGGAACAGCAGCCAGCCGGCGACCATCACCCATAGCCCGGCATTCGCCAGCAGGAACTGCACGTGCCCCAGGCGCTCGGAAAACAACGACCGCCCGGAAAAACGCGGCAGCACATGCAGACCCACGCCGTAGATCATCATGGTCACGAAACCCAGCAGCATCAGATGCCCATGGATGCGCGGCACGTTGCCGGGGATCAGGCCGGGCTGCACCAGCCACAGGATGCCGAGCAGCCCGCCCAGCAAGGCATAGGTCAGGGCCGCGAGAATGAACATCCGGTTACGAGGGTGCATGCAAGGCTCCAGCGCAGGTTTCCAGCATCATACTTTAAGCTATATTCAATATGCATTGATCGAGATCAAGACCCGCGCCCGCCAGTTCGGTAACAGTGACCTGCCAGGGCAACCTTACAAGGCCGCAACCGCGATGCATCTACAACTCCACGAGACCGTCCCCGGATTCCAGCAACCCATCGAGCTCCTGCGCGCCTGTCACCGCCGGATCCTCAACTCCCTGGATATCCTCGAGCGTCTGCCTGCCCACCTCGCCGAAAAGGGCGCCGACGAGGAGGCACGCACCGCGGCACAACGGGTACTGAACTACTTTCACGAGGCCGCCCCCAACCACCACGCCGACGAAGACGAGGACCTGTTCCCCCTGCTTCGCCGGCACTGTGGCCACCCGGACAGCCACCCCCAGCTGTGCGAGTGGCTGGACCACCTGACCGCCGAGCACGACGAGATCGAGGCCGGCTGGGACCGGCTGGAACCGGCCCTGGAACGTATTGCCCGCGGCAAGGCCACGGACCTGAACGGGGCGGAGGCCTGGATTCACCAGTACCGCATCCATCTCGATCTCGAAGAACGCGCTGTCCTGCCGTTCGCCGAGCACCTGCTCGGCCCGGATGAACGCCGCAGGATCGGCGCCTCCATGGCCGCGCGACGTGGTATCGGGAACCCCGGGAATGGCTGACTTTGTGCTCGACCTGCGCGGGCTCGCCGAGCATGCCCATACCCGCGCCTACTACACCCTTCGCGAACTGCGCACCGGACAGGTTTTCGAGGTCTTGCTGGACCAGGAACCGAAACTGCTGATGGACGCGGTCAGCCTGCAATTGCGTCATGCCATCCATTGGCAGGTCCACGAGAATGGCCCGCCACTGTGGCGACTCTCGGTGCAACGCCGCGAGGACGTCGCCCCGGTGAACCTGGTCGACCTGCTCGAGCGCGACCACCTGCGCATCGACCGCCTGTTCGCCAGCGCCCTGCACAAGGTCAACGCCGGCGACCTGGAAGGCGCGGCGCCGGATTTCCGCGCCTATGTCGACGGCCTGCGACGCCATGTGGAGGTGGAAAACGACCTAATCGTCCCCCTGCTGGAGCTGCCCCGCAGCGCGAACGGCCAGGATCCCACTTCGATCATGCTGCGCGAGCACGACGAGATCCTGGAACAGACCACGATGCTGGAGCACGAATTCAGCGAAGGTGTGGACGAGGCCTGGGCGGTGGCCCCGTTCTTCGCGCTGATCTCCGGCGCGCTGGCCAAGCACGAGGGCCGCGAGGAGCAGAACCTGTTCCCCCACTGGAGCCGCGCCCTGAATGAACGCCCGGACGAAGCCGCCGAGCTTCTGCAACGCGCACAGGCCCGGCTCGCGACCACCGGGCCGACGGAACCCGGCGCCTGAACCCCGTCACCGCGCCCGTCCGGACACGGGCATCGATCAGGCCGCGGGGGCCCGCGGCGGCGACAGGCGCGCCAGTGCCCAGAGCCCCAGCACCGGGCCGGGCAGCAACAGCCACAGCACCCACACCCCGCCATCCGCCCATAACCAGCCGGTCAGCCAGATACCGGGCAGGGTCAGTGCAAACCCGATCGCGTTCATCACGCTCAACGCCGACCCCACCGCATCCTCGGGCGCGCTGTCCGCGGCCAGCGCGGAGAACTGCGGCGAGTCCGCGATGACCGTGAGCCCCCAGAGCGCCAGCAGGCCGAACAGCAGCCAGGACGACTGTCCGGACAGTAACGGGTACAGCAGGCAGGCGAGGCCCGACGTCGCCAGGGCCACCCGCGCCACCCGCAGGCTGCCCAGCCGTCGGCTCAGACGCCCGCCCCAGACACAACCCGCCAGGCCCAGCGCGATCACGCCGAAGGCGAGCCAGGGAATCAGCGCCGCATCGGCCTCCAGCCGCGACAGTTCCCGTGCCACCAGCAGCGGCACCAGCGTCCAGAAGGCGTACAGCTCCCAGCAGTGCCCGAAATAGCCCCCAGCCACTGCCCGGAAGTCACGCCGCTTCAGGGCCCGAAACCCCTTGCCCAGACCCGGTGTACGCCCGGCCGGTGGCAAATGGGGACCGTCTCCGAGACGCAGGATCAGCGCCGCCGCCAGCACCGCCAGGCCCGAGGCCAGCACCAGCGGAACCGCCCAGGGGAAATCCAGTGTTGCCCCGCGCAGCAGATGCGGCAGCGCGGTCCCCAGGGTCAGCATCCCCAGCAGCCAGGACAGTGCCCAGCCCTTGTACTCCGGGGTCCAGGCGATCACGAGCTTCATGCCCAGGGGATAGACCCCGGCCAGTGCGAGCCCCACCAGGAACCGCGCAAGCAGGGCCAGTTCCCAGACACCGGCCAGCAGGATGAAAACCGCGTTGAGCCCGGCGCCGGCCAGGGCGGAAAGCGCGAACATCCGGCTCGCACGAAAATGATCCGCCAGCCCGGTCGCGGCCACCAGCAAGGTTCCGGTGATAAAGCCCGTCTGGGTGGCCATCGTCAGCCAGCCAATCTCGGTCGGCGACCACCCCAGCGCCTGCTGCAGCGACAGCCCGACCCCGTTGACCGAGAACCAGAGCGACGTCCCGAACAGCTGCGCCACCACGATCACCTGGAGTGGGTGGCGCCGAAGTAGTGACAGCATCAGCGTGCGCAATCGGTGGCGCGGCAGAGCATTGCCTGGCCGGTCAGCGGCTGGCGCCGCGAATCCAGCGTTTCAGCAAGGCGACCAACGCACCCCCGGAGACCAGGCCCAGCAGGTAGATTCCGACAATCAGCATCGCCAGTGGCAGCGTTACATGCAGCGTCAGGAAGTTCAGGGTCACGAGCCGCAGGTTCTGCACCGCAAAGACCGCGACCACGGCGACGAACACGATAATCAGGAGGGTGTAGACGTAGCGCATGCGAACTTCCGGGTCAGTCGGGCCAGGCAATCAGGTTCGGGCGCGCTGTCACCGGCGTCAACCGGGAAGAAAGCGCCCCTCAGGCATCGGGGTGGGTACAGTACCCACGCACCGGGCAGGTGTCGCAACGCGGCCGCGGGCGGCAGCGCTCCTTGCCATGTTCCACGATCAGTGCGTGGAGGTCGTTCAGGGCCGCCACATCCGGCCCCAGCTCCGCCTCGACGTGCTGGCGCAGCGCATCGTACGAGGCCCGGGCGTGCGCGAGATCCAGGCGCTCGAACAGCCGCCGGGTATAGGCGTCCACCACGAATACCGGGCGATCAAAGGCATACAGCACGATGTCGTCGGCGGTCTCCGGTCCCACGCCCTTGACG
>NZ_JAWLFK010000014.1:25660-28153 GCF_041685615.1 Thioalkalivibrio sp.
CCCCCCGAGGGCTTCGCGCCCCGGGCCCCGCCGCGACCGCCGGGGGATGACGACTTGGCCGGCTTCTTCGGTGGCGAGGAACTCCAGCCGTCCTCGCGCGCTGCCCGGCTGTTGCGCGACTTGCCCTTGGCCACCGGCTTGCCGGGCCGTTTGCCTGGCGCGCCACGGCGCAGCCCACCGCGGCCGCGCGAGCGCACGGAGTCCGGAACCGGCAGGTCCACCGCCTGGTACAGCCCGGCCACCTCGCGGGTCTCGAGATCCCGCACCGCCCCCGTCTTCAGGCCTCGTCCAAGGACGACCGGTCCGTAGCGCACGCGGATCAGGCGGCTCACCGTCACTCCGACGGCATCCCACAGCCGCCGCACCAGGCGGTTGCGGCCCTCGCTCACGATCACGTGATACCAGTGATTGGCGCCTTCCCCACCCTGCTCCTCCAGGCTGTCGAAACGCGCCGGGCCGTCTTCCAGTTCCACGCCCTCGCGCAGCATGTCCAGCGTGGCAACCGGCACCTCGCCCAGCACGCGCACCGCGTACTCGCGTTCCAGCGCCATGCTCGGGTGCATCAGCCGGTTGGCCAGTTCGCCATCGGTGGTAAACAGCAGCAGGCCCGAGGTATTCAGGTCCAGCCGTCCCACGGCCACCCAGCGCTGCCCCTTCAACCGCGGCAGACTGGCAAACACCGGCCGCCGCCCCTCGGGGTCCGAGCGGCTGCAGATCTCGCCCACCGGCTTGTGATACACGATCCACCGATGTGGATGCTCCGGGCGCCGCACGATGCGCCCTCGCACGCGGATCACGTCGTGCTCGTCGACCTGGTCGCCCAGCTTCACGGTGCGGTTGTTCACCTGCACCTCGCCGCGCTCGATCCAGCCCTCGATCTCGCGCCGCGAACCCAGCCCGCGCGCCGCCAGGACCTTCTGTACCCGCTCCGACATTCCCGGAACTCCAGCAACTCATTAATATGGGCGCCACGATACACCAACAGGACGTCGCCATGACCGATTCCGCGCCGGAAACCACGCCCGTCCGGACGCCGCTGAGCATCGCCGTGCTCACCGTCTCCGACAGCCGCGAACTCGCGGAGGATCGCTCCGGCGACGCCCTGGTGGAACGCCTCGAAGGTGCCGGTCACAGCCTGGCCGAGCGGAATCTCGTGAAGGACGACGTCTACGCCATCCGCGCTGAACTCTCGCGCTGGATCGCCGATCCCGAAATCGACGCGGTGCTGACCACCGGCGGCACCGGCATTACCGGCCGCGACGGCACCCCCGAGGCCGCCTCGGTCCTGCTGGACAAGACCATCGAGGGCTTCGGCGAGCTGTTCCGCATGCTCTCCTTCGACGAGATCGGGACCTCCAGCCTGCAGTCGCGGGCCCTGTCCGGCGTCGCCAACGGCACCTACATCTTCGTCCTGCCCGGCTCCACCGGCGCCTGCCGCACGGCCTGGGACCGCATCATCCGCGCCCAGCTCGACGACCGCACCATGCCCTGCAACCTCACCATGCTGATGCCTCGCCTGAAGGAATCCTGAGGGGACACGATCAATCCGGATCCGGTCCGGACGCGTCGGGGGCAAAGCATACCGGCGAGGCACGCTCGTCCGTTGGTTCCTCCTCGACCCGTTCGGCGTCGAGAAGATCGCGCAGGACCACCGCGTGGCTGTGCTCGACGTCCCGGGTCGCCGTCAGCAGCGTCAGGCGGCCGCGACGAGCATACCCCAGCAACCGGCCCCAGGCCTCGGGAGCCGCTCCCAGTTCCGCCCGGTACCGGCGACAGAACTCGCGCCAGCGCTCCACATCGTGGCCGAACCAGCGCCGAAGGTCGGTGGACGGAGCGAGCGACCTCTCCCAGGCATCCAGCGCGAGCGCCGACTTTTTCACTCCGCGCGGCCACAGGCGGTCGACCAGCACACGCGCCCCATCCCCGGAGTCGACTGGGTCGTAGACGCGCCGAATCCGCACCCGTTCCATACGGCGATTACCGGTCCACGTGGGTCTGCAACCAGTACTCCAGCAGGGCCGCGTGCCAGAGCTTGGAGCCCTGGATGCGGGTGAAGTACTGGTCGGGCGCATCCAGCAGCTTGTCGATGTAGGCCGGCTGATAGAGGCCCCGCTCGCGCGAGGCGCGCGAGGTGAGGATGTCGCGCATGAACTCGAGGAAATCGCCACGCACGTACTTCAGCGCCGGCACCGGAAAGTAGCCCTTGGGCCGGTCCATCACCGCGTCCGGCAACCGGCCGCGCGCGATCCGGCGCAGGACGTCCTTGCCCCCATCGCCCAGCTTCAGGTGCGGCGGCATCGCCGCGGCGGTCTCCACCAGCTCGTGGTCCAGGAACGGCACCCGGGCCTCCAGGCCGAAGGCCATGGTCATGTTGTCCACGCGTTTGACCGGGTCGTCCACAATCAGCGTGGTCACGTCCAGGGCCAGCACGGCGTCGATGAAGGAATCCGCTCGATCGGTCTCCAGTTCGGCGAACTGCTCGCGCAGCCAGTC
>NZ_JAWLFK010000014.1:28253-46599 GCF_041685615.1 Thioalkalivibrio sp.
GCGACCAGCAACGACGAATCCAGCCCGCCGGAGAGCAGCACGCCGACGGGCACATCGGCGACCTCCAGGCGCTTGCGCACGGCACTGCGCAGGGCGTGTTCGATGCGCTCCTGCCATTCGCCGTCCGATACCGGCTCGGCCGGGCGGTGTGCATGCAGCGTCCAGTAGCGCTGCAGCCGCTCCTGGCCCCGGGCATCGATACTCAGGTAGTGGCCCGGCTCGAGCTTGCGGATGCCGCGCAACACGGTACGCGGCGCGGGTACCACCGCGTGCAGCGAGAACAGCAGGTGCAGGGCCTCGGCATCCAGCTGGGTATCCACGCCGCCGGCCGCCAGCAGGGCCTGTGTGTTGGAGGCGAAGCGGATGCCCCCGCCGACGCGGGCCAGATACAGCGGCTTGATGCCCATGCGGTCGCGGCCCAGCAACAGGCGCTGGGCGCTCCCGTCATACAGGGCGAACGCGAACATGCCGTGCAGCCGCGCCACGATCCCCTCGCCCCACTCCGCGTAGCCGCGCAGGATCACCTCGGTATCGCCGCTGGAGAAGAAACGATGGCCACGGCCTTCCAGTTCGCTACGCAGCGCGCGGAAGTTGTAGATCGCGCCATTGAAAACCAGCGCCAGCCCGGTCTCCGGATCGAACATCGGCTGGTGCGCGCGTTGCGAGAGATCCAGGATCGACAGCCGGCGGTGCCCCAGGGCCACACGCCCGGAGGCCCACAGCCCATCGGCGTCCGGCCCGCGGCGTTCCAGGCAGGGCAGCATGCGCGCGACGGCCTCGCCACTCGCGCGTCGCTCGCCCCAGACGAATTCTCCTGCGATCCCGCACATCGGTTCGTTCCTTGTGGTTTCGTGTTGGGTCCGGTGTCGCCACCATTATCACGTGCGCGCCGGGGCTTCGCGTGCGGGCACGCTCCCACTCGACCCGGTCAGGCTGATGGCGGGGCCCGGAAGGTCTGTTCCAGTGTCCCCATCAGGGCCTGGCTGGCCGCGCCCGCACGGTCGCGATCGGCATGGGCAATGTAGAACGGCACCATGTGGCGCGCCCCGGCCTCGAGGTCCAGTTCGACCAGACGCGCCGCCGCAAGATCCCCGGCGATGCGATCCTCCGGCACCCAGGCGAACCCGATTCCGGAACGCAGGACCTCGCAGGCCGTTCCCATGTGCGAGACCGTCCAGCGCTGGTCGGCCTCCAGCCAGCCGCCCTCGCCGGAACCCTGGTCACCCGAATCGCGCACCACGACCTGGCGATGCGCCTGCAGGTCGCGCCGGGTCAACGCCTTGCCCGCCTGCGCCAGGGGATGCGACGGATGCGCGACACAGACCATCGACAACTCGCCGAGGCAACTCCCGAGATAGCCGGAGGGCAGTTCCGGCCCCAGCAGGATGTCCACGGCCGCATCCCGCAGCATGTCCGGCCCGCCGCTCAGCACCACCTCGTGCAACTGAATCCGGGTGGCCGGGTAGGCCCGCGAGAAGGCTTCCAGGGCCCCGATCACCGGCTCGCGGGGCAGGAGCTGGTCGACCGCCAGCCGGATCTCGGACTCCACCCCCGCCGCCAGCGCGCCGGCCAGGGTCTCGATCTCCGCCGCCTCTTCCAGCAAGTGCCCGGCCCGGCGCAGCAGCGCCTCACCCGCCGGGGTGAGCACGGCCTTGCGCCCCTGCACCTGGAATACGTCCACGCCCAGCTGTTCTTCCAGCTTCTGCACCGCGTGATTGATGCTCGACGGGCTCTTGTGCACCCGTTCCGCGGCGTGTGCAAAGCCGCCCGCCTCCACCACCGCCTGCAGCATCCGCCATTGTTCCAGGGTGACCCGCATCAGTCGGCCCGCCCGCACCGCCGCCCCAGCGGGGAAACGCCGATTGATGTGCATATTCGCGCCCGGGTCGCTTTTGCGGGCGAACAAGGCGCGGTGACGGCCGTGCCGTCATGCTGCACAAGGGAACCGCAACGCCGGGTGCGCGCCCGGTCTCGGAACACAGGGAGCACCCACGCGAACGTGTACATGAATCCGTGTCTCCCTAGTGCTCGTCGGGGCACCCACAACCCGGATTGTGGGCACGGGCGTGCCACTCCTCGCGCAGGCGGGCATAAGCCGCACCGGTCAGCAGGACCAGGTGCACGGTGGAGGGATAGATCCGGCCATCCAGGCGCAGGGTCTCGGTCAGTTCGGGATCGCGGCCTTCCGGGATGTAGAAAAAATCCATCCCCTCGCGCAACTGATCCTTGCGCGCCTTGAACAGGCGAAAGGCCGTGCCCTTGGGCACCCCGTTCCACTCGTCGACCTGGCGCAGGCTCAGGGTCGCGTATCCGGCGTGGATGATTGGCTCCGGTACCGGACCGGCCACGGAACCTTCGCGCCCGTGAAACCGTCCCGCACTACGGGGGTCTTCAACTGTATCGGTATCCATGCTGGCATTATGCACGCACCGACTTCGAGCACCCCATCCAACCGGGACACGAAATGGAATTTCTTCAGGAATACGGACTCTTCCTCGCCAAGGCGGCCACGGCCGTCCTTGCCGCGATCATCGTGTTGAGTGCAATCGCCGGCCTGATCGCCCGTTCGCGCGAGCGTCGGCCGGACCGCCTGAACGTCAAGCGCCTGAACGATCGTTTCGAGCGGATGGAAAAGACCGTGCGCCGGGCGGTCGAACACCGCCGCGGCCGGATGGAACGCCTGCGCGACTGGATCAGGCGCAAACGCGGACGCGCAAACACCGATTCGCCACCGGGCGCCGGGACCCGCCCGGGCACCCCGCCGGAAACCGGACCACAAACCGGCGCGGACGCCACAAAAGGCGATGGCAACACCGCCGCCGAGCGCCCGCGCGTGTACGTGCTGCGCTTCGACGGCGACATCCGCGCCTCCAGCGTCGAGAGCCTGCGCGAGGAGATCACCGCGATCCTCACCATGGCACGTCCGGAACAGGACCGTGCCATTGTCTGCCTGGAGAGCCCCGGGGGACTGGTGCCCTCCTATGGTCTGGCGGCCGCCCAGCTGGCACGCTTGCGCGAAGGCGGGCTGGACCTGACCGTCGCGGTCGATCGCGTCGCCGCCAGCGGCGGCTACATGATGGCGGCGGTCGGTCACCGCATTGTGGCGGCCCCGTTCGCGGTCCTCGGCTCGATTGGCGTGGTTGCGCAGATTCCCAACTTTCACCGCTGGCTGTCACGCAACGATATCGACGTCGAATTGCTGACCGCCGGAGAATACAAACGCACCCTGACCATGCTGGGCGAGAACACCGACGAGGGGCGCAAGAAATTCCGCGAACAACTGGAAGAGGCCCACGAACTGTTCAAGACCTTCCTGGCCCGTTACCGCCCGCAACTGGACCTGGACCAGGTCGCCACCGGGGAACACTGGTACGGCGAGCAGGCCCGCGAGATGGGGCTGGCGGACGAACTCCGCACCAGCGACGATCTGCTACTGGAACTGACGCGCGAGGCGGACGTCTTCGAACTGACCTATCACCGCCCCCAGACCCTGGGGCGGCGCATCACCTTCGCCATGGAGTCCGTCCTCGAACGCGTCCTGCGCAACCAGGCGCCGGGAACCCGGGTTTAGCGACCTTGCGGATGATGGCCCCCACCTGTCACGTCAACAAGAAGTGCACAAAGGCACCGTTAACTAGGAGATCACGATGAACAACACGAGATTGATCCGTCCACTGGTACTGATTGCGGCCATCGCAGGCCTTCTTGCCATGCCCCTGACCATCATGGCGGATGAGAACATGCCCTGGGGCAGCTCGGAGCTGGCCGACAAGACATATGAGCCTCAACGGGTGGTCTATGACATTGCGGTGCCTGATGCGGAGGCGCTCGAGGGTGTGCTGGACCGGATCAGCTTTCTGAACAACGTCTACGAGGCCGACCCCTTCGATTCGCACATTGTCGCGGTCCTGCATGGGGACGAGATCCCGCTGTTCACCGGCGACAAACTGGAAGAAAACCGCGACTTGATGGAGCGCGTGCACTCGCTTACCCAATCCGGGAATATCGAATTCCGGATGTGCGCGGCAGCCGCTCACAGCCACGGGGTCGAGCCCGAGGACGTCCACGGCTTCGTGCAAGTGGTACCGATGGCGGATGGCGAAATCATCCAGCTGCAGCAAGAAGGCTACGCGTACATGCAGTAACCCTCGGGGCGATCGCCGGTCACCCTGGGTCGTACTTCCGAATTCTGTCGCGCCCCACTTCGCACATGGCACCGCTGGAAGACGGTTCCAGGGCCCCGTCGCTGATATTTCTGCATCGATCGTCTACCTTCTACGGAAGCGATCAATGTGACTGTCCCTCGCAATTGACCACCCATCACACGATCGATCCGCAATACAAGGACCCTGCCATGAAGAAGATGCTTCTGACCGCATTGCTGCCCATGGCCCTGGCCGCAATGCCGGCGCTGGCCGCCGACGTGCCGGGTATGATCACCAAGGCCAGCCCGCATTCCGCCTCCGACACCCTGGACCGCCTGGAGAAAGCGCTCGAGGCCAACGATGTGGGTGTCGCCCTGCGCTGGGACCACGCCGCAAAGGCCGCGGACGTGGATATTGACCTTGGCCCCACGGAACTCCTGTTGTTCGGCAACCCCGCACTGGGCAGCCACATGTTCACCAGCCAGCGGACCGCGGGCATCGACCTGCCGATGAAGGCGCTGGCATGGACCGACGACGACGGCCAAACCTGGCTGGCCTACAACGATCCGGAATGGATGGCCGAACGCCACGGAATCGACGACCGGGACGACGTCCTGGACACCATGAGCAAGGCGCTGGACAACCTGACCCACGCGGCCATCGCCGAGGATTGAGCCTTTCCCCGGGAGCCCGGGTCCGGGCTCCCTTCCCGCTCGCCCCGGACGGGTGATTCGTTATAGTGGGGCTTCCACCCGCACCGGGAGCCGACGTGGATCGCCCGTCCCCTTCCAGCCACAGCGCCGCCCTCCCTGGCGACCGGCCCATTCTGGGCTGGCGCGAATGGGTCGGACTCCCCGATCTCGGCATCCCCGAAATCAAGTGCAAGGTCGACACCGGCGCACGCAGTTCCGCCCTGCACACCTTCCGGATCGATCCGTTCACCCACGACGGTCGCGAATGGGTGCGCTTCGGCATCCACCCCCACCAGCACGATGCCGAAACCGAAGTCTGGTGCGAAGCGCCGGTACTGGACATGCGCAGCGTAACCGACTCGGGCGGGCACACCGCCGAGCGCTACTTCATCGCCACCCGGGTACAACTCGGGTCGATCATGCTGCCCGTTGAACTTTCCCTGACCAGCCGCGATACCATGCTTTTCCGCATGCTGCTCGGCCGCGAGGCCATGCGGGGTCGCTTCCTGGTCGACCCGCAGGCCTCGTTCGTCGCCAGCCACCATGCACCCAACCCAACAGCCCAGCAGGCGCCTGAATGAAACTCGGCATCCTCTCGCGAAACAGCAAGCTCTACTCCACGCGGCGCCTGGTCGAGGCCGCGGACCAGCGCGGCCACGAGGTACGCGTGGTGGATCCGCTGCGCTGCTACATGAACATCACCGCGCACAGCCCGCAGATCCACTACAAGGGCGACATCCTCGACCAGTTCAACGCGGTCATTCCGCGCATCGGGGCATCGATCACGTTCTATGGCACGGCGGTGCTGCGCCAGTTCGAGATGATGAACGTCTACCCCCTGAACGAATCGGTCGGCATTTCCCGCTCGCGCGACAAGCTGCGCAGCCTTCAGCTGCTGTCGCGCCGGGGCATCGGGCTGCCGGTCACCGGTTTTGCTCACTCGCCGGATGACATCGACGACCTGCTGGCCACGGTGGGGGGCGCGCCCTGCGTGATCAAGCTGCTGGAGGGCACGCAAGGCCTTGGCGTCGTCCTGGCGGAGACCACGCAGGCGGCCGAGAGCGTGATCCAGGCCTTCATGGGCCTGAAACAGCACATTCTGGTGCAGGAATACATCAAGGAGGCCAAGGGCTCGGATATCCGCTGCCTCGTTATCGGCGACAAGGTCGTCGCCGCGATGAAGCGCCAGGCGAAGGAAGGCGAGTTTCGCTCCAACCTGCACCGCGGGGGCAGCGCCACATTGTCCCGCATCACCCCGGAGGAACGCGCGACCGCCGTGCGCGCGGCCAAGGTCATGGGCCTGAACGTCTGCGGCGTGGACCTGCTGCGCTCCAATCACGGCGCGGTGGTCATGGAGGTCAACTCCTCGCCCGGGCTGGAGGGCATCGAGAACGCCTCGGGCAAGGACGTCGCGGGCATGATCATCGACTTCATCGAGAAAAACGGCAAGCCCAACCGGACCAAGACCAAAGGGCGCGGCTAGTGGGCCCTGCGGTTAATCAGGTAACGCTCAGAGCCACTGTGCGGGCGCGAATCAAGGCGCGTTTCGCAGGGAATGGCAGCGTCCTTTCCAAGCAACGCAACGCCGAGTCGCGCCGGCACAGTGACTCCGGAAGGGCCATCGTACAAGCGCCGTGGGCTGCGTCCCGCTCGATTGAATGGGCGACGGCCAGTCCTGCGCTCGCGCGCCTTGCCCACAACGCTTATGCGACGGCTGAGCGTTACCTGATTAACCGCAGGGCCCACTAGTGCCCGGCGCACCCCGAGCACTGCGCAACAAGCCGATCACGATCGGCGGCACCACGGTCCGTCCCGGCGAACGGCGCACGGTGGAGTTGGAGCTGGGGGCGCTGTACACCCACACCCCCACCAATATGCCGGTTCAGGTGCTGTGCGGCCGGCGCAAGGGGCCGGCCCTGTTCGTCAGTGCCGCCATCCACGGGGACGAGATCAACGGCGTCGAGATCATCCGCCGTCTGCTCAAGGTGCCGGCGCTGCGGCGCATGAAAGGCACCCTGCTCGCCGTGCCCGTGGTCAACATGCACGGCTTCATCAACCAGAGCCGTTACCTGCCCGACCGGCGCGACCTGAACCGCTGTTTCCCGGGATCCCAGAAGGGCTCGCTGGGCGCGCGGGTCGCGCGGCTGTTCATGCGCGAGATCGTCCAGCGCAGCACCCATGGCATCGACCTGCATACCGGCGCCCTCCACCGCTCCAATCTGCCGCAGATCCGGGCCAACCTGGACCACCCGGAAACCCGCGAACTCGCCCGGGCCTTCGGTGCGCCGGTCATCCTCAACTCGGCCCTGCGCGACGGTTCCCTGCGCGAGGCGGCCGCGGAACGCCAGATCCCGATCCTGCTCTACGAGGCCGGCGAGGCCCTGCGCTTCGACGAACTCTCCATCCGCGGCGGGGTACACGGCATCATCGAGGTGATGCGCCATCTGGAGATGCTGCCGGCCGTACGCCGGCGACCGCGCAAGGAGCCCATCATGGCGCGCACCAGCGGCTGGGTACGGGCGCCGCAAAGCGGCATCCTGCGGACCTTCGTGCGCCAGGGCGACCGGGTTCTCCGCGACCAGACCCGGCTCGCCATCGTCTCCGATCCCTTCGGCGAGGCCGAGACCGAGATCCTGGCCCCCGCGTCCGGCATCATCATCGGCGGACTCAACCTGCCGCTGATCAACGAGGGCGATGCCCTGTTCCACATCGCCCAGTTCAACCGCACCGATCTGGCCGTGGAACGCCTCGAGAGCTTCCAGGAAAACCTCGAGGCCAGCGACTACCCCTACGCCGACCCGCCCCCGCGCGAAGGCCCCTGAGTCCGCCTTGCAACCGCACCACCGGGACGGAGAGCCGCCGGTGGCACCGGTCTCAGTCGCCGATGTCCTCCTGCCACAACTCGGGATGCGTCTCGATAAATGAACGCATCAGTTCGCGACAGCCCGGATCCTGCACTACGTCTACCTGGACGCCATGCCCGCGCAGCCACTCCTCCTCGCCCAGAAACGACTCGTTCTCGCCGATGATCACGTGTGGGATGCCATAGAGCACGATGGCCCCGCTGCACATCGCGCAGGGCGACAGCGTCGTATAGAGCGTGCACTCGCGGTACACCTGCGCCGGCTGGCGCCCGGCGTTCTCCAGGGCATCCATTTCCGCGTGCAGGATCGCGCTGCCCTGCTGCACTCGCCGATTGTGGCCGTACCCGATCACCTCGCCCTGGTGCACCAGCACCGAGCCAATCGGGATTCCGGCCTCGCCCAGGCCTTCCCGTGCCTCGTCCAGCGCCATCTCCAGGAACGGATCCATCGTCGTCATCCACTCGCTCCGGTTCACCTGGTTGCCGGAGAAGGTAGCCGAATCCGCGTTCTCCGGGCGACCCCGGACGCGCGCTCGTCCGGCATCGGGGGCTGTCAAACATGAGCGCTGAACTGGCCTCGAAGGGGCTGGCCGAGAAGGAACAGGAAGTCCGCCTCGCGCAGATGCACGAGCGATTCGTGATCGCCGGCCTCAAGGTACACATCGCGCTGCTCCAGCAGGCTGTCGTCGACCAGGGTCTCCAGCCCGAAGGCGGAACCCAGGGCGGGGATCGCACCCCGCTCGCAGTCGGCAAACACGTGGGCCACCTCCTCTTCGGTGGCCAGGCCTACGTGTTCGCCCAGCAGGCGGTGCAATCGACCCAGCTTCACGCGGCGTGTCGCCGGCACGATGGCGAGCCGGTACTGGCCGTCCTCCTCGACCAGCAGGACCGCCTTGGCCACGGCGTCACCCGGCACGTGGGCCGCCTCGGCCGTGCGGCTGGCCGAATCGGAATGCGGATGGCGAACCAACTGGTAGGTCACCGAATGCTCGTCCAGAAAGTTGTTCAGGGTCCTGGAAATACTCATGGCTCACTCTCCGCACTGCGTCTCCCTGAACTATAGACCCCGCCATGCGTGTCGGCGCCCGCGACAGCCCGGCGTGTCGGTACAATCAAACCCATGATCCCATTCTCCGTACTCGACCTCGCCCCGATCACTGCCGACGGGGACGCCACCCGGGCGCTGCACAACACCCTCGACCTCGCGCAGCACGCCGAAGCCCTTGGCTTTCAGCGCTACTGGCTCGCGGAGCATCACAACATGCCGGGTATTGCGAGCGCGGCCACGGCGGTGATGATTGGCCAGGTCGCTGCGGCCACAAAGCACATTCGGGTGGGCGCCGGCGGGATCATGCTGCCGAACCATGCCCCGCTGGTGGTCGCCGAGCAGTTCGGCACCCTGAACGCGCTGTACCCGGGCCGCATCGACCTCGGCCTGGGCCGCGCGCCCGGGACCGACCCGACCACCGCGCGCGCCCTGCGCCGCGCCCCGGACATCGACCCCGAGCAGTTCCCGCGGGACGTCGCCGAGGTCCTGGGCTACCTGGACGATCCGCAGCCGGATCAGGTGATCCGGGCCATACCCGGCGCCGGGCAGCGCGTGCCCGTCTGGATCCTGGGATCCAGCCTGTTCGGCGCCCAGCTCGCCGCCCGCATGGGCCTGCCGTACGCCTTCGCCTCTCACTTCGCCCCCGGCCACCTGATGAACGCACTGGCGCTGTACCGTGACCAGTTCCGGGCATCCGCATGGCTGGACCGCCCCTACGCCATGCTCGGCTACAACGTGTACGCCGCCGCCACCGACGAGGAGGCCCGGACCCTGGCCAGCTCCATGGAACAGGCCTTCGTCAGCCTGCGCCGCGGGCGCCCGGAAGCGATCCAGCCCCCCATCGAGGGCTACCGCGAGCGGCTCGACCGGGCTGAACGCGCCATCGTCGAGCAGACCATGGCCTGCTCCGGGATCGGGTCGCCGGACACGGTGGAAAACGGGATCCGCCGGTTTCTCGAACGGACCGGCGCCGACGAGCTGATCATCACCACCTCCACCTTCGACCACGCGGCCAGGCGACACTCGCTGGAGCTGACCGCCGCGGTACGCGACCGGCTCGCCGGAGCGACGCGCTGAGCACCGGTTCACCCGCCCGGAACCCATGCCCTATGCTTGGGGCAGGGGCCGGCAAGGCCACGATTATCCCGGACGGGGGAACACATGCGGGTCAAGGTCCACGACATCACCATCGAATGCACCACCGGCAACATCGCCGCACAGCGCGACATGGACGCAGTGGTCAACGCTGCCAACGCCTGGCTGCGCCCAGGGGGTGGCGTGGCGGGAGCGATCCATCGCGCGGCCGGCCCGGGGCTGGAGCGGGAATGCCAGCCCCTGGCCCCGATCGAACCGGGCCAGGCGGTCCTGACCGACGCCCACAACCTCCCCAACCGCTTCGTGATCCACTGCCTCGGGCCGGTCTACGGGCATGACGAGCCGGCCAGCTGGCTGCTGGCCGCCTGCTACCGCAACGCCCTGCTCCGGGCGGAAGAAGCCGGAGTCTACAGCATCGCCTTTCCGGCGCTTTCCACCGGCGCGTTCGGCTACCCCATCGAAGAGGCCGCCCGGATCGCCCTGCAGACGGTCATCGAGGCCACCCCGCGCCTGGACGCGGTCGGCCACATCCGCTTTGTCCTGCACACCGACGCCGATCGCGACATCCATGCGCAGATCCTGGAGGAGCTGACATCATGACCGGGGCCGGACGCACAACGGCCCCGAACAGCAATGGCCTGGCACTCTTCACCGATCTGTACGAACTGACCATGCTCCAGGCCTATTTCGAGGAGGGCCTGCACGCCCCCGCGGTTTTCAGCCTGTTCGTGCGCCGCCTGCCGCAACGGCGTAACTATCTGCTGGCCTGCGGGCTGGATACGGTCCTGGAACAACTTGAGGGTCTGCGCTTCGAGGCGTCGGATCTCGACTACCTCGCCAGCCTCGACCGCTTCTCCGACCGGTTCTTGCGCTGGCTGGAGGGTTTTCGTTTCACCGGGTCGGTCCGCGCCGTGCCCGAGGGCACGCCCGTCTTCGCCAACGAACCCATTCTGGAGGTCACCGCACCGCTGCCCGAGGCGCAGCTGATCGAAACCCTGGTGATGAACCAGATCCACCTGCAGACGGTTCAGGCCAGCAAGGCCGCCCGGCTGGTGACGGCCGCCGGAGGTCGACAAGTGGTCGACTTCGGGGCCCGGCGCATGCACGGGCTGGATGCGGCGGTGAAAGGCGCGCGCGCCTTTCATGTCGCCGGGGTGACCAGCACATCCAATGTCCTGGCAGGCAAGGCGTACGGCATACCGGTGAGCGGCACCATGGCGCACAGCTATATCCAGGCGCACCATGACGAATCCGAGGCCTTCGCCGCCTTTGCCCGGCTCTATCCGGAGACCGTCCTGCTGGTCGATACCTACGACACGCTCGAGGGCGTGCGCCGGGTCATCCAGCTCGGCGACGAGCTGGGCGACGACTTCCGCGTGAACGCCGTGCGCCTGGATTCCGGTGACCTGGGGGCCCTGGCCCGGCAGGCACGGGAGATGCTGGATGATGCCGGCCTGCAACAGGTCGGGATCTTCGCCAGTGGCGGGCTCGACGAATATGCCATTGGCGATCTCCTGGCACAGCAGGCGCCGATCGATGCCTTCGGCGTCGGCACGAGCATGGGCATCTCCACCGACGTGCCAGACCTGGACATTGCCTACAAGCTGGCAGAATACGCCGGCGAGGGCCGCCTGAAGCTCTCCAGTGGCAAGCCCATCCTGCCGGGGGCCAAGCAGATCTTTCGCCGCCATCAAGACGGCCTGTTCGCGGGCGACATCATCGGCCGCCAGGACGAAAACCAACCCGGGGAGCCGTTACTGCAGCCGGTGATGCGCGAGGGCCAGCGCCTGCCCGCGCATACTCGCGATCTGGACGTGCTGCGCAGCCACACCGCGCACCAACTGGAACAACTGCCCCCTTCGATCCGCGCTATCGAGCCCGCAGACACGCCCTACCCGGTGTCCGTCAGCCCGGCGCTACAGGCACACCAGGATGCGGTCACCCGCACCGTCCGGGCCCGATATGCGGCATCGGGGCAAGGGACACACGGAGGGAATGCCAATGACTGACAACCCACGCGATCACCTGCAAACCGGGGACGCCCTGCTGATCGTCGACGTGCAGAACGATTTTTGCCCCGGTGGCGCCCTGGCCATCGACCACGGCGATACCGTGATCCCGGTCCTCAACCGCTGGCTGGACGCCGCGGCTGCACTGGAAATTCCGGTCTACGCCTCGCGCGACTGGCATCCAGCCGGACACCCGAGCTTCGAGGAACAGGGTGGCCCCTGGCCTCCGCACTGTCTGCAGGACGCTCCCGGAGCCCGGTTCCATGCCGACCTCGCCCTGCCTCCGAACACGATCAAGGTCACCAAGGGGGTCCGCTTCGATCACGACCAGTACTCCGCCTTCGATCAGACCGGTCTGGGGGAGGAGCTGCGCAAACGGGGCGTCACGCGGATCTGGCTCGGCGGCCTGGCCCTGGACGTCTGCGTGGCCGCGACGGCGCTGGACGCGCGCAAGGAGGGCTTTGCCGTGCACCTGATCCCGTATGCCTCGCTGCCCGTTACGCCGGAAGGCGGTACGGAGGCCCGAATGCAGATGAAAGAAGCGGGCGTGGAGATCGCAGCGCATGGCTGAACCCAGCAGGATGCCGGTCCAGCTGATCACCGTGGACGAGGTGGTCCGTGCCGCCGACGACCTGGCGCGGCAGGTCCTGGCCAGCGACTTCCGACCCGACTGCATCGTCGCCATCGCCCGGGGCGGCTTCATGCCGGCCCGTTTCCTGTGCGACTTCCTGCACGTGCACAAGCTCCTGAGCCTCAAGGTCGAGCACTACACCTCGGGCGCCCGCGAAAAGCAGCACGCGGCGGTCACCGTCCCACTCGCCGGAGACGTGCGCGGCGAGCGCGTGCTCCTGGTGGACGACGTGAACGACTCCGGGGACACCCTGGCGGCCGCCCGCCCCCATCTGGAGGGTTTCGGGCCGGTCGCGGTGCGCACCGCCGTGCTGCACGAAAAGGCCACCACAAGCTGCCGCGCCGATTTCCGCAGCCAGGCCGTACAGGAGTGGCGCTGGATCCTCTACCCCTGGGCCGTCATCGAGGATGTCGGCCAGTTCGCCCGCGAGATGGATCCGGCCCCGACAAGCCCCACCGATCTGCATGCCCGCCTGCAGCAGAACTACGGCCTCGCGCTGGACCCCGGCGAGCTCGAACGCGTCATCCGCTACAACCGGCTCGACTTCTGATCCCACCCCCGCAAAGGGCCGCACCACCGCCCACAGTGAACGCAGCTTTGAACCCCCGTTGCAAGGCCACGCAGGGTGCGCGGCAAACAGGTGGAACTAGCCATGTTCCCCGGGCACCCGGGCACCCGCGGCGACCCCCCGGCGCTGCACGCCGCGCGACGACGGTCCCATTTCTTCGTCATGGCGTGTCCCGCAGCACCCGCCGACACCACCTGCGTGCCGGTCCAGTGGCCCGGGCTTGGCATCCCGCGCCGCGCGAAGGATCATACGCCCTGGTGCCCGCGCGGCCGGACGCCCCTGATCACAACCCATCCAGCATCGAGACCGCCCATGTCGTATCTGAAGGATTTCCCCAACCCGGAAGGCTACTTCGGTGAATTCGGCGGCGCGTTCCTGCCGCCGGAGCTGGAACCGCACTTCGCCGAGATCAACCATGCCTACCGAACTCTGGCCCGCTCCGGCGACTTCCTCAACGAGCTTCGCTACATCCGCAAGCACTACCAGGGGCGCCCGACGCCGGTGTACTACGCCCACAACCTGAGCCGCTCGGTGGGCGCACATATCTTCCTCAAGCGCGAGGACCTGAACCACTCCGGCGCGCACAAGCTGAACCACTGCATGGGCGAAGCCCTGCTGGCCAAGCACATGGGCAAGAAGAAGCTGATCGCCGAGACCGGCGCCGGCCAGCACGGCGTGGCCCTGGCCACCGCGGCGGCCTACTTCGGCATGGAGTGCGAGATCCACATGGGCGAGATCGACATCGCCAAGGAGGCGCCCAACGTCACCCGCATGAAGCTGATGGGGGCGCAGGTGGTGCCCGTGTCTTTCGGCGGCCGCTCGCTGAAGGAGGCCGTGGATTCCGCCTTCCAGTCGTACCTCTCGCAGGCGGACGAGGCCCTGTTCGCGATCGGTTCCGTGGTCGGGCCGCACCCGTTTCCGCTGATGGTGCGTAACTTCCAGTCGGTGGTGGGCATCGAGGCGCGCGAGCAATATCTGGAGATGAGCGGAGGCGAGTTGCCCGACCACGTGGTCGCCTGCGTCGGGGGCGGTTCCAACGCCATGGGCATGTTCGCCGGCTTCATCGAGGACGAACAGGTACAGCTGAACGGCGTGGAACCGCTGGGGCGCGGCACCAAACTGGGCGAGCACTCCGCCACCATGACCTACGGCAAGCCGGGCATGATCCACGGCTTCAAGTGCATGCTGCTGGCCGACGAGGCAGGCAATCCGGCCCCGGTCCACTCCATCGCCTCCGGGCTGGACTATCCCGGTGTCGGCCCGGAGCACTCCTACCTGAAGACCACCGAGCGCGTCGCCTACCACGCCATCAACGACGACGAGACCCTGGATGCCTTCTACCAGCTCTCGCGCACAGAGGGCATCATTCCGGCGCTGGAAAGCGCCCATGCCGTCGCCTGGGCCACGAAGCACGGCCGCGAGAATCCGGGCACGGCCATCCTCGCCAACCTCTCCGGCCGCGGCGACAAGGACATCGACTACGTTGTCCGCGAATTCGGCCACGGCTGAAACCGGCCGAAAACTGCAGTGCCCCGCCCGTCCAGTGGAACTCCACGGCCGGTTCCAGCAGTCAGATGGACATTAACCACCTCGACGCGAGGGCACGCAATGGCAGGCGGATGGGCGAAGGATGGCGCGGAGCAGGAGCAGATCGACCACACGGTGGAAGATGCCCTGCAGCGCGTGCGCAGCCAGATTCCCGACGGCGACAGCCTTTCGCATTGCGAGGACTGTGGCGCGCCCATTCCGGAGGGTCGGCGCCGGGCCCTTCCGGGCGTGCGCCTGTGCGTGGCCTGCCAGGAAGCGCAGGACGCCGAACAGCAGGCCACGAGCCCCTACAACCGGCGTGCCTCGAAGGACAGCCAGCTGCGCTGAAGCCATCCACGGAAACACGGATCCGTGCTTCCCTAAAGGTACTTCAGCCGCGTTTGCAGGGAGGCCGGATCGGAGGCCACGTCCTTCAGGCTGGCACGATCGTCGGCACTCCCGACCACCAGCCCCTTGCCCGACACCGGGATTACGCTGTCAATCTGAAAGCGCCCGCTGGTGCCACGCAGAAAGCACTCCTCGTCGAAGAACAGGCGATCACCATCCGGCCCGATCTCGTCCGATTCGAGCGTTTCGTAGCCGATCAGGCGTGCGATGTCGTCGCGCCCTCCCACATCCACCTCTTCGATCGTCTGCTGCTCGGGATCAACCAACAAGGCTTTCATTCGGTTTCCCTCCACCTGCGCGATTCATGCGGGTACTACGGTACCGGTCCCGTCGCCACAGGACCACCGGGTCCGTGACCCGCACACCCCTATACTCGTGGAAGGCACCCGGCGGAGACACGTCCATGACCCAGACAGCCTACATCTCGCATCCCGACTGCCTGCTGCACGACCCCGGGCCGCATCACCCCGAGCGACCGGCGCGCCTGCACGCCGTTCGCAACGCGCTGCTCGACGAAGGGCTGCTGGAAGGCCTTTGCCTGCTGGACCCGCAGCCTGCCACCGACGCCCAACTCCAACGGGTCCACACGGCGGCACATGTGGCGCATATCCGTGCAAGCGCCCCCGCTTCGGGGTACCAGGCCATGCTCGACCCGGACACCGTCATGGGCGAACACTCGCTGCAGGCGGCCCTGCGCGCGGCCGGTGCCGGCATCGAGGCAGTGCGGGCCGTCATGGAGGGAGATGCGGACAACGCCTTCTGCGCCGTTCGACCGCCTGGTCATCATGCCGAACGCGACCGCGCCATGGGGTTCTGCCTGTTCAACAACGTGGCGGTGGCCGCCGCCCACGCACTGGAACACTACGCGCTGTCGCGCGTCGCCATCGCCGATTTCGACGTCCACCATGGCAACGGTACCGAGGACATCTTCCGCGATGATCCTCGGGTGCTGTACTGCTCCAGCTTCCAGCATCCGTTCTATCCCGACACGCCCCGCGCCGAACGGGAACATCTGATACACACGCCCCTTGCCGCCGGGACCGGCGGAAAAAGCTTTCGCGCGGCAATCGAACGCGACTGGATACCGGCGATGGACCGTTTCGTGCCCGAACTCATGCTGGTATCGGCCGGTTTCGACGCCCACCGGGACGATCCTCTGGCTGGACTCGATCTCGACGAAGACGACTTTGCCTGGGTCACGCGTGCGCTCGCCGCGGTAGCATCACGCCACGCGGGCGGACGGCTGGTTTCGATTCTGGAAGGGGGCTACGACCTTTCCGCCCTTGGGCTCAGTGCGGCCACCCATGTCCGCGCACTGTCCGGGGTTCCTGGCCATCAGGCTTTCAGAAGCCCCTGATCCTCCGTTCCCCGTCGACAACACAAGGGGTCCCACCGGCGCTTTGCATTTTGGTTCTTGCACGTCTTTAATCCACGGGGTTGCCGTGATGGCACCGTCGGCCACGGCAACCCCCGAGAACACGACACAAGGAGGCGACTGTGAGCGAGAATCCACGAGACCTCGAGGAACAGAAAAAGGAACTGGAAGCCGAATACGAGACCGATCACGAGATTGGCGAGCAGAACATCAACCCGCTGGGGCTGGACCTGCACAACCCGGTCTTCGTGGTCAGCGCAGCACTGATTGTCGTATTCGTCATCCTGTCCCTGATCTTTCCGGAACAGGCGAACGAACACCTCGAAAACACACGTGAGGGGATCGGACGCGCCTTCGACTGGCTGTTCCTCTCGGCCGGCAACATCTTTGTCCTCTTCTGCCTGGCCCTTGTCCTCCTGCCCATCGGACGCATCCGCATCGGCGGCCAGGATGCCAAGCCGGAATTCTCGGTCATTTCCTGGTTCTCGATGCTGTTCGCCGCGGGCATGGGCATCGGCCTGATGTTCTGGAGCGTGGCCGAACCGGTGGGCTACTTCACCGAATGGTTCGGAACGCCCCTGGGGATCGAAGGCGGGACCGAAGAATCCCGCCAGGCCGCCCTGGGCGCCACCATGTATCACTGGGGCCTTCATCCCTGGGCAATCTACGCGGTCGTCGGCCTGGCGCTCGCGTTCTTTGCCTACAACAAGGGCCTGCCGCTGACCATCCGTTCAGCGTTCTATCCCCTCCTTGGTGAGCGCGTCTGGGGCCCGATCGGCCACGTCATCGACATCCTCGCCGTTCTGGCCACCATGTTCGGTCTGGCCACCTCGCTGGGCCTCGGTGCGCAGCAGGCCGCCTCGGGCATGGAGTTCCTGTTCGGCATCGACTCCGGCCTGAACACCCAGGTCGCCATCATCATCGGCGTGACCATCATCGCCCTGATGTCGGTCATGCGCGGCATCCATGGCGGCGTGAAGTTGCTCAGCAACATCAACCTGCTGTTCGCCGCACTGCTGTTGCTGTTCGTGATGGTGGCGGGTGGCGTTCTCGCGTTTCTTGCCAACGTCGGTACCACGGCAACCGGGTACGTGCAGTACTTCATCCCGCTCAGCAACCCGGTCGGGCGCGAGGACGAGACCTTCTACCACGCCTGGACCATCTTCTTCTGGGCCTGGTGGATCTCCTGGTCGCCGTTCGTCGGCATGTTCATCGCCCGCGTCTCCCGCGGCCGCACGGTACGCCAGTTCGTCACAGCCGTATTGCTGGTACCGACCCTGGTCACCGTCGTCTGGATGAGCGCCTTCGGGGGCTCGGGACTGGCTCAGGCACGCGATAGTGTTGGCGCCCTGGCGGACGGCATCTCTGAATCCTCCCTGGCCCTGTTCCAGATGCTGGAGCACCTGCCGTTCACCGCCATCACCTCGTTCCTGGCGATCGCTCTGGTGCTGGTGTTCTTCATCACCTCCTCGGACTCGGGCTCGCTGGTGATCGATGCCATCACCTCGGGCGGCAAGACCGACGCACCGCAATCCCAGCGCCTTTTCTGGGCCACCACCGAAGGCGTGGTCGCCGGGGTCCTGCTGGCGGTCGGTGGCGAGGCGGCGCTCAACGCACTGCAGGCGGGGGCCGTGAGTACGGGCCTGCCATTCGTCATCGTGCTGCTGCTGATGTGCGTCAGCCTGATGAAGGGACTGTTCCACGAACTGGCCCTGATCCGCATCGAGGAAGCGAAGACCTGACGCCCGCCACCCCCGTATGGCCGCAACAGGCCACCCGGCCCCCGTCCCGGCCCTGTCCGGTACGGGGGTTTTTCGGTGCGGGACAACCGCCCCCGGAATCGGGCATCCTCCCGCGGATGAATCCGCACGCCCCGGCCCGCCAACCATGAGCCTCCGTCAAACGATTGCGCGACACCCGTTGCTGGCCGGGCTGGCCTTTCAGGCCGTGCTGATCCCGCTCGCCCTGATCCTGGCCCGGGTGGC